>CACKZF010000005.1 GCA_902604565.1 uncultured Pelagibacteraceae bacterium
TTAGATTTTGACGAATTAATAAATTCAAATTTGATAACACTGTTTATAAATTTATTTTTATTTTCCTCTTCTTTGCTAAATCTTTCTATTGAAATAAGGAAAATCTTGTTAGAAGCTAAATATTTAACATCGTTAATATTAACTTTACCCTCAGAGCAGCAAGCTGAAATGATATGAAGATCTTCAGGAGTTTGTGCAATTATTTTTTTTAAATACTGGTTTTCCATCAATTAATACGTCGAATGTTTACCCCAACTTTTCTTAGTTTATTCTCTATATTTTCATATCCTCTATCAAGGTGATAAATTCTATTAATTGTGGACGATCCTTTGGCAACTATTGCAGCTAAAACTAATGCAACCGACGCTCTTAAGTCACTAGACATTAATTCTGCGGCTTGAAAGTTAGTATCACCTGAAATAAATGCCTTATTTTTTTTAATTAAAATCTCAGCACCTAATCTTCTTAATTCATCTACATGCATAAATCTATTTTCGAAAATGCTCTCAGTTATTGAACTTTTGCCTTTAGCCTTACAAAGTAGAACCATAAACTGAGCTTGTAAATCTGTAGGAAAGTTTGGATATTCTTTAGTAACTAAATTGTTTAAATTTTTGATTTTTTTTGGACCAGATATATGAATTTGATTTTTGGCTACTTTAATTTTTGCTCCAACTTTTTTTAGTAATGATAATTCAGTTTTTATAATTTTTGGATCAAAATTATTTATTTTTAAATTACCTCCAGTTAAACATGCTGCTACACAAAAAGTTCCTGTTTCTATTCTATCTGACATCACTGAATAACTTGTACTTTCTAAAGATTTAATACCTTCTATCTTCACAGTACGCTTCCCTATAAATTTTATTTTTGCACCACCTGATTTTAAAAAATTTATTAAATCAATTATTTCTGGTTCAATTGCACAATTTCTAAGAATGGTAATTCCATTTGCTAAACATGCAGCTATAATTGTATTTTCAGTTGCTCCAACACTAATTTTCGAAAATCTGATTTTTGCACCTTTGAGTTTTTCTTTCGTATGCGCGTGGATATAGCCTTTCTTTATATCATATTTCATTCCAAGTTTTTTAAGTGCATTCAAATGATAATTTACAGGTCTTGCCCCTATTAGGCAGCCACCAGGCAAAGAAGTAATAGACTTTTGATGTTTGGCAACAAGCGCTCCTAAAACTAATATTCCAGCTCTCATCGTTCTAACAAGCGAATATGATGCAAAAACATTTTGTTTTTTTTTCTTTGTTATTTTAACAATTTTTCTATTTTTATTAAATTTTATTTCAGAGCCAAGAGATTTTAAGAGATTTATCATTGTATTTATGTCTTTTACACGAGGTAAATTTTTTATTATGACCTCTCTTTCGAATAAGATTGTCGATGCCAAAATTGGTAAGGCAGCATTTTTTGAACCTGAGATTGAAATTTCGCCCTTTATTTTGCAAGGACCTTTAACAATAAATTTGTCCATTATTATATTTTTGGAAGTGTAACTCCCTTTTGACCTTGGTATTTGCCATTTCTATCTGCATATGAAACAGCTGGATCCTCATTGCCCTTAATAAAAACAAATTGAGCAACTCCTTCATTGGCGTAAATTTTTGCCGGTAACGGTGTTGTATTAGAAAATTCTAATGTTACATGTCCCTCCCAACCTGGTTCAAGAGGTGTAACGTTTACAATTATTCCACATCTTGCATATGTAGATTTTCCTAAACATATAACCAAAACATTTTTAGGAATCTTAAAATACTCTACTGTTCTTGCTAATACGAATGAATTGGGTGGTATTATACATTCAGATGAGTTTTTTGTAATAAAGTTTGAAGATTTAAAATTTTTTGGATCGACAATTTCGGAATTTACATTTGTAAAAATTTTAAATTCATCTGAAACTCTCGCATCGTAACCATATGATGAAACACCAAATGATATTTTATCTCCTCTAACTTGTTTGTCTTCAAAAGGAGAGATCATATCATTATCTCTGGCCATTTGTATAATCCACTTATCAGATTGGACCGACATTATTTATTTTTTTTCTTTGTTTTTTTTTGGAATTCTTTTCTTTTTTTTAAATTTTTTCTTAAGGCAAGTTCAAGTTTACTAAAATTATTCTTTTTTGAACTCATTATTTATTTTTTGTCGGGATTTGTAAGATGATCAAGAGTTATAACCTGATCAAGAGGAATAGTTTTATCTTCTTCAATTTTTACTGGGCCAGTTTTCACCTGCTTCTTAGCTCTTTTTTCTGCAAGTTTTTTTTCTCTTTTTGCTTTTTTTTCCATGAGCTTTGCGTTTTTATTGGCTCCATATGTGTAGTGAATTCCCATAACATTATCCTTTAACAGGTATAACTTATTTTAAAAAAAAATTAAGGCAATAATTTGAAAAAATTAATTTTATACACTAATTTAAGTAAATATTGCCCCTATAGTTAAATGGTATAACACATCCATGGTAAGGATGAGTTTCCAGTTCAATTCTGGATGGGGGCACCATTGTTATTTTGCATAAAATTTTTTTTTTAACAAAAGACCTATTATAACTAAAATTACAATTCCCAGAATTGGTAAATAAATGTCAGGTGAAAAAATTAATTCGAAAAAACTTGGTAATTCAGAATTTTCCTTCAAAATCTTGCTCAAGCCAGCTCCAAAAGATGCTCCAACAAATAATTGTGGAGTCATTCCAATTATTGATCCTAGAAAGAAATTTTTAATCTTGACGTTAAATATTGTTGGTAGAATATTTGCAATAAAAAAAGGAATACCGCCTATAAATCTATAGATTAGAAAAAAAATAAATTCATTTTTTTTAAACTTCTCGGTCAAATTACTAAAACGAGATGAAAATTTTTCCTCAACCAAATCCTTTAAAAAATAATTTGCAAACATATAAAGAAGTGTTGCACCAATAGATAATCCAAATACTATTAGTACCGTTCCTAACCACTTTCCAAAAATAAAACCTCCAACTAGAAATACTGGCGATCCAAAGCCTAATAAAAGAACCCAGACTATGGTGCCTATTAAAAAAATAATACTTGATAAAAAAATATTACTATTTTTAATATTCTCTAAAGCTTCTCTATTTTGTCTTATTAATTGGTAACTTGAGAAATCCTGAAAAGAAAAGTTATTAAAAAAAATCATTAAAAAAACAAATACTATCAAAATGTAGGCAGAGCCTAAAAATAGTTTAATTTTTTTTTCTCTATTCATTGATTTTTAACTTATTAAAAATCGCTGTACTTATATATATATATTTGTATAACTACCGGAATTTAACATTAATTTAACAACAATGAAACGTACATATCAACCAAGTAACAGAAAAAGAAAAAAGGCTGTGGGTTTTAGAGCTAAAAAAAAGACAAAAGGTGGAAGAAAAGTATTAAAAAGAAGAAGAGCCAAAGGAAGAAAAAAATTAACAAACGCTTAATGAAAAACAAGATTGTTAGCCTTTCTAAAAATGAGGATTTTAAGTCTATTCTAAGTGGAAAAAAAATTTCTAACAAATACTTTACAATTTTCTTTAAAAAACTTTCTGATAAAAATAATAATAGATTAAATATTAGTTTTGTAGCCAAAAAGAAAATTGGAAATGCAATAACAAGAAACAGAATTAAAAGAAGACTAAGAAATATTATGAATGAAGCTGTGAAATCAATTAACATTAATCTTAATTACTGTTATTTATTGATTGCAAGAATATCTGTTAGCAAAGATCCTTATGAAACAATAAAAAACGCAACACTAGAAGACTTTAAAAAAATTAAATGACCAATTTTATTAAATTTTTAATGATCAAGATTATAAGGTTTTATCAAATGCTTATATCTCCGTATCTAGGTAATAATTGTAGATACCTTCCAACATGTTCTGATTATTTTATTGAAAGCATAAAAGAGAATGGAATTTTAAAAGGAAGTATTAGTGGATTTAAAAGAATACTTAGTTGTCACCCGATAAAAATTTTGGGTGGTGGTGAAGGTTTTGATCCAGTTAAAAAGAAAAAGTAATTTATGGATACAAAAAATGTAATTGCTGCAATATCTCTGAGCGCAGCCGTAATAATACTTTATAGTCTATTCTTCGCACCAGCAGTGGTAGACCAAAAAGATATTTCGAGTGACAAAAAAATTACCAGTGAAAATTCTTCAACGGATGCACCATCATTAGTTCAGGATGAAGAAACAATTAAAATATCTAGAAATGAGGCTTTAAAAGAAAATGAAAGAGTTCTTTTTGAAAATGACAAAATTATAGGTTCAATTTCATTAATTGGGTCTTCAATAGACGACTTAACTTTTAAAAATTATACAAATACTTTAAATGGAGATGATAATGTAATCTTATTAAATCCTAAACAGTCTAATAATGGATATTATGTAGAAACTGGATGGGCAACTACTAACAAAAATATTGATTTACCAAACTCAAAGTCTCCTTGGAGCATTGAAGGAGGTAACAAACTCACACCTAGCTCACCAGTGATATTAAGTTGGACTAACAGTCAAAATATTAAGTTCTTAAAAGAAATAAGCATAGATAAACAATATCTTTTTAACATCAAACAAACGATAATTAATAATTCGGATAAAACTTATAACTTTTATCCATATGGACAAATTATTAGAAATGTAGCCCCTGATGTAACTAATTTTTATATTTTGCATGAGGGTTTAATTGGAGTTTTTGATGATCAATTAGTTGAAGAGGATTATGATGATATTGAGGAAAAAAAATATTCTAAAAATGCACAATCTGGATGGCTAGGTATAACAGACAAGTATTGGCTTACGAGTCTTATACCCGAAAAAGATAAAAGTTTTAGATCTGATTTTGATTACAAAAATAAGTTCAGAGCAAATTTTATTGAGACTAATGCAACAGAAGTTGGTGCAAACGAGACAAAAAGTAACTCGATTAGGTTAATAATTGCCGCAAAAGAAGTAAACGTTATTGATGGATATGCTGAGAGTGAAAATATTAATAAGTTTGATTTAGCAATAGATTGGGGATGGTTTTACTTCATTGTGAAACCTTTATTCTTTGCAATTCAATATTTCTTTAATCTAGCTGGCAATTTTGGAATAGCAATTATAATGATAACGGCTTGCATAAGATTAGCATTTTTTCCACTTGCAAATTACTCATTTAGGTCAATGGCTAAAATGAAAGTTCTTCAGCCAGAAATGACAAGACTAAAAGAGTTACATAAAGAAGATAAAATGAAACTCCAACAAGAGATGATGGCATTATACAAAAGAGAAAAAGTTAATCCAATAAGTGGGTGTCTTCCAATTTTTATACAGATACCTTTTTTCTTTGCAATTTATAAAGTTTTGTTTGTAACAATTGAGATGAGACATCAGCCATTTTTTGGTTGGATAAAAGATTTAAGTGAAAGAGATCCTACATCCATATTTAATTTATTTGGACTAATTCCATGGGATCCCCCTTCTTTTTTACTAATAGGTGTATGGCCATGCTTAATGGGTGTTTCAATGTGGATGCAGCAAAAACTAAATCCAACGCCTCCCGATCCTATTCAAGCAAAAATATTTATGTTCTTTCCTTTATTTTTGACAGTAATACTAGCTCCTTTCCCAGCAGGACTTGTTATTTACTGGACTATAAATAACATTTTAACAATGGCACAACAGTACATAATAATCAAAAGAACGACTGTCAAAACTGTTTAATAGAAATGGAAATAGAAAAAATAGTACCAAAAGATGGTCCTTCCATCGAAGAGGTTAAAAAATATATAGATAAATATAAAAATGAATTAATAGTTATTAAATATGGAGGAAACGTTTTTATTGATAGAAACATTTTTAACAATTTTATTTCAGATATAAGTATTCTAAATAAGTTAGGATTATCGATAATAATAGTTCATGGAGGTGGTCCTAGAATTAAAAGAGAATTAGAAAAATCAAATATACAATCAAAATTTATTAGAGGTTTAAGGGTTACGGATGAAAAAATTATTAATATAGTTGAAGATGTCCTTATCGATTTTAACGAGGATATTGTTAATTCTTTAATTGAAAAAGGATCAAACGCGGTATCAATAAATACAAAAAAAAATAATGTTATTGAGGTTATTCCAGAAACAGAGGAGCTTGGTTTTGTTGGAAAGCCAAGTAAAATCAATTTAAATATAATAAAAGATATAATAAAAGTAAGTTCGGTTCCAATAATATCACCTTTAGGTTTAGGTAAAAATAATCAAACATTTAATATTAACGGAGATACAGCTGCAGGTGCTATAGCTAAATCTTTGAAATGTAAAAGATTATTGTTAATGACAAATGTTGAAGGTGTACTAGATAAAGATAAAAAACTCATTGAGGAAATTACATCCTCAGAAATCTTAGAGATGATAAATAATGAAATTATAACAGAGGGCATGATTCCTAAAATCAACACTTGCTTAGATGCAGTAATGAATGGAGTTACAGGTGTCGGAATTATTGATGGAAGAAAAAAACATTCAATTCTTTTTGAATTATTCTCAGACAAAGGTGCTGGTACATTAATAAGAAAATGAAAAATATAAAAAATATTTTATTCGATTGTGATGGAGTTCTTTATCAGGATTTAGAATCTGTATTTGGTCAAGTAAGTAAAAGAATGACACAATACATTTCTGAAAAATTAAAAATTGACTTAGTCGAAGCTAAAAAATTACAAACCGAATACTTTCATAAATATAATACAAGTCTAAATGGATTAATGATACATCATGACATTCCGCCTAAAGAGTTTTTAAATTTTGTTCATGATATTGACTTATCTTTTATGGAAAAGGATGTGGTTTTGAGAAGTGAAATAGAAAAGTTGGATTTAAGAAAGTTCGTTTTTACCAATGGTTCTAGTGAGCATGTTAGTAATATAACTTCACATTTGGGGATTGATGATCTCTTTGAAAATGTATTTGATATAGTAGATGCAGAATACAGCCCAAAACCTGCATCGAAAGCATTCGATCTGATGTTAAAAAAATTTGATATTGACCCAAAAGAAACAATTTATATTGAAGACATTGCAAAAAACTTGTCAATTGGAAAAGAAAGAGGGGCTACGACAGTTTGGCTAATCAATAATGAATATTGGGGTAAAAAAGAATCTGATAAAGACTATATTGACTATAAAATAGAAAATCTCTCTTTATTTTTAAAAGAAATAAGGTTATTAAAAAACTCATAAATTATGAGTTTAGAAAATGTAATAAATGAAGCTTGGGAAAAAAGGGATCAAATAAATCCCAGTTCAGATCAATCTTTAAAAGATACTATAAATCAAGTTATTGATGATTTAGATAGTGGAAAGTCACGAGTTGCTGAAAAAAAAAATGGTGAATGGATAACTCATCAACATTTGAAAAAAGCAATCATGTTAAGTTTTAGATTATATCCAATGGAGAATTTGAATGGTCCATATAGTAGTTGGTATGATAAAGCTCATTTACTAAAGGGTAAGACTGCAGGTTGGACAAAAGAAGATCATGAGAAAGCAGGTTTTAGAATGGTGCCTAACTCACCAGTGAGAAAAGGAAGTTTTGTTGGCAAGAATGCGGTTTTAATGCCATGCTACGTTAACATTGGTGCATACATAGACGAAGGAACAATGATTGATACATTTGCAAGAGCAGGAAGCTGTAGCCAAATTGGAAAAAATTGTCATATCTCCGCAGGTTCAGGTGTGGGTGGAGTTTTAGAACCTGCGCAAGCTCTACCAACTATTATCGAAGATAATGTTTTTCTAGGTGCAATGTCTGAAGTTGTAGAAGGTGTAATTGTAGGAGAAGGATCCGTACTGAGTATGGGAATGTATATAGGACAATCTACAAAAATTGTTAATAGAAAAACCGGAGAAATTACTTATGGAAAAATTCCTCCTTATTCAGTTGTAGTACCAGGTTCACTTCCTGATAAAAATAACCCAACTGCACCTTCTCTATATTGTGCTGTAATAATTAAGCAAGTAGATGAGAAGACAAGATCTAAAACTTCTATTAACGATCTCTTGAGAGAATAGTTTCGATGAAAATTATAAATGAACTTCAATTAGCTAAAGAGCTAATTAGATTTCCAACTGTAACTCCAATAGATGCTGGAATAATGAAATTTTTGGAAAAAAAATTGAAAAAACTTGGCTTTAAAACTAAAATTCTAGAGTTCAAAGAAAAAGGAAATGCTCCAGTTAAAAATCTATATGCAAGATTAGGGAACAAAAGTCCTAATTTTTGTTATGCTGGACATCTTGATGTTGTTCCTGCTGGAAATTTAAGAGATTGGACAGTAAATCCATTTAAACCATCAATCAAAGAAGGACATTTAATTGGAAGAGGTGCAAATGATATGAAAAGCTCAATAGCTGCATTTGTATCTGCTATAAGCGTTTTTGTTGAAAAAAATAGAGGATTTAATGGATCAATAAGTCTTTTAATCACTGGAGATGAGGAAGGTGTTGCAATTAATGGAACCAAGAAAGTTGTAGAATATTTAAAAAAGAAACGAGAGAAAATAGATTTTTGCTTAGTTGGAGAGCCAACTAATCCTAATAAACTAGGTGAAATGATTAAAATTGGTCGAAGAGGAAGTATGAACGGTCGATTAACAGTTATAGGAGTTCAAGGGCATGTAGCATATCCTCATAGAGCAAATAACCCTTCGACTGCTCTAGTAAGAATACTTAAAGAACTAAAAGATTTACGATTTGACAAAGGTACGAAGGATTTTCAACCAACAAATCTTGAAATTACAAAAATTAATATTAATAATATTGCAGACAATGTAATTCCAGGTCTTGCATATGCTTCATTTAATATAAGATTTAATAATTTGCATACTTCAAATTCCATTAAAAAGAAAATTAATAAAATTGTAAAAAAAATGTGTAATAAAACTAAATCTAAATATAAAATTGATTACAGTGTTTCAGGTGAAGCTTTTCTTACAAAGCCTAATAGTACAACATTTATGATACAAAATGTTATTAAAAAAGTTACTAAAATAAAACCTAAACTTTCAACTACTGGAGGCACATCAGATGCAAGGTTCATTAGGAAAATAGCTCCTTGTTTAGAATTTGGCCTAGTAGGAAAAACTATGCATAAAGTTGATGAGGCTGTCTCACTTACTGATTTAAAAAAATTGAGTTTAATATATTCAAAAGTTTTAAAAAATTATTTTAAGTGAAGACTGGTCTAATCACTTCAGATACTTATAAAAACCATAATACAGGAAATGGTCATCCAGAAAAAATTGATAGGGTTACCGCAATAATTGATAATTTTAAAAAAGTAGATAATAAAAATCTTATATGGAAAAAACCCAACAAATTTGATGAATTTTTTTTAAATAAAACTCATTCATTAGACTATATTAATCATGTTAAACAATCTTTTCCAAAAAAAGGTTTAGTATTTTTAGATAGTGATACAATTGTTTCCCCTGGGAGTAAAGATGCTACCAAAGATGCAGTAGGTTCAATTATTACAGCAATAGATGGAGTACAAGATAAAGAATTTAAGAATGCTTTTTGTGCTGTAAGACCTCCGGGTCATCATGCAGAAAAAGATAAAGCAATGGGATTTTGTATTTATAATAATGTAGCCGTTGGTGCTAATTATCTAATTGAAAAGTATAAATACAAAAAAATTGCAATAATCGATTTTGATGTTCACCATGGTAATGGAACTCAAGATATTTTTTATGATAATGAAAAGGTATTGTATGTTTCTACTCACCAATACCCTTATTACCCTGGCTCAGGTTCACATAAGGAAAATGGAAAATTTAATAATGTATTAAATATTCCACTAGAGGCTGGAATAACATCTGAAGTATATTTAAATGCATATGAAAATGTTTTAAATAAAATAAAGCAGTTCAAGCCTGAATTTTTGTTATTTTCTGCAGGTTTTGATGCACATATTGACGATCCGTTAGCACAAATGAGATTAAGTACAGAGGATTATTATACAATTACCAAAAGGACTTTGGAATATTCTAAATCTTTTTGCAATGGTAGGGTCGTTTCAATTCTTGAAGGTGGTTATGATCTTAAAGCATTACAAAGTAGTACTCAAAGACATGTTGATGCGTTGATAGAATTTAATTGATAATATTTTTTTAATCACTAAACACAAATAAATGAAATTATATAAGATTAAAAAGTCTGATATTGATAAAAAAGGTAAAGGACTTTACGCCACGAGAAATATAAGAGAAGGTGAAAAAATAATAGATTACATTGGAAAATTAATTACCAAAAAACAAACAGAGAATTCTGATAAATACGATAATAGTAAACCAATATATTTATTTACAATAAATAAAAGATATGATCTCGATGGAGATTTCCAATGGAATACAGCTGGTCTAATAAATCACTCATGTGAAAATAATTGTGACTACGACGGTAAGGGGCTTAAAATTTGGGTTAAGGCTATAAAAGATATTAAAAAAGGTGAGGAATTAACTTGTGACTATGGATTTGGTTACGACAAAGATTACAAACAATTTCCTTGTAAATGTAAGTCAAAAAATTGTTGCGGCTATATTGTGAGAGCAGAGTCAAGGTGGAGAATTAATAAAAAATTCTCAATGGGTAATAGGAAAAATTAATACAAAACTTTTTTCAAAAATAATCCTTCTGCTGGTGCTGGCGGTGCGCATAAATTTCTATTTTTCGATTTCATTACACTTATAAATTTTTTTAATGTCCACTTTTTTTCACCAATATATTTTAAACAACCAACCATTGATCTAACTTGTTGTTTTAAAAATGATTGAGATCTAAACTCTAATTCAAATTTGTTTTTTGTTTTTTTAATTTTAACTGATTTAATTGATCTTATGGGGCTCTTTGCATTACATCCAGATGCCCTAAAAGTTGAAAAATCATGAGTCCCAATTAACTTTTCTGCTGCTTTTTTCATTATATCTAATTCGAGATTTTTAATAACAAACCATCCTCGCTTATTTTGAAGGATCGGTTTACTTAATTGATTGAAAATAATATATTTATAAACTCTCTCTTTTGCAGAAAAACGTGCATGAAATTTCATATTTTTTCTTTTTATTTTTAAAATGGCTATTTCGTATTTATTTAAAAAATAATTAATTGATTTTAAAAATTTATTTAAATTTTGGATTTTTTCAGTGATATCAAAATGTGCAGATTGCTCAATTGCATGAACACCCGAATCTGTTCTTCCTGAGCCAATAAGTGTAATTTTTTCACTTAAAAGATTCGAAATTTTTTTTTGAATTAATCCTTGTATAGATTTACCTTTTGTTTGTACTTGCCAGCCAATGAAAGAAGTTCCCACATATTCTATTAGAATTTGATATCTGAACATGTTTAATTCAAATCAGTGCCTTTAGTAATTTGGCTTCCACGCAGAAATTCCTTAGTTTTTTGAACTGTTTTACCTTGTCTTTGTATCTCAATGATCTTTATTGAATTTTTACCACAACCAATTTCAAAATTATCTGATAAGACATATCCTGATTTTCCACTTAAAATTGATTTTTCTGCTCTTATTATCTTGTATCTTTCTCCTTTAAATTCAAACCAACCTCCTGGATTAGGATATAGACCGTTAATTTTTCCTATTATTTTTAAATTACTATCCTCCCAATTTATTTTTCCTTCGTCTTTTTTAATTTTTTTTGCATATGTAGATTTACTATGATCTTGTTCTTTAAAATGTGCTTTGTTATCAAATATATCATCAATATTTTGTAGTATTTTTTCAGATGCTAAATTACTTAATCTTTGAGATAAATCCTCAGTATTTTCATTTTCTAAAATATTTATTGAATATTGATTACAGACGGGACCAGTATCTAAACCCTCATTAATTTTCATTATAGAAATACCTGTTGATGTTTCATTTTCCATAATTGCTCTTTGAATGGGAGCTGCACCTCGTAATTTTGGTAAAAGTGAATAATGAATATTTATCCATCCATATTTTGGAATTTCTAAAATATCTTTTTTAAGAATCTGCCCGTAAGCAACAACGATACCTAAACTAATATTTTGTTTATGAAGAAAGTTTTTTTCTTCAGTATTATCTAATACAATTGGAGTTCTGACAGGAATATTTAATATTTCAGCCATTATATGAACGGGTGACTTATTTAATCTGTGTCCTCTATTTGATGATACAGGTGGTTGAGTATAAACGACCTCAATATCAAAACCATTTTGATACAATGATTTGAGTATTTGCCCAGAAATGGTGGGAGTACCCATGAAAGCAATTTTTTTGCTCATTAAATAATAATTCTATCAGGAGGATTTTTTCTTTTTGATAATTTTTTAACAATCATTGTTTTTTTCAATTTTGATAAGTAGTCTATAAATAAAATTCCTTCAAGATGATCCATTTCGTGCTGTATACAAGTTGCAAGGAGCCCATCAGCTTTTAAAATTTTATTTTCTCCATTGTAATCTAAATATTCAACCTCACAATATTTAGGTCTATCAACTTCTGCAAAATAATCTGGGACGGATAAACATCCCTCCTCATATTTTGTTTTATCTTTATCTTTGTTTTTAATTATTGGATTTACAAAATACATTGGATTTTTTTCCCCATTTTTTGAAATATCCATCACTATAATCCTTTTGGGGATGCCAATTTGAATTGCTGCTAATCCAATACCATTAGCCGCATACATTGTTTCCAACATGTCATCCATTAACTTTCTTTCTTCATTACCCACTGATTGTACTGGTTTTGAGACTTGTCTTAAAATCTCATTGGGTTCAGTTATAATAGTTTTTATTGTCATGATTGGTTGAAGTATTTTAAACTTTTAATGGAAGAATTTCCAACAATAGTTCGTTTCTCAAGCTAATTAATTTTGTTCTATTCATAATTTCAATTACAAAATTTAGTGACTCACTGTTTAATTCATTCAATTCTTTTTCACCAATAATCTCAACTAATTTTAATAGTATCATGCCCGATTCCTTATTCTCAATCATTTTGTCAATTTCTGAATTTAATTCAGATTTGTATTGAGAAAGTTCATCAATTTGATCTATTTGAATTCCATCTGATCTCAATGATTGTAGTAATACAACATCTTTAAAGTTGAAAGAGTAATTTTTATCTTTTTTCATCTTTGATAACAAATTGTCAGTTAATTTTTGAGTTTTAGGTAAGCTTTGCTTATTCAAAAAATAATTTAATACTTTTGATTGATGAAAAACTTCATTATTAAACTTAATTTTATTTTTTCTTTTTTCTTCAGTAATTAAATTAGTTTGGTAGAAGTCAGAAAAATTTAAAGGAATATCTTTTTTATCCATTTTTTTTAACAACTTAGATAATTCATCGTCAAATGATTTTTTAAAATTTGAGTTTTCAAAGGAATTATTCAATTTTGACAATAATGAAAGTTTATTTTCAAGATTATCTGTTAGTAAAAACCTCTGATACATCAGAGCTCTTCCTTCATAATCTGGTAAGTTTTTTAATGCGTCTTCATAATTAATAAGGTCATCAATCTCAAATTGGAATTTTTTGTACAAATTCAATAGATCTTTTTCTTCAAAAATACCTTCACTGGTTGCTTTCTCTAGAAACTTAACCTGATCAATATCACTGAGATTAAAATCATTTAAATTTTTAAGTAAATTCGAGTTAGACAAATATTTCCAAATAAATTCATCAGACTCTACAGATGGATAGTATAAAAAATTTTTGTCTGTTTTATGAGATAGGTGAAAATAAAGAACATTTTCATCAGACAATATAAAGTTATTATCCTCATATCCCATTAATACTTCAAACTTTTTAACAAAAAAGTCATTTAAAGAGTCTAGCTCAGAGTTAAGATCAAACAGCAACTGAGCCTCATCCTTTTTATTCTGAGTTATTAAACAATAAATTTTAAAATATGTTAAATATTCATCAGTTATTAAACTCAAACTATCAATAACAGAGCATGAATTTTCTATTTTGTTTAATGACAAGTAATAATCAGCTACGTGTTTAATGAGTCTTTCTTTATCTTTTATTGATGAATTTTTTTGAATAAATTCTTCAACTAAATCAAAATCTTTTTTTTTAATTAAATGGTCTAGCGTGAAATTTTCGAATTCGTTTAATGAAAAATTTTGATTTGGAATATAAGAGTTTGTTAACAATGCTACATCCATTAACCTCTCAGAAAAACTTGATAATTTTTTAGACTGTATTTTTTCTAGTAACTTTTTAATTTTTATTCCATCTGTTTTTGACCACATATCAAGGTTTAGATCATTATCATCAGGGTCAAATAGTCCAGCTAATAAAATATTAGAATTATCTAAATTTTGATCTACTACAATATTCTCATCAGAAAGTTTTACTTTAACGCCTTCAAGCTGGTCTGTATTAATAGATGTATCTACATTATTGTTTGACTCAGTATTTTTAATTTCTTTTTTTTCTATTTCTGACCAAATCTCTTTAACTTCTTGAGCCTGAGCAGATAGAACAAACAAAAAAAAAGAGGCAGAAATTAAAATTTTACTTAATTGTTTTGAAATTTTCATTTGGTAAAATTTTTTCAATTTGTTTGTCTGGAGCGGGCAAATTAATCTGGTTAATCATAATAATGACAAATACAATTATGAAAATTGCTATTATAATTTTTAAAATTGTGCCTAAGCTAAAAATTTTGTCTTTACTTGTATTTTTTGTAAATTGCATATAATTTAATAATTTCAAAATAAGACATATTTGTGTTTTTTCAATATAGAAACTCATGAAATCAAATAAAAATATTGTATTAATTGGAATGATGGGATCTGGGAAATCATCAATAGGCAAAATTTTGTCAAAAAAATTAAACTTAACATTTATTGATATTGATCAAAAAATTGAAGAAACTGAGGATTCTAAAATATCAGAAATTTTTATTAAATATGGAGAGAAGTATTTTCGTAAAATTGAAGAAAAAATATCTTTAAAATTTCTTAGTTCAGAAAATTCTGTAATATCTTTAGGTGGTGGAGGTTTTATAAATGCCTCAATCAGAAAAATGTGTAAGAAAAATTGTTTATCTTTTTGGCTAGATTGGAAAAATGAAACAATAATAAAAAGGATATATAAGAGCAAGAAAAGACCATTAGCAATAAATCTTACTAAGGATCAAATTAACAATTTAATAAAAGAAAGATCAAAATTTTATAGCATGTCGAGTTACAGGATTAATTGTGATAAATTAGACAAAGTTGAAATTATAAATAAGATAATGGATATTTATGAATACAAATAAAATTTCAATTAAAACAAACTCTAAGAACTACCCAATTCTAATTGGAAGAGATTTAATAAGTAAAATTGATAAAATTTTAAAAGCTAATCATTTAAAATTTGATAAATGTTTAATAGTTACAGATAAAAATATTCCTCAAAAGTTTAAAAGAATTTTATACAAAAAGTTAAAAATAAATAAACTTTTTAAAATAGAAATAACGGCATCAGAAAAAAACAAAAATTACCGAACAATTGAAAAAATCCATACAGTTTTATTTGAAAACAGGTTTAATAGGGAGGACTGCGTTATTTCTTTTGGTGGAGGGATTATTGGAGATATAGTTGGTTTCGCATCTAGTACATTTAAAAGAGGCATGAAATATGTAAATATTCCAACAACTTTACTGTCTCAAGTAGACTCATCCATAGGGGGCAAAACAGGTGTAAATAATAAATTTGGAAAAAATTTGATTGGAAGTTTTTATCAACCTGATTTAGTTGTTTCTGACATGAATATTTTAGCTTCTTTACCGGAAAGAGAAATTATTTGTGGATATGCTGAAATATTAAAAAGTAGTATTATAGACAATTTTAATAATTTTCTCTATTTGGATAAAAATTTAAAAAAAATTTTAAAATTAAAATCACCTTTCATTGAAAGATCCATAATTAAAAGCTGTAATTTAAAAAAAAAAGTTGTAGAAAAAGATGAGAAAGAAAAGAACTACAGAAAGGTACTAAATTTAGGTCATACCTTTGCTCATTCTTATGAGTCTACTTTAGGCTTTTCTAAAAAATTAAATCATGGAGAAGCTGTAATTTTGGGTATTAAAAATGCGGTAGAATTTAGTTTTAATAGAAAAATTTTATCAAAACAAAAATTTAATATTATTACAAATCATATTGAAAAAATTGAGATGAAACCAAAAATTGAAAGATTGTTTAAAAAAAAACATGTATCTAAAATTATGAATTACATGAGAAGCGATAAGAAAAATAATTCAAATAATATTAACCTCATTTTAATAAAAGATTTTGGAAAGATAATAGTTGACTTTCAAATTGCTCCTTCAGATTTAAAAAAATATATTTCTAGAAGTTTAAAGTAATTTGATCTGCAATGAATGAATATAATTTTTTAATTCATTATCTAAAATTTTATAAATAAACCTTGTTGAGTATAGCTTACTTTTATTCTTTAACTCATCAGACTCAATCGAGAGAACAATGTGAAATTTTCCATTTTCATTAGATTTGTGATTTTTGTGTAAAAATGACTTGTCCTCTATATAAACTTTTGAAATACAATCCTGCGACAAAATTTTTTTTTCTAAAGTTTCAATTAGTTGATTAATATTCATTTTATAAAGTATTATACATCATGAAAAACATTTGTGATTGGAATAATTGCTCGGAGGAAGGTCTTTTTAAAGCACCAAAAGAAAGGGACAATAGCAAAGATTATAGATTACTATGTTTAAACCATGTTAAAGAATTTAATAAAAGTTGGAATTATTTTACAGGTATGAGTGATCAACAAATAGTTGATTTTTTAAGGTCTGACATGACTTGGCACAAACCAACACAAAGTTTTAGTTCATCTGATAATTTTTTCAAAGTTCTTTGGAGTAATGCTTTAAAAGATGAGATGGATAAGGTTAAATTTAATAATGATTTTAATAATATGAATAAGTTTAAATTTAATAACAATGATTTAAAAGCTTTTGATATATTAGGTATCAGTGTTGGATTAAAATGGGAAAAAGTACAAGAAAAATTTAAAAAGCTTGTCAAAAAATTTCACCCTGATATGAATTCTGGAAATAAAAAATTTGAAGACAAGCTTAAAGTAATAACTTTAGCTTATACTCAATTAAAAAATACATATAAGGACAAAATTGACACCAAATATTAACCATACTCCTGACATTAAATTATCTATTAAACAAACTTTTGGTATTGAAAGTGACATGGAAGTTGATGCATTTTCAAAATCAAGTGAGTATGTCCCAGAAATCGATAAAACTTATAAGTTTGATAAAGATACAACATTGGCTATTTTGTCAGGATTTTCTTTTAATAAAAGAGTCTTAATCCAAGGATACCATGGGACTGGCAAGTCGACTCACATCGAACAAATTGCTGCTAGACTTAACTGGCCTTGTATAAGAATAAATCTTGATAGCCATGTTAGTAGGATTGATTTAATAGGAAAAGATTCAATCGTGATCAAAGATGGTAAACAGGTAACTGAATTTAAAGAGGGAATATTGCCTTGGTCAATTCAAAATCCTGTGGCCTTAGTTTTTGATGAATATGACGCTGGAAGACCAGATGTAATGTTCGTTATTCAGAGAGTACTTGAGTCAGAAGGTAGCTTTACTCTATTAGATAAAAATAAAGTAATTAAACAAAATAAATTTTTTAGGCTTTTTGCAACAACAAATACTGTTGGTCTAGGTGATACAACCGGATTATATCATGGTACACAACAAATTAATCAGGGACAAATGGATAGATGGAATATTGTATCTACTTTAAACTATCTTAGTTTAGATAAAGAAATGGAAATTATATTAGGTAAGAATAAAAATTTAAATAATCCCAAAGGTAAAGAGCAAGTTTCAAATATGATAAAAGTAGCTTCACTTACGAGGAAAGGTTTTATGGCAGGTGATATATCGACAGTAATGAGTCCTAGAACAGTTTTACATTGGGCAGAAAATTCTGAAATTTTCAAAGATATTGGATATGCATTTAGAGTAACATTTTTAAATAAATGTGATGATTCTGAGAAGAATACTATTGCTGAATATTATCAAAGATGTTTCGGTGAAGAACTGCCAGAGTCAATGATCAATATTCAAATTTGATGAACAAAGAAGATAGTATTAAAGAAAAATTTAAACAAGCTCTTCAATCAACTTACAAAGTAATTTCAGATGACTATAAAGCTGTTAAAGGTAAAAAAAATGACGAAAAAGTTTATGATATTGGAGAAATTGAAAATATTAATGATAAAAATCAATTTAAAAAACTAAGGGCTGAAACAGACTCTGAGGCATTAAAAAGAAGATTTTCAAACAGAAAAATATTAAATAAAAACAATCCACAGAATCCATCATGCAGAACACTATACCAGCTTGCAGAAAAGGTAAGATACGAATTACTTGGCTCAGAGATGCTAAAAGGAATCTCCAAAAATTTCAAAGAAAATTATAAAAATAGACTTCAATATTTTAAACAAGAAAAAATAACAAAAAAAGAAGATACAAATATTATTGATGCTTTTGAAATTTATATGACAAACAAGTTTTTTGGCGTCGAATTGTACCCAGAAAATAAAGAAATTCTTAAATTTTGGGAAAAAGATTTTAATAAGTCAATAGATAAACACTTTGAATTTTTAAAACAAAATCTAGAAAATCAAGAAATATATAATGCTAAATTTTCTGAAATTTTAGAAGGTATGGATATATTTGAAAATGATGACACAACTGAAAAAGAAAATGAAGAAAATGATGATACGCAAGATCAAAATAATTCTAATGACAATGAGGAAAAAGATAATAATGACTCCAGCAAAACAAGTGAAGATGAAAATATAAGTCAAGGAATGGATAGCGAGGATGAGGTAAATGAATTTAGACTTGAAGATCAGCTTGGTAATGAAAATAATGAGGATACCACTTCAGAAAATGTTATACAAAAAAAAAATTTAAGTGTTAGTGATAAAGAATACAAAATATTTACTACTGAATTTGATGAAGTTTCTAAAGCAGAAAGTCTAGATACAGCTGAGGAAATTCAAAAATTAAGAAAAAATTTAGACCAACAGCTTACAAGTTTTCAAGATTTAATTACTAAATTAGCAAATAAATTACAAAGACAATTAATGGCAAAACAGAGTCGATCATGGGAATTTGATCTAGAAGAGGGATTGTTAGATAGTTCAAAATTACCAAGAATTATCATTGATCCATATAACTCCTTATCATTTAAAAAAGAAAAGGATTTAGACTTTAAGGATACAATTGTGACACTATTAATTGACAACTCTGGATCAATGAGAGGTAGACCAATAACAATAGCCGCAATATGTGCTGATATTTTATCCAGAACCTTAGAAAGATGCTCGGTTAAAGTTGAAATACTTGGTTTTACGACGAAAAATTGGAAAGGTGGTAAAAGTCGCCAAGAGTGGAATAGATTGGGTAAAAGTAAAAATCCTGGAAGACTTAATGATTTAAGACACATAATTTACAAAGGTGCAGATTCTCATTGGAGGCAATCAAAAAAGAATTTGGGATTGATGCTAAAAGAGGGTTTATTAAAAGAAAATATAGATGGTGAAGCTATAACTTGGGCATTCAATAGATTAAAAAAAAGAAAAGAGGAAAGAAAAATCCTTATGGTTATTTCAGATGGAGCACCAGTCGACGACTCAACATTATCAGTTAATTCAGGGGATTTTTTGGAAAAAAATTTGAAGAAAATTGTTAAATTTATTGAGAGTAAAAGTGAAGTAGAAATATTGGCTATAGGAATTGGCCATGATGTATCTAGGTATTATAAAAAGGCTATCAAAATTTCAGATGTACAAGAACTAGGGGATGTTATGATAGGTCAGTTAAGTGGACTATTTGAAAATAAGAAACTTCACTAAATATTAATTAAATCTTTATTAGACCATTCTATTTTTATTTCAGCTCCACCTCTAGTCTCTGAGTTCCTAATTAAAAGTTTAGCTTTATTTTTTTCTAGTAAAGTTTTTCCTATGAAAATTCCTAAGCCCAACCCTGCTCTAGAATTATTTTTAGATTGTAAAGATTTTATATATGGATCACCAATCTTAGTTAATATATCTTTGGGAAATCCCATTCCATCATCTTCGATAGATATTGACGAGTTTTCACTATCACTTGTAATTGAAATATATATATTTTTTTTTGCAAATTTATTTGCATTTCCAATAAAATTTCTTAATCCATAAACTACTTCAATAGATTTTGAAATTTCAAAAGAGTTATAATTTTGTTCTGTATTGATAATAAAATTTTTATTAGATATTTCATTAAAGGAATTTATAATTTCTTTAATATAATTATGTAAAGTAATATCCTTGTCTATGAAATCATCTTCAACTATAGGATTTAAAGATAATCTTTTTAATATTTCGTTACATCTATTTACTTGGCTTACAAGTAACTCAAGATCTTTTTTTAATTCATTATTATTTTTAAAGTTATTATACAAATCTTGAGAAATAATTTTTATTGTAGAAAGTGGGGTACCTAAAGAATGAGCAGCAGCAGCAGCTTGTCCACCTAATGAAACTAACTCATTCTCTTTAGAAATAACTTCCTGAATTTTATCCAATGCATCTTTTCTAACTTTTGACTCATTTCCAAATGTTAAAGCAAAAAAACTGAGGAAAACAAGTGCAATAATTAAAGCTAAAGGAACTGAATAATAATAGTAATTACTAAAAATATATTCATTTAATGGTGAAGGTAATTCTTGATGATAGAAAGTAAGTAAAATAATTGATAAAATTGTTAAAATTATTAATAAGATATTTGTTCTAATGCTTAAGCTGTTTGAGGCAAATATGCTTGGTATTATTAAGAATATCGAGAATGGATTTATAGTACCGCCTGTTAAATAAAGCAAAAAACTTAATTGTATAATATCAAGGATAAGAAAAGTTAATGATATTTTTTCTTGTAACTGATTTTTTTTAAAAAAATAAAATAAGAAAATGTTACTTAAAGCACCTACTAAAACTATAATATTTGCTAGTAGAAAATTAAATTCAAATTTAAATAAAAATGCGACAGCATTTATAGTAATAAATTGACCTATTACACCTATCCATCTTAAATTTACGTATGTAATTTTATTTAAGTACAATGATTTGGAATTAGTACTTAACTCCATTAATTAAATATCTAAATTAACGACATTTATTGCATTATCTACAATAAAATCTTTTCTAGAAGCAACATCGTTACCCATTAATGTTTGAATAAGATTTTGATCTTTTTGAAGATTTTTTGAATATTGAACTTGAAGTAAATTTCTAGTCTCTGGATTTAAAGTAGTATTCCATAATTCTTCAGGATTCATTTCTCCAAGACCTTTAAATCGTTGAATATTTAATTTAGACTTCTCCAATTGAATAATTTTATCATATTCTCTAGAATTTTTCTTAACTTTTTTTATATCTTTAGAATTCTTAATTATATAATTTTCAAGATCTTTCTCATCTTTAATATAAATTCCTTTGGAGCCTTTATTAATTTTAAAAAGAGGTGGTTGGGCTAAATAGACATGACCTTTTTCAATTAATTTATTAAAAGGGATGTTATTAAAAAAAGTTAAAAGTAGCGCTCTAATATGCGAGCCATCAACGTCTGCATCTGTCATGATTATAATTTTTCCATATCTTAAATCCTCTAAGTCTATTTCCTCTGTTTTAGGATCTAATCCAAGAGCATTTATCAATGTAACAATTTCATTTGAAGAAATCATCTTTGATAATGATTTTGTTCTAAGGTCGCTTTGATTTCCATTATTTTTAGACCCATTTATCTCAGTATATGTATTTAAAATTTTTCCCCTTAGTGGTAATACTGCTTGATATTCTCTATTTCTTCCCTGTTTAGCTGATCCTCCAGCTGAGTCCCCCTCAACAATAAATAATTCTGTTCCCTCTTGTTTTGAATTTTGACAATCTGCCAATTTTCCAGGTAATCCAGTGAGCTCTAAAGCTCCTTTTCTTCTTACGTTTTCTCTTGCTCTTTTAGCTACATCTCTTGCCACTGCAGCCTGAATTATTTTCGTTAAAATTATTTTAGAAACAGATGGATTTTGGTCAAACCAAATTGATAATTTTTCATTTACAATACCTTCAACAATATTTCTTACTTCTGAGGAAACTAATTTATCTTTTGTCTGAGAAGAAAATTTAGGATCTGGGATTTTTACAGAAAGAACACAAGTTAAACCTTCTTTGATGTCATCTCCAGATAATAAAACTTTACTTTTTTTTAATAAATTTTGCTCTGATGCATATTTGTTTACAACTCTTGTTAATGCGCTTCTAAATCCTAAAAGATGAGTTCCTCCATCTTTTTGATAAATATTATTAGTATAGGGGTACACATCCTCATTATATCCTGCATTCCATTTTAATGAACATTGAACATCAATGTTACTTTTTAATCCCTCGATATAAATAGGCTTTCTAAACAAATCATTATCATTCTTATTTTTTAATTTTTCTCTTTTTTCATCTAAAAATTCAACAAACTCATTTATACCACCCTCAAATTTAAATTCATGAGTCTTTATTTTTTTCTGAGTTAAGTCATTAAGTATGATTTTGATTCCTTTGTTTAAAAAAGCTAATTCACGCATTCTTTTTTGAATAATTGAAAAACTAAATCTTGTAGATGAAAAAATATCTTTGGAAGGTAAAAAATTGATTTTTGTACCAGTATTCTTTGACTTACCTGTTACTTTTAGTGGTATTTTTGCTTCGCCATTTGTAAACTCAACAAAATATTTTTTTCCATCTCTTTCAACATACAATTCTAATTTTTGTGAAAGAGCATTTACTACTGAAACTCCAACACCGTGAAGACCTCCTGAAACTTTATAGGAATCATGATCAAATTTACCACCAGCATGCAGTTGCGTCATTATAACTTCTGCTGCTGATTTCTTTTCTTCTTTATGGAAGTCAACTGGTATTCCTCTACCATCATCTTCAACTGTGATTGACCCATCTGAATTTATGCTTACCTCAATTTTTTTGCAATAACCTGCTAATGCTTCATCAATAGAATTATCTACAACTTCATAGACCATATGATGCAAACCAGTTCCGTCGTCTGTGTCTCCAATATACATGCCAGGTCTTTTTCTTACAGCTTCAAGACCTTTTAAAACTTTAATGGAGTCTGCTTGATAAGTATTAATATTATTTTTTGTCATTAATTTTTATAAGGAAGTAGTCTTTTATACCATTTTTGAAATTTTTAATAAAATCTCTCATAACTTTAAGCTTAAATAAGTAACTATTATCAACAATAATTTAAGATTTTTTAAAAAATTTTTCTATTTTTAGATTTTTTTGAATAAAAGCCATTTTTAGATTAAAAATTAATGGCGGAGAGAATGGGATTCGAACCCATGATAGAGTTTCCCCTATACACGCTTTCCAAGCGTGCGCCTTCAACCACTCGGCCACCTCTCCTTACATTTATAAATTTTTTCGTATAATATTAAATTATCATATTATGAAAGTTTATGATTGTATAACTTATTGTGGAGAAGATTTATTATTAAAAATTCGTTTTGAAACTTTATATAATAAGGTTGATAAATTTATAATTGTTGAGGCTAATAAATACTTTAATGGTGAGCCAAAACCTAAGTTATTTAATATAAATAATTTTGATAAATTTAAAGATAAAATAGATTTTTATTATATAGATGATCTGCCTAAATTTAATGGAGATAATTTAGAGTATGAGTATTATATTAAAAATCAGATTTGTAGAGGTTTAAAAAACTTAAATCCAGAAGATATTATTCTAATATCTGATGCAGATGAGATACCTAATTTAGAAAATGAAAAATATAAAAATTTTGATAGTACTATATTTTTACAAAGTATGTATTATTATAAATTTAATATTCATTTATATGAGGGATTAAAATGGAAAAATAAAGTTGCAGCTACAAAAAGTTGTAAATTTAAGTTTTTTAAAAGTGTAAAGGAAGTAAGACAATTTAGAGTTAAAAATATTCCATGGTGGAGATTTGACAAAAGAATAAAAAGATACGTAGAAAACAATGGTGGATGGCACTTTTCTTTTTTAATGGATGCAAAACAAATAAGCTCAAAGCTAAAAAGGTTTGAACACGAAATATCTCACTTAAAAAAAAATAGTCAATATAATATCGATGAACTAGTAAATATAAAGAACATAGAAGATAAAATTTCTAATCTACAAGATCCATATGATAGAAAAGAAATTAAACTTAAAAAAGTTAAAATTGATAGTAGCTTTCCATCATTTATAAGTAAAAATTTAGATAATCTTAAAGATTATATTGCATAAAATATTAACAAAACTTAACTATCTTTACTAATTTTTAAAACACCAATAAATGCCTCTTGTGGAATTTCTACTTTTCCAAATTGTTTTGCTCTAGCTTTACCTTTTTTTTGTTTTTCAAGTAACTTTCTTTTTCTATCTGTAGCCCCACCCCCGTGAATTTTTGTAAGAACATCTTTTTTAAAACCTTTAATTGTTTCTCTAGCAATAATCTTTCCTCCTATTGCTGCTTGAACCGGTATCATAAAATTATGCCTTGGAATTAAGTCTTTTAATTTTTCACAGACTTCTCTACCAGTTTTTTGAGCAAAATCTTTATGTATCATCATAGCTAATGCGTCCACTGGTTCTGTATTTACAAGAATACCCATTTTAACAAGATCACCCTCTCTATGACCAATTATTTCATAATCAAAACTTGCATATCCACTTGTCATTGATTTTAATCTATCATTAAAATCAAACACAACTTCGTTTAAAGGTAATTCATAATTTATAACAGCTCTGTTTCCAGAATAACTCAAGTTTGTTTGAACCCCTCTTTTATCCTGACATATTTTTATTATAGGACCTAAGTACTGATCTGGTGTAATGATTGTTGCTTTGATCCATGGTTCTTCAATAAATTTTATCAAAGTTGGATCTGGTAAACTTGATGGATTTTGAAGATCTTTTATATCTCCATTGTTCATATGGATCTTATAGACAACTCCTGGAGTTGTAGTTAATAGATTAATATCAAATTCCCTCTCTAGTCTTTCAGTGACAATTTCTAAATGTAACAACCCTAAAAAACCACATCTAAAACCCAATCCTAAAGCAGAAGAGGACTCGGGCTCAAAAGAAAAACTAGAGTCATTTAATTTAAGTTTAGCTAATCCATCTTTTAGTTTTTGATACTCAGAGCTATCAACAGGAAATAATCCACAAAAAACAACTGGTTTACTTGGTTTAAAACCAGGTAGTGACTCTGATAATGGCTTAGCAGCATCACAAATAGTATCTCCAACTTTTGTTTCTGATAAAACTTTTATTCCAGTTGTTATAAATCCAATTTCACCAGAATTAAGTTCGTCAATATCTTTTGGTTTAGGTGTAAATACACCAACCTTTTCAACAAAATATTCCTGATTGGTAGACATCATTTTAATTTTCATGTTATTTTTAATTTTCCCGTCGATTACTCTTACTAAAATCACTACTCCTAAGTAAGTGTCATACCAACTATCTACTAATAAGCACTTAAGTTTTTGATCTTTTTCACCTTTTGGTCCTGGCAAAGTTTGAATAATTTGTTCCAAAATCTCATCAATACCTTCGCCTGTTTTTCCAGAACAAGGTACAGCATTGGCAGTATCGATGCCTATCACATCTTCGATTTGTTTATTTGTTCTATCTATATCAGAGGCAGGTAAATCAATTTTATTTAATACTGGAATTATTTCATGATTTATATCTAGTGCTTGATAAACATTTGCTAATGTTTGTGCCTCTACACCCTGAGTACTATCTACAATTAATATCGAACCCTCACAGGCATATAAAGATCTACTAACCTCGTAACTAAAATCTACATGACCTGGCGTATCTATGATATTAAGAATATAATTTTTTCCATCTTTCGACTTATAATTTAATTTTACAGTTTGAGCTTTTATTGTTATGCCTCTTTCTCTTTCAATATCCATGGAGTCTAAAACCTGTGACTTCATTTCTCTATCTGTCAAACCACCACATCTATGTATAATTCTATCAGCAATGGTTGACTTACCATGATCGATATGAGCAATGATTGCAAAATTTCTTATGTTATCAATTTCTGTAGACATTTAGGATCTAATTTTTGCCCCAGACTTAGTTTCAACAGTTGAAATAATTAATTTATTAATTTTTTCAAGATCACTCTCCTCTAGAGTTTTTTCAGATGATTGAATTATAACGTTTATAGCTATTGACTTTTTATCGTCCGGAATATTTTCACCTTCATAAATATCAAAGATTTTAATTGACCTTATTAAATTTTGATCAATTGATGATATAATTTCAATCAAATCTTGTGCTTTAAAATTTTTATCAACTATAAAGGCAAAGTCTCTTTCTGATTTTTGATAGTCAGAGTACTCAAAATTAGGTTTTTGATCTTTAAGTTTAATTTTATTTTCTTTTAAATGATCTAGATAAATTTCAAAACCTACTAGACCTTCAGTTTTTATATCAAGTTTTTTAACAATATTTGGATGTATATCTCCAAAATAAGCAACAGGTTCAATATCATCCTTATCAAGATAGACCGAGCCAGCTTTGCCTGGGTGATAGTATGAGGGAGATTTATCTCTTATAAAGAAACTTTTCCTTTCATATCCAGCTTCGACTAATGTCTGAATAACATCCTTTTTTACATCAAAGACATCAACTGGTCGTTCTTTTTCGTTCCAATTTAGCCTTGATACTTTTCCTGATTTAATTGCACCTATAACTGTCAGTTGCTCACCTGGCTTGCTATTCTTAAAAATTGGCCCAATTTCGAATAGCGAAATATCTTTAAATCCTCTATCTAAATTTTTCTTTAAATAAAAAGTTAAATTAGTGAAAATCGAATTTCGTAAAACATCTAAGTCTGAGCTTATTGGATTTACTATTTTTATTTCTTTTAGATTTTCTTTAAAAAGATTATTTATTTTCGAATCTGTAAATGACCAAGTTACAGTCTCAAAATAGCCTTTTGATGCTACAGATCGTTGTAGAAAGTGAAAGAGTTTCTGTTGTTTATTTAATGTATCTTTTATTTTAGTTTTTTCAGGCTCTAAAGTTTCTATTTTATTATATCCTTTTATTCTTACTATTTCTTCAACAATATCAATTGGTTGAATTATATCGGGTCTCCAGGTAGGTATTTTTAAATCTAATTCTAATTTCTTCTTAGAAACCTCAAATCCTAGATCAGTTAAAATTTTTACAATCTCATTATCATCTACTTTAAAACCAGTTATTTTTTCAAATAAAGAGACATTGAATTTAATTTTATTTTTTTCATGCTTGTCAGTTTTTTGAATATCAAAATTACTTGTTTTGCCACCACAAATCTCAGATATTAATTCTGCAGCTTTTGACAAACCTAATTCAATTGATCGAGGATCAATTCCTCTTTCAAATCTGAATTTTGCATCAGTATCGATATTTAATAATTTTGAAGTTTTTCTAATTGATCTAGGAATAAAATAAGCAGATTCTAATAAAATATTTTTAGTATTAATTTCAGTTCCAGAACGCGTTCCTCCGATGATTCCTCCTAAGCCTAAAACTCCAGATTTATCAGAAATAACACACATATCATCACCCAATTTATACTCTTTGTTATCAAGGGCTTCAAAAGTTTCACTCTTTTTTGAATTTCTTACTATAATTTCTTTGTCAATTTTATCTGCATCATATGCATGAAGTGGTCTATTTAAGTCTAACATTACATAATTTGTAATATCAACAATTGCTGAAATTGGTTTTTGACCAAGTGAAATAATTTTTTCTTTCAGCCATTTTGGACTTTCTTTATTTGTAACACCTGTGATTAAGCAACTACCAAATACAGTACAACCTTGATTTTTCTCTTTTGTGATTGAAACTTTGATTGTTTGAGATCCATTTTTTTTAATATTTTTGTTAGAAATATTTTTTAATTTACCAGCTCCAGCAGCTGCAAGATCTCTCGCTATACCTCTTACCCCTAAACAATCTGGACGATTAGGAGTAACTGATAAATCTACAACTTTTTCACTTTTATTTTTAAAAAAATTTTTGCCTATTTTATCAGAGTACTTGGTTGTTTTTAGTTCTGTAATTCCTTCACTTTCATCTGATAAGTTCAATTCAGACTCAGAGCATAGCATTCCGTATGAAGTTACTCCCCTGATTTTACTAACTGTAAGTTTCATATTATTTTTTGGAATTATTGATCCAGGGCCAGCATAAACAGTTAAAAGATCTTTTTTTGCGTTTGGTGCTCCACATACTACTTTAACAGTATTTTCTTGGCCAATATCAACATCGCATATTCTAAGTCTATCAGCATTTGGATGCTGTTCAGCATTAATTATTTTTGCTACTTTAAAATTGTCTAAATCAGAATTTAAGTATTCATAACTTTCAACTTCAAGCCCAATATCTGTTAATTTTTCAATTAAACCATTATCTTGTATTTGTGTATCAAGATGTTCTTTTAGCCAACCTATCGTAAATTTCATCTGCTGAGGCCTCTATAGTTTGATGGTACATCTAATGGGTCAAAACCAAAATGGTTAAGCCACCTATAGTCAGTCTCAAAAAAAGCTCTTAAATCATTTATTCCATACTTCAGCATTCCAAGTCTATCTATTCCAATACCAAAGGCATAGCCTTGGTATTTATCTGGGTTTACTTTTACATTTTTAAGCACATTTGGATGTACCATGCCACAACCTAGAATTTCTAACCACTTATCACCCTCGCCAATAACAATTTTTCCATTTTTTATTTCATAACCAATATCTACCTCTGCAGATGGCTCAGTAAAAGGAAAGTGGCTTGGTCTAAATCTCATTTTGATTTTGTCCACTTCAAAAAATGATTTTATAAAATAGTTTAAGCATCCTTTTAGATGGCCCATATTAATTTCTTTATCAATATGAAGTCCTTCAACTTGATGAAACATAGGAGAATGAGTTTGGTCACTATCAGATCTATATGTTCTGCCTGGAGCTATAATTTTAAATGGAGGTTTCCCATTTAACATTGTTCTTACTTGAACAGGTGATGTATGAGTTCTTAGTAGTAATTCTTTATTGTTATCTAAATAAAAAGTATCATGCATATCTCTCGCTGGATGATTATCTGGTGTATTTAATGCAGTAAAATTATAATGTTCATTCTCTATGTCTGGACCCTCTTCAACACTGAAGCCTATTTCAGAAAATATTGAAGATATCTCATCTATTACTTGTGAAACAGGATGTATTTTTCCTTGATTAATTTCTCTTTCAGGCAAAGTTACGTCTACTTTCTCATTGACAAGTTTAGAATTAATTTCTTTTGTCTCGATTTCTCGAAGTTTAGAATTTATTTTTTCTTGTAGTTCATCTTTTATAGAATTTAATTCTGATGCAAATTTTTTTCTATCATCAGTTGGCAAAGATCCTAAAGTTTTAAAAAAATTAGAAATTTGTCCATTTTTACCAAATAACTGTGTTTTAATTTGATTTACACTTTCTATATTTAAATCATTGTCTAATTTGTTCAAATATTCATCTTTAATTTTTTTTATATCGGACATATTCGTAGAATATTTGTTAACTCTAGAAAAACAACAATGAAAATTAATTTAATGCTGCCTGAGCTTTTTTAACTATAGTTTTAAATGCTTCTGGATTATCGTAAGCAATTTCAGCTAGAATTTTTCTATCAATTTTAATGCCTGTTTTGTTAAGGCCATTTATAAACTTAGAATAAGTTAATCCCTCAGATCTAACACCAGCATTTATTCTCTGAATCCAAAGTGATTTAAAATCTCTTTTTTTATTTCTTCTATCTCTGTAGGCATACTGCATGGCTTTTTCCATAGCCTGTCTTGCAACTCTAATAGTGTTTTTTCTTCTTCCCCATTGACCTTTAACAGCTTTTAAAACTTTCTTATGTTTTGCTCTACTTGTAACACCTCTTTTAACTCTAGCCATATTATCCTCTCAGGTTATACGGCATATAAGATTTCACAATCTTACCATCTTGTTTTGACATTACCGTTGTACCTCTTTGCTTTCTAATCTGTGAATTTGTTCTTTTAATCATTCCGTGCCTTTTTCCAGCCTGAGCAGTTATAACTTTTCCTTTAGCTGAGATTTTAAATCTTTTTTTAGCTGAACTTTTTGTTTTTAATTTAGGCATAATTTGAGGGGTTATACAAATATTGTTATTAATTTACAACTACAAATATGGCTTATAAAGGCTGAATAACCATTATCATTTGCTTTCCATCAAACTTTGGTTGTAGTTCGACACGACCTACAGACTCCATATCTTGTTTGATCTTATCCATTAACTCATTGCCCAAACTAGAGTGTTGTAGTTCTCTTCCTTTAAATCTAATTGTAAATTTTACTTTATCTCCTTTTGCAATAAATTTTTGTGCATTTTTTATTTTAAAGGTATAATCGTGTACTTCCGTGACAGGTCTTAATTTAATTTCTTTTAGTTCTATCTTCTTTTGTTTTTTTTTTGCTTTATTAGCTTTTTTTTGTGCATCATATTTATATTTTCCCATATCCATAATTTTACATACGGGAGGTTTTGCATTTGGTGCTATCTCAATTAAATCTAAACCTTCTTCTTTGGCTCTATTAATTGCATCTTGTAAATTTAGAATACCTAAATTATCACCATCACTTGCAATAACTTGGACATCTTGCGAAGTTATTCTCTGATTTGTTCTAGGGCCCCTAGGTTTAGTTCTTTTCTGAAAATAGTTTTGTTTCAAATCTGCCACTTAGATTGAAGGTGCTTTATTAAGAGCAGAGTATTTTTTTAAGAATTCTTTTAAATCCATAGTTTCTTGTTTTTTAGAATCCAATCTTCTAATAGTTACTGTGTTACTGTCAACTTCTTTTTTTCCACATATAAGTAGCATGGGGACTTTGGTTAATGAATGTTCTCTAATTTTATAATTTAAATTGTGGTTTTTTAAATCTACTTCAGAAGAAAGTCCTACTTTTTTTAAATGATTGTTTACTTCTTTTGCATAATCATCAAAATCACTTGATATAGGAATAACTATTGTTTGAATAGGACAAAGCCAAAAAGGTAATTTTCCAGAATAATTTTCAATTAAAATTCCAATAAACCTTTCCAAAGATCCAAATAATGCTCTATGAAGCATGACAGGAACTTTTTTGTTTCCATCGCTATCTACAAATGAAGCACCTAGTCTACCTGGCAAATTTAAATCTACTTGTAAAGTTCCACACTGCCAATCTCTACCAATAGCATCTCTCAAAACGAATTCTATTTTTGGACCGTAAAAAGCACCCTCCCCTTTATTTATTGAATATTCTAATTTTGTTGCCTTGATTGCCTCTAATAAAGCAGCCTCTGATTTATCCCATACTTGATCATCACCAACTCTTAATTCTGGTCGATCAGAATATTTTAAAATCACGTCCTCAAATCCTAAATCTTTATAAATTTCTAAAATTAAATTAGTTACAGTTAAACATTCGTCAGTAATTTGTTCTTCCGTGCAAAAAATATGTGCATCATCTTGAGTAAAAGCTCTAACTCTCAATAATCCATGAAGTGCTCCAGATGGTTCATACCTATGAACCTTTCCAAATTCTGACATTTTAAGTGGTAAATCACGATAACTTTTTAAGCCTTGATTAAATACCTGAACGCAACCGGGACAATTCATTGGCTTTATAGCAAAAACTTTTTCATCAGGTGTAGTAGAGGTATACATATTAGCTCCAAATTTTTCCCAGTGACCTGATTTCTCCCAAAGGGAGCGATCTAATATTTCTGGGGTATTTATTTCCTGATATCCTGCAATTTCTTGCTTCATTCTCATATATGAAATGAGTTTTTGAAATAAACTCCATCCTTTTTGATGCCAAAATACAGATCCAGGACTCTCTTCTCTGAAATGAAATAAATCCATTTCTTTTCCTATTTTTCTGTGATCTCTTCTTTCTGCCTCTTCTATTCTATTTAAATAATCGTCTAATTCTTTTTGAGTAGACCAACTTGTTCCGTAAACTCTTTGCAACATTTCATTATTAGAGTCACCTCTCCAGTAAGCACCTGAGACTTTTGTTAATTTAAAATATTTTCCAATTTTACCAGTTGAACTTAAGTGAGGGCCTCTACATAAATCATGCCAATCTCCATGGAAATATAAAGATACATCTTCTCCCTCTGGAATACTTTCTATTATTTCAGCTTTGTATAATTCTCCCTTTTTTTTAAAATGTTCAATTGCATCATTTCTTTCCCAAACCTCTCTGTAAGTTTTTTCATCTCGATCTACTATTTCTTTCATTTTATTCTCAATTTTTTCTAAATCTTGTGTTGTAAATGGTTCTTTTCTTACAAAATCATAATAAAAGCCATCTTCAATAACTGGCCCTATTGTAACTTGTGTCCCTGGAAATAATTCTTGAACTGCCATAGCAAGTATGTGAGCCGTATCATGTCTTATAGTCTCTAAACCTTCTTTGTCTTTTGAAGTAAAAATCTTAATTGACGAATCTTTAGAAATACTATGATTTAAATCTTTTAATTCTCCATCAACGCTTATTATCAAAGCTTGTTTTGAAAGAGATTTACTAATTTTTTCTGCAACCTCAAAACCTGATATACTTTTTTCGAAGTTAATTTTTTTTCCGTCAGGTAATGTTATATTTGGCATTAATTAAATAGTTTTTTGTATTCTGAATAAGTAGAAAAACACATTTTTTCAACATTAAATTTTTTTACTGCGTTTTCTCTTCCTAAACTACCCATTTTATTCAGTTCATTTGGATCCATATTCATGACTTTAATAATTTTTTCAGATAAATCTTCTGAGTTACCTGCTTCGAATAAAATACCAGTTTTTCCATCTATCACAGTTTCATTAGATCCTCCTAAGTTGCTTGCAATAATCATTTTTTGCATGGATTGTGCTTCAACTGATACTCTACCAAACGCTTCAGGCTCTATTGATGCAGAAATAACTATATTTGAAATTTTATAGGCTAGTGGCATATTTTTACAATGATCTATAAATCTTATTTGTTTTGTAAGTCTGTATTGCTCAACAAGTCTAATAAGTTTTTTTTTGTAAAGGTCTCGCCCCTGATCATTACCAAGAATAACTGCAATGAAAGCATCATTACCTAATTGAATATTTACTTTATTTAATGCTTCTAAAAACATTTCTTGTCCTTTCCAAACAGTAAGTCTGCCAGGTAATAAAATTATTTTTTTACCAACAATCAATTCCCAAGATTTAAACAGATTATCTTCATCTGTTTCAAGTATAGTGGTATCATCGTAGTAATCTGTATTAATTCCTCTAAATATTGATAGTAATTTTTTTTTATCAGATAAATATTCTGAATAATTTTCTTTAATATGTGAAAATATAAAATTTGAACCTGCAATAATTAAATCTGATCTAACCATAACTGAATTATAAAATTTTTTTATATTACTTTTGAAATTATATGTTCCATGAAAAGTGGTAACAAATTTTGTTCTCGTGATTTTTGTTGCAATTAAACATGACCAAGCTGGGGCTCTGCTTCTAGCATGAACAATATTAATACCATTTAATAAAATAATTATTGAAATAATTATGGAGTTTAGAAGAATAAGTATTGGATTTTTAGATTGAACTGGGAGTCTAATAACTTTGACTTTTTTTTTATCAACAAATTTTAACAATTCGCCACCACTTGTTATCAAATAAGATCCAACATTATTTTCTGGTAAATAATGGGCAATATCATAACAACCAGTTTCGGCTCCACCGTAACCTAGTTTAGGAATTACTTGTAGGACTTTTAATTTATGCTGCATATGGTAATAATATTATAAACTTGGTCAAGATGATTACTTTATATGAAAAAATATAAATTTCTAAGAATTTCTAAATATAAAAAACTAAGATATATAGCAAATAATTATAAAAAAAATCTTTACGTAGTTTTTTTACCTGGTTTTGCATCTGATATTGATGGCGATAAGCCAAAGAAATTTTTAAAATTTGCCATTCAAAATAAACTTGGATTTTTAGCTTTGGAATACTTTGGTCATGGAAGATCGTCAGGAGAATTTACAAGAGGTAATATCACTAAATGGTCCAATGATGCGAGAATTACAATAAGTAAAATAGTTAAAAAGAATGACTTTATACTAATTGGATCTAGCATGGGAGGATGGATTTCTTTATTAATGCATAAATATTTTAGTTCACAAATTAAAGGCTTTTTAGGAATTGGATCTGCTCCAGAATTTCTTACAAGAATTATGTGGAAAAAATTTCCAAAAAAGACGAAAAGCGAAATTTTAAAAAAAGGTATCTCTAAAATTAAAAATGGTGATTATGAGTATTTAATAACAAAACAGCTAATTTTAGATGGTAAAAAGACCACTAATAAAGTTCTTAACAGAAAATTATATAATTCAAATCCCGTGACAATGGTTCATGGGCAAAAGGATGAAGTAGTTCCAGTAATATATTCAAGAAAAGTTCTAAAAATTTTTCCTAAAGCAGAAAAAAAATTGCTAGTGATAAAAAATGGAGATCATAGCCTTTCTTCAAAAAAAAATTTAAATATTATTTGCAAAGAGTTAAAAACTCTAATCAAAAAAGTTAACTAGCTTTTCCAACTAAACTTTTATTTGTAATAGGGTTCTCTAATTTATTTAACATTTCTTTAGGACAAACTTGTAAGAAATTTTTAATTTCATCTTCAAAATTTTCAATAATCTGTGCTGATAAATTTGAGTTAGTTTCATTATTGTGTTTTAAAACTAAATCTTTTAGATAGTTTTTCCAGTAATCTGTCTCTGGTATTTGCCAAACTATTGTTTCAGGATTAGCTTTTTTAGCAAACTGGCTTTTTGGATCATATACAAATGCCATACCACCAGTCATACCAGCTCCAAAATTATCACCTACCTCTCCTAATATTACTATTGACCCACCTGTCATGTACTCACAACCATTTGAATCACATCCTTCTATGACTGCAGTAGCACCTGAGTTTCTAACGGCAAATCTTTCACCTGCCTGTCCTGCTGCAAAAAGATATCCTGAGGTTGCACCATATAGGACCGTATTTCCTATAATAGTATTTTCATTTGAAATTAAATTACTTTCGTCTTGAAGTTTAATCACAATAGATGCGCCTGAAAGACCCTTTGCAACGTAATCATTAGCATCACCCTTTAATATAAGTTTAAGTCCTTTAACACCAAAGGCACCAAAAGATTGGCCAGCAGAACCCTTAAAATTTATAGCAAATGTATTTTCCTCTAATTTATTATTTCCAAATTTTTTATAAAGATTATATGAAATTCTTGTTCCAACTGCCCTATCTGTATTTTCAATTGCGTAAACATTTTCTAATGGCAGTTTTCTGTTAATTAAACTTTCTATCTCAGGCCAAATTCTTTGGTCCAAAGTATCTGGAACTTCATTTATTATGGGTGTTTCACAATATCTTTTATTTGTTCCAGGATCAGCTTGAACAAATAGAGGATTTAAATCTAGGTCATCTAAATTTGGTGATCCTTTACTGACTTGTCTCAATAAATCTGTTCGCCCTATTACTTCATTTAAACTTTTAAATCCTAAACTCGATAAAATTTCTCTAACCTCTTGAGCAATAAAAGAAAATAGATTTACTATTTTATCTGGGGTGCCAGTAAATTTTTTTCTTAATTCATCGTCTTGTGTACAAACTCCAACTGGACATGTATTAGAATGACATTGTCTTACCATAATACAACCCATTGCAACTAGCGCTGTTGTTGCTACGCCAAATTCTTCAGCACCCATCATTGCAGCTATTACAACATCTCTTCCTGTTTTAATTCCTCCATCTGTTCTTAATGTAACTAGGTGTCTTAATTTGTTTAAGGTTAATACTTGGTTTGCCTCTGTTAGTCCCATTTCCCACGGAATACCAACATATTTAACACTTGTTTGTGGAGTGGCACCTGTCCCACCATTATGACCTGAAATTAGAATTATATCTGCTTTTGCTTTAGCAACACCTGCAGCAATAGTACCTATACCTGAAGAAGCGACTAATTTTACACCAACTCTTGCCTTTGGATTAATCTGCTTTAAGTCGTAAATAAGTTGAGCTAAGTCTTCAATTGAATAAATATCGTGATGTGGTGGTGGTGATATTAAGGTTACGCCAGGCGTAGAGTGTCTTAGTCTTGCAATTTCCTCTGTTACTTTAAATCCTGGTAATTGACCACCTTCTCCAGGTTTTGCTCCTTGAGCAATTTTAATTTCAATCTCATTACAATTATTTAAATAGTTAATAGTTACTCCAAATCTTGCAGAAGCAATTTGTTTTACTCTAGAATTTGCGCTATCTCCATTATCTAACACTTTAAATCTCTCTTCATCTTCTCCGCCTTCTCCACTACATGAAGCTCCTTTAATTCTGTTCATTCCCATGGCAAGTGTTTCATGTGCTTCTTTTGATAAGGCTCCATGAGACATACTTCCACTTCCAAATCTTTTCATGATTTCAGTTATTGGCTCAACTTGATTAATATTAATTGCCTGTTGATTTTTAAAATCAATTAAATCTCTTAAACTAATTGGTTTTAAACCATAAATACCCTTAGTATATTTTTTATAAGTTTCATATGAATTTGAGCCTACAGCTGCTTGTAAAAGATGAATTAATTTTCCTTGATATTGATGAGTTTCACCATTTTTTCTATATCTGTAAATTCCACCAATTGGTAAAATATTAGAGTGAATATCAAATGCATCTTTATGTATAGATCTTATTTTTTTTTCAATACCAGTTAAACCTATTCCAGAAATTTTAGATAATACTCCTGGAAAATAATCTTTTACAATTGTTCTGCTCAATCCAACAGTTTCAAAATTACATCCACCTCTATATGAACTTAAAACTGATATACCCATCTTTGACATAATTTTTAATAGTCCAAGGTTTACTGATTTAATATATCTACCCACGCACTCATCAAATGAGAAATTCCCAAAAAGCTTTTTTGAATATCTTTGATGTAAGCTATCAAATGCTAAGTAAGGATTGACCGTTGTTGCTCCAACACCTATTAATGTTGCAAATGAATGGGTATCTAGAGCATCTCCTGTTTGTACATTAATTGATGCATAGCCTCTTAAGCCTAATTTTATTAAATGACTATTTATTGCACCAATGCATAGCAGCATTGGCATTGGTAATTTTGTTTCAGATATATTTTTATCAGACAAAATAAGTTGAGTATTGCCTTCTCTAACTGCTTTTTCAGCGTTATTTTTTAATAATTCAATAGCCTCCTCTAAAGTTTGATCAGTATTAAATGTGCAATCTAAAATTTTATAATTATCTCCAAAATACTTTATAAATTTTTCAAACTGAGTGTTGGATAAAATTGGGCTATCTAAAACATAAATATTTTCCTCTGTAAGATTAGAAAAATCTAGTATATTTCCTAAATTTCCAAACCTAGTTTTCAAGCTCATCACCTTATTCTCTCTAAGTGAATCGATAGGGGGATTGGTCACCTGACTAAAATTCTGTCTAAAATAATGATAAAGAGGTCTATATTTATCAGATAAAACTGCAAGTGGAGTGTCATCTCCCATAGACCCAGTTGCTTCTTTAGCATCCTCAGCCATAGGATGTAAAATTAACTCCAAGTCCTCAAGACTATAACCGAAACAATGTTGTATCTTTTTTAAATCAGCACCTGAAAACTCGCTTTTTTCATTTTCTATAATTAATGATTTATCTAATTCAATAATTTGATTATTGAAGTGTTTGTATTCTTTAGACAAATAATTTTTTATTTGATTGTTTGTATAAACTTTTCCTTTTTCAATTCTTACTCCTAATATTTCACCAGGTCCCAATCTTCCCTTTGAAACAATTTTCTTCTCATTTAGGTCAATCATTCCTGTCTCGGAACCTGCAAACAAAAGTTTATCTCTTGTAATTGTATATCTAAGAGGTCTTAGTCCATTTCTGTCACTACCTACAATAACCCACTCATTATCAGTTGCAGCTATAGCAGCGGGTCCATCCCATGGCTCCATTGTGCTATTTAAAAAGTTAAAAAGTTGTTGATGATCTTTTGGAAGAACTTTACTTTTTTTTGACCAAGCATCTGGTATTAGCATAAGTTTTGCTAAAGGTGCTGAATGTCCAGAAATATTTAATAATTCAAAAACATTATCTAGTGATGCAGAATCAGAATTACCAGCAGGGATAACCGGTTTTAAATTTTCCATATCATCGAACAAAGGACTAAACATTTCCTCTTCGTGAATTTTCATCCAATTAATATTTCCTTTTAGTGTGTTTATCTCCCCATTATGAGCAATTGATCTAAAAGGTTGGGCTAAATCCCAACTTGGAGCGGTGTTAGTAGAAAATCTTTGATGGAAAATTGCATAACGTGAAATGAAACGCTCATCTTTTAAATCTGGATAAAAATCAGATAAAGACTCTGCTAAAAACATTCCTTTATAAATTATTGATTTCGAGCTGAATGAACAAATATAAAAATTGTTTAATTGATTTCTTAAAGCTTCTTTTTCAATTTTTCTTCGAGTTTCATAAAGAGCTCTTTCTAAATCTTTACCATGAATTGACTTATCATTATGAGTAAAAAGAACTTGTGTAATCTCAGGTCTAGTTTGTTCTGCCTTTTCTCCTAAAACAGAAGGATCCACAGGTACTTGTCTCCATCCGTAAATATTAAAATTCTTTTTTGTTAATTCACTTTCTACAATTGATCTGCATTGCTCTTGTCCCCCAAAGTCATTTCTTGGCAAGAAAATCATTCCCACACATAAATCTGAGTTATCATGCTCATGACCTGTTATTTCAATTTTTTCTGCAAAAAAATCATTTGGTATTTCAATATGAATACCTGCTCCGTCTCCAGTTTTACCGTCTGCATCAATTGCACCTCTATGCCATACAGCTTTCAGAGCCTCAATACCGTATTCGACTACTTTTCTTGATTTTAGACCCTCAGTTGATGCAACAAGACCTACTCCACATGCATCATGCTCCATAGTTTCATCATAAACATAATTTTTTTTTAAAAGTTTACGATTTTTGCTTTGGATATCCATTATGCAACCTTCATTTTTTGTTTTGACTGAAGATAGCTTTCAATTGAAGTTGCAGCATCTCTACCGTCTTTAATAGCCCACACTACTAATGAAGCTCCTCTTACTATATCTCCAGCCGCAAATACGCCTGGTATACTAGTTTCCAAGGTATCAAAGTCAGCTTTTATTGTTCCCCACTGTGAAACTTGTAATCTAGGTTCCTGAAATAGAACTGGTAAATCTTCTGGGTCAAAGCCTAAGGATTTAATCACCAAATCAGCATTAATTTCAAATTCTGAATTTTCTTCTGCAACAGGTCTTCTTCTGCCACTTTCATCTGGATCTGTTAATTTCATTTTATCTACAATAATACTGTTTACTTTATTAGTTCCTCTAAACTCTTTTGGATTACTTAACCAAATAAATTCTACACCTTCCTCCTCAGCATTACCTACTTCTCTCGCAGATCCAGGCATATTTTCTCTATCTCTTCTGTAAAGACATTTTACAGATTTGGCTTTTTGTCTTACAGAAGTTCTTACACAGTCCATTGCCGTGTCTCCACCACCAATTACTACTACATCTTTACCTTCAGCATTTAATGTTCCGTTGTCAAACATTTCGACTTTATCGCCTAAGCCTTTTTTGTTTGAAGCTGTTAAGAATTCCATTGCAGGAAAAATATTACTTAAATCATTTCCAGGTAAGTTAACTTCTCTTGCTTTGTAAACACCTGTTGATATTAATAAGGCATCATGTTTTGATTGTAATTCTTTCAACGTAGAGTCTTTACCAACCTCAAAATTATGAACAAATTTTATTCCACCTTCTTTTAAAAGTTTAATCCTTCTCTCAACCACATGTTTTTCTAGTTTAAAATTTGGTATTCCATATATTAACAATCCACCTGCTCTGTCATACCGATCATATATTGTTATTTGATATCCCTTTTTACGTAATTCCTCACCACAAGCTAATCCTGCGGGGCCTGCTCCAATAATTCCAACACTTTGTTCATTTTCAATTTTTACATTTATTGGTTTTACCCAGCCATTTTCCCATGCTTTATCTGTTAAATATTTTTCAACTGAACCAATTGTTACTGTTCCATGTCCCGATTGCTCAATTACACAGTTTCCTTCACATAACCTATCTTGTGGGCATATTCTTCCACAAACTTCCGGCATATTATTTGTACTTTGGGATAGATGGTAAGCTTCTTCATACCTTCCTTCTGCAGTTAACTTTAACCAATCAGGTATATTGTTACTTAATGGACAGTGAACCTGACAAAAAGGAACACCACACTGTGAGCACCTGCTCGATTGTTCTTTAGCTTTTTCATGAATAAACTCTTGATAAATCTCTCCAAAATCCTCTTTTCTATGGGATTTGTCTCGTTTAGGTGGATTTTGTTGACCTATATCCACAAACTTAAGCATTTTATTTGTCATTTGAGTCGGCTTATACAGCAGAAGCATAAATCCTTAAAGTATTACTAGGTAATATATACTGACATATATTTTCGAAAAACATTGATTTTGCTATATTTTCTATTTTATGCATAGTTGATATGCATTTAAATGATTGCCTTATTTAGGGAATCTTTTAACTATCTAATAAAAGTCCTTAATGATTTCAAAATATATAGAAGCATCAATTTTAGCGTTTGTACAAGGTTTTTCGGAATTTATACCGGTAAGTTCCTCTGCCCACCTTATAATAATATCAAAAATATCGAACTTTAGTATTAGTTCGCTTCAACTTGATATCAGTCTTCACTTAGGTTCCCTTTTGGCAATTATTTTTTATTTTAGAAAGGATTTAGTAAATATTTTAAGAAATAAGTCTTTATTATTACTTATAATTTTAGGTTCTTTTCCATTAGTTGTTTTTGGTTATTTTATTTATACCTCAGGACTGATTGAAAATTTAAGAAGTTTAAAAGTTATAGCATGGACGACTTTAATATTTGGTATTTTATTATTTATTGCAGACCGATCTAGTATTAAAAATAAAATTGATACCAGTTTAAGTTTAAAAAATATTTTAATCATTGGTATTTTTCAAATTTTAGCTGTTATACCTGGTGTAAGCAGATCAGGTATAATAATTACAGCTTCAAGGTTTTTAAATTTCGATAGAGTAGATTCTTCAAAAATATCTTTTTATTTATCAATACCTGCATTAGCGGGAGCAAGTATACTTAGTTTGAAAGATGTGATGAATGCAAATATAGATTTGAACATATTATTTTTATATTCAATAATATTTTCATTTGTAGTTTCTTATTTAACAATCAAATATTTTTTAATTTATGTAAAAAATTTTAATTTAAATATTTTTGTTTATTACAGAACTTTTCTTGCTTTAATTCTTTTTGTAATTGCTTATAGCTAATTTTTAGAACTAGGTGAAATTTGAGAAGAAATTACTGCAATCAATATTAATAAACATCCAATCATGTTATTAGTGCTTAAAAATTGATTGAGAATAATCCATCCTGCTACGGCTGCAAATACACCTTCGAGAGAATAAATAATTGCTGCTGGTGCCTCTTCTATGTTTTTTTGAGCATACATTTGTAATGTAAAGGCTATACCGCCTGATAATGCTCCTGCGTAAAGAATAGAACTACTTTCCATTAATATTTTTGAAATATTTATTTCTTCAAAAATAAAAGAAAAGATTAATGAAAGTGTTGCAACAAATAATGCTTGAAGTGCAGCATAAAACATTGGAATATCAAATTCTTCCATGAACTTACCTGCAAAAATTATATGCAAAGCCCAAAATACTGAGCACAATATAACTAGACCATCACCTAACATAATTTCTGAGTTAGAAAAATCACTTAGAAGGTATACACCAAGGATACAAAGACCAATTGCTGGCCATATACTCCAATGAACTTTTTTGGAGTAGATGAAAAATAACAAAATTGGAACTATCGGTACATAAAATACTGTAAAAAAAGCTGCATTTGCAATATTTGTATATTGAAGTGCAGTTTGTTGTAAAAAAGTTCCCAAAAACAGGGATACTCCCATGAAAACTAGATATTTTATAAAAAGTTTTGATTTTGAAAGTATTTCTAGTTTAATTTTCTTCCTCTCAAATAATAAGGCAAGTGGTAATATTGTAAAAAAGCCAACAATAAATCTTGCTGAATTAAAAGTTAATGGACCGATATTATCCATACCAGTGTCTTGAGCGATGAAAGCTGTTCCCCAAATAAAAGTTGTGACTAGGGCGCAGACCATTGAAAGGGATTTTGTCATTATATTTAATTAGATAATTTTGTTAATTAATTTATTCCGTTTAACTTACAAGAGCTGTCAAAATCCTCTTTGTTAATATAACATCCAGACATTTTTCTAACTCCATTAAACGATCCCCTACCATGAAGTATTCGCCAATTATTAAATATTAGAAGTTCTCCAGGTTTAAGTATATGTCGCCACTGATAATCTTTATTGTTAGCAATAAGATCAAATTTTTTTATCGCTTCATAAAACTTTAATGTTAAATCTTTTTCAAATCTAAATGGTGCTCGATCATAATTATTATAACTAACTTGAACTATTTCATTATTTTCATTTAACTTAAATATTGGTCTTTCAGCCTCAAGATAAACACCATCACCGATATAATTTCCCTTAACATTTATTTTTGTCATTAATTCATACATCGGCTGGTTTTCTTTTTTTATCGTTTCTGCTATTTTTAATCCATCAACCATAATCGATTCACCACCCCTAGCATTATATTCACAACATAGTAATAATTGTAATCCTGGAGCGTCATTACTATATGTTGAATCTGTATGAGGTCTGAGTTCTTCTTGAGTGTATGCGCTATCAGCTTTATTTTCATCTGACTCAAAACTCCATAGTCCTCCAAATATAGAGTTTCTTACGTAACCAATTCTATTTGCAATTGTTTCAACAGACTTTAAACTGGTTTCACAGTTTTTAATTACTGAAAATCCATATTCATGAATATTTTTCAAAAATTTTCTAAATCCTTCATTTGATAAAATTGAATTATAATCTAAAAAAATTTCTTCATTTATTCCATTAGCTTTCCAGATTTTTAAATTAGATTTTACTTCTTTTTTCTTTTTTATTTTATTATTAGTTAGAAATTCAGATGAATATTTAACTGGTTTTTCTAAATCAGGCCATGAGACACTCAAATATTTTCCATTTTCAATTATTTCTGCCTTTTTAACTTTTAAATTTATATCTAATGCTGCTGTATATGTTTTCCTTTGGCTAGACCTTTTATCCCAATTTTGCTCATCTTTTGCATGATCTCTTAGCCAAATATTAGGAAAAATTTCAGAATTTTCTCCATTAAAGTGGACGTGCACATCATCTGCTAGTATTTCAATTTTAGTAATCATTTACTCAAGTTGTATGCAAAATTGGATCCAAGATTATCTTTTAATTCGTTATTAAACTTCGCAGCCTCAGCACCATCTATAATTCTGTGATCATATGAGAGAGATAGTGGAAGCATGGTTCTTGGAACAAATTTACCATCAATAAATACCTGTTTTTTGTAACTTCTACCTACGCCAAGTATAGCAACTTCTGGAAAGTTAATTATTGGTGTAAAAAACGAACCACCTATACCACCTAAGCTTGTGATAGTCATTGATCCTCCAAAGAACTCTTTTTTATCAATTTTTAAATTTCTACAATCATCACTTACTTTTTTTAATTCCTCACTTAACTGATTGATATCTTTTTGATTAGCATCTCTAATTTTAGGAACCATAAGTCCATGTTGAGTATCAACTGCGATACCAACATGAAAATACTTTTTAAAAGTAATCTTTCCATTTTCAATATCATCAATTGATGAATTAAATGATGGAAATTTTTTTAGTGAAAGTACCAATGCTTTTATAATAAATGTAAGTGGGGTAATTTTTATTCTTTCTCCTGTATAATTATCTTTTATTGAGCTTCGAAATTCCTCCATTTCTGTAATATCAGCCTCATCATGGTTAGTTACATGTGGAATGTTTGTCCACGAATTTACAAGATGTGGAGCTGCTATTTTTTTTACTCTAGGAATATCTTTAATTTCAACTTCCCCAAAATCTGAATGCTGGTATTCGCTTTTAATAATTTTTTCTTTTTGTCTTTCACTATTATTCTGAGGATGATTGATTCTAGATGAAACAAAGTCTTTTAAATCTTTTTCAACAACCCTACCTGATCTCTCTGTTCCTTTAACATTGTTTATATCTACTCCAAGTTCTCTGGCAAATTTTCTAACTTTTGGACTTGCAGATATTTTATTTGATTGATCAGACATTTACATTTTTGTTGGCATGGGTTTGTTTTTATCAATTTTATACTTTTTGAATGCATCTTCAGCATACTTTGATGCAACAAGCTGTTCATTAGCTAATACGCTAAGGCTATAAGCAACTATGTGTTCTTTATCTACTTCAAAAAAATTTCTTAAGTTTTTTCTTGTATCACTTCTTCCATATCCATCCGTACCTAATGAATAAAAGCTCTTTTTTGTAAAAGGTCTTATTTGATCAGCATTTATTCTCATATAATCAGTGGCTGTAAGGATGGGACCTTGATGTTTTCCTAAACATTCCTCTACATATGATTTTTTATTTTTTTCTGCAGGATTTAGAAGGTTAAATCTTTCAACTTCCATTCCATTTTTTCTTAACTCATTAAAACTAGTTACACTCCAAACTTCACTATCGACCTGATATTCTTTTTTAAGAATTTCTGATGCTGCCATCATTTCTCTTAGTATTGTTCCAGAGCCTAATAATTGAATTTTTGCTTCTTTAGAACCTGATGATTCTTTAATTTTATACATTCCCTTGAGAATTCCATCCTCACAATCATCTGGCATTGCAGGGTGAGAGTAATTTTCGTTCATTGTTGTAATATAATAAAAAATATTTTCATTTTTTTCATGCATCCTTCTTAAACCTTCTCTAAAAATCACAGCTAATTCATAATGGAATGTTGGATCATAAGAAATGCAGTTTGGAATTGTTGATGCTAACAAATGACTATGACCATCTTGGTGTTGAAGACCTTCTCCTGCAAGTGTTGTTCTTCCTGCAGTCGCACCAATTAAGAAGCCTCTCGCTTGACTATCTCCTGCAGCCCAAGCAAAATCTCCAATTCTTTGAAAGCCAAACATAGAATAGAAAAGATAAATTGGTATCATTTCAATATCATGATTTGTATATGCTGTTCCAGCTGCTATCCAAGAAGACATTGAACCAGCTTCTGTAATACCTTCTTCTAATACCTGTCCACTTTTTGCTTCTCTATAAGATGAAAGTTGTGCTGAGTCCTCTGGCTCATATTTTTGACCTTCATGAGCATAAATACCTATTTTTTGAAAGAAACCCTCCATTCCAAATGTTCTAGCTTCATCGGGAATAATTGGAACCAATTTTGGTGCAACATTTTTATCTCTCAAAAGATTAGTTAACATTCTTACTAATGCCATTGTTGTAGACATTTCTTTTTCGCCAGTAGACTTTTTCATAAAATCAAAAATATCTTTAACTGGGGCTTTAATCGGTTTTGAATATGATGTTCTCTCTGGAATAAATCCACCAAGTTCTAATCTTCTTTTTTTTAAGTATTTAATTTCTTCAGAGTTTTCGTCTGGTTTAAAATATTCAATATTTTTGACTTGAGAATCTGTTAAAGGAACATCAAACCTATCCCTATAATACATTAAATCATCAACATCCAATTTCTTTTGTTGGTGAGTAGTGTTTACACTTTCACCACTTTTACCCATACCATAACCTTTTATAGTTTTAGCTATTATGACTGTGGGGGATCCTTTGTGATTAACCGCTTTATCATATGCAGCATAAACTTTATGAGGATCATGACCTCCTCTATTAAGTCTCCAAATATCAGTATCTGACATTGATGAAACTAATTCTGTAGTTTCAGGGTATTTGCCAAAAAACTTTTCTCTCACATACAGTCCATTTCTTGCTTTAAATGCTTGATATTCACCATCTACGGTCTCATTCATAATTTTTACTAAATGCCCGGTCTTATCATTTGCTAAAAGTGAGTCCCAATAAGATCCCCAAATAACTTTTAGAACGTTCCAGCCACCACCTCGAAAAATACCCTCTAATTCTTGAATTATTTTTCCATTTCCTCTTACTGGACCGTCTAATCTTTGTAAGTTGC
>CACKZF010000006.1 GCA_902604565.1 uncultured Pelagibacteraceae bacterium
CTCTAAACAAAGAACAATTAATTGAATTTAGAAGACAAAAAATGAGTATGGTATTTCAACGATTTGGGTTGTTTCCACACAAAACAGTTTTACAAAATGTTGGGTATGGGCTCGAGATGCAAGGTATGGAGATTGAAAAAAGAAATTCTGTTGCTATGGAAAAAATCGAGTCTGTCGGTTTGACTGGATTTGAAAATCAATATCCTGCACAACTTTCTGGAGGTATGCAACAGCGAGTAGGTCTTGCAAGAGCCTTAGCTACTGACACAGACATTATGTTAATGGATGAAGCTTTTTCTGCATTAGATCCTTTAATTAGAAGTGATATGCAGAAACAACTTATAGACCTCCAATCAGAATTAAAAAAGACAATAGTATTTATTACTCATGATCTTGATGAGTCATTAAGGCTAGGAGATCATATTGGAATTTTGAATGCAGGAAAACTTGTACAGGTAGGAACACCTGTAGAAATTATAATGAACCCTGCTGATGAATATGTTGAGGCATTTGTTAAAGACGTAAATAGAACAAAGGTTATTAAAGCAAAAATTATAATGAAACCAATAAATCAATCAGATGATATTGACAAATCAAACTTGATAAAAGTTGATGAAGATCAGTTTATAGAAGAATTTCTACCTCAAGTTGTTTGTAGTAATTCTAATTGTGAAGTAGTTGATAAACAAGGAAATGCTAAAGGCTATATATCAAATAAAGAATTGCAAGAATCGCTTTCAAACTCATAATTAGATTAAATAGTTATGAAAAAAAGTTTAAGTAGCATCGTTGATTTAGACAAATACCCAATTCATGATTTACAATCACCAAAGATTAAGAAAATAATTGAAAAATGTAAAACTGAATTAGACAATAATTCCTAATTTTATTTTACCGAATTCTTTAAATGTAATGAAAAAAGAATTAGAGCAACAGCTTAATGAAGTTTATATGTCTAAAGAAAGTATCAACGCATATCTTTATGCAAAAGATGACCCTACTCTTCCCAAAGATCACCCAAAAAGAATATTTATGGATAGATTTAATGGATATTTAAATTCAGATTGTTTTGCAAAAAATTCTGAGATGAAATTTTTATATGAAACTGAGGAATTATTAAAATTTGTATCTGCTTGCTTAGGGATTTCACCTATATATAGATGGGCTGATCCTTTAGCCTGTCATGCATATAACGTTATGAAACCTGATGGAATATTACCTTGGCATTTTGATAGTTGTGAATTTACTTTAAGTCTAATGATCCAAAAACCAGAAGAAGGTGGAATATTTGAATATTGTCCTAACATAAGAGAACCAGGTAACGAAAAATTTGATGAGGTGAAGAAAGTACTAGATGGAGATCGAACAAGAGTAAAACGACTTGAGCTTGAGCCTGGTGATTTACAAATATTTAAAGGTAGATTTACTATGCATAGAGTAACTAAAGTTATAGGAAAAACATCACGTTTTATGTGTATACCTGCGTATGTATTGGATCCCTGGAGAGTAAATACACCTGAACATTCAAAAGCAATTTATGGAAAAGTATTGCCCATACATTTAGAAAGAAATAAAGTTAGGTCTGATGGACTTACCGATTAATGTCATACAACTTTAAAAATAAAAAAATAATTATCTCTGCTGGGGCATCAGGAATTGGATGGGCAACAGCAAAAGAGTGTCTCGAAAAAGGTGCAAAGGTATTCGTTTGTGATGTTGATAAAAAATCTATTAACAAATTAAAGAAAAATCCTTTAAATAATAAAAGATTATTTTCTTTTTATTGCGATGCCTCAAATGAAAACGATGTAATAAATTTCTTTAAAGAAATTAAAAAAAAAACACAAAAGATTGATGCACTAATTAATAATGTTGGGGTTGCAGGCCCAACAGGAACTATGGACAAACTTAAAACAAAAGATTGGGAACAAACTTTAAAGATAAATGTAATTAGTCATTTTATTTTTTCAAAATTAGCAATCCCAATGTTAAAAAAAAACAAAGGTGGCTCAATAGTTAATCTATCCTCTACAGCAGGTATATTTGGATTTCCATTAAGATCTCCTTACTCAGCAAGTAAATGGGCGGTAGTTGGAATGACAAAAACTTTAGCAATGGAATTAGGAAAGTTTAAAATCAGAGTAAACGCAATTTGTCCAGGAACTGTAAAAGGAGATAGAATGGGAAGAGTTATTAGAGATAAAGCTAAATTTTTGAAAATTTCAAAAAAAACTGTGGAGAGTGAATTCGTTTCTATGACCTCTCTTAATACTTGGGTTTACGAAAAAGATATTGGTAAAATGTGTTGTTATTTAATATCCGATGAGTCTTCTAGAATTTCTGGTCAAGTAGTTGGCGTTGATGGTAACACTTTAAGAATGCATTAGAGCTTTAAATATTTTCAATGAATTCTATTAAGTTATTTGCAATTTGCTCAGGAGCCTCTATCAAAAAAGAGTGTTTTACCTCTGGTATGATAACTAATTTAGAATCTTTCACCTCATTTGACATTTTTATGTTATGAGAAGGAGTGCATCCACCATCATTTTCTCCCGTCATAAATAGACAGGGTTTCTTTATATCTTTTAACCAAGAGATCATCTCAGTTTCCGCATAAATTTTAAAAACATTTATAAATACATCTTTATCTGTATCTATTACTTGTTTTAATCTCCTAGATACCAGGTCTGGATTTTTTTCAATAAAATTATCTGTAAACCATCTGTTAGTGAGATTTTTTAATGTTTGTTCAACGCCCTTATCTTTTAGATCTGAAATGACACTCCACACTTTTTGTTTATCTTCATCAGATCTTCCTGCAACTGTTGATAATAAGCCAACTGACAAAACTCTTTCTGGAAACTTTTTAGCATAAGCAGGAGCAATCATGCCCCCCAAAGAATGTCCCATAAAATGGGCTTTTTGGATGTTTGTCTTTTCTCTTACTCTTTCAAGATCTAATACAAGATCATCTAAATTAAAATCTTTATTATTTACAGGTGATTTTCCGTGACCTCTTAAATCATATGTCACAACTGTAAACATGCTTTTAAGTTTTGGAGTAATAAATCTCCATGCATCTTCAGCACCTCCAACTCCATGAGTTAAAAATATTGCAGGCCCTGATCCTGTGACTGAGTAATTGCAATCTATGATGCTCATAGATATTTAAGCTACTTGTATATTAGATTTTTTGAAATATGGGATTACGTTTTCACCAATTCTATACATTGACTCTATTAGGTCTTCTTGAGATTGTCCAAAACTTGAACTAAGAATTACCTCATCAACTCCTGCTTCAGCATAAACGCTAAGTTTATCGATCATTTCATTTAATGGGCAAATTAAAAGATTTTCTTTTAATTCTTCTAAAGTTTGTTTTCTTGGCAAAGCTTCTATATTCCCTTCTTTTACTTTTCCTGGTCCTGTAAACATATTGTCAAATCTTTTATAATATTCATAAGCAAGTTTTGTTTTCTCTCTAGCTTCATTTTCATCTTTTGCTAAGTAAGCCATTCGTTGCATTGAAAGTTTGAGTAACTTACCTTTTTCACCTAGTTGAATGCAGCCTTCTTTAAATGCATTAACTCTACTTAATAAAAGATCTTTTGTACCTGATAATACTGTTGATTGAACATGAAATCCTCTTGAAGCCGCATCTTTTATACTTTCTAAATTCATTGCGGCAACCATCATTGGTATTGGATTACTTATGGGTCGAGGCATTATGGTTAATGGTTCGAAGTCATAGTATTTTCCTTTATACGAAACTTCTTTGTTTTTTAATAATAATTGTAGAACCTCTAAAGACTCTACAAATTTTTCTTTTGATTGTTCTATTGGTGTGCCTAGTCTCTTCATTTCCCATGGAAATGCTCCTCTTCCTACACCTAAGATTAATCTTCCATCAGTTAATATATCAGCAGTAGCTACTTCACCAGCATATGTTCTCATATCGTGTAGAGGCAAAACAACTATCCCTGTTGTTATTTTAATATTTTTTGTAACTGATGCAATCTTTACAGCCATCTGCAATGGTGACGGCATCATTAGTAAGTTAATTAAATGATGCTCTGGTATTGATACCGTTGCATAACCAAGTTTTTCAGCAGTTACACATTCTTCAAGCATATTTTTAAAATGCTGCCTTGAACCAATACTTGTATCTGGCATGTAACTTGTTAAAAAATGATTAAAATCCATACAACTAAATTACCATTTTAAGTTTTTTTTAGATATCTATTTTCTAATTTTATTTTCATATTTTTTTCTAAGGTTTTGTAAGTTGACTAAGTACTCATCTCTTATATTTGATAATTGATTGATTGACTTTCCTTTTGCTTGCTTTTTTGTACCAGAAATCAATCTTTCTGAGAGTTTTTTTGATAATTTTGGTGCTTTAAGCTTAGTCCATGGGAGTTTTAATGCGGGCCCAAATTGTTCAAGCATATGTTTCATTCCGGCTTTTCCTCCTGCCAAATGAAAAGTTAAAAATGTTCCCATTAATGAGTATCTTAAGCCTGGGCCGTCCTCAATAGCTCTATCTAAATCCTCTGTTGAGGCATATCCTTCATTTATAATATGAAGCGCTTCTCTCCATAAAGCTTCTTGCAGTCTATCAGATAGATATCCTGGCAGCTCCTTTTTAAGGGTAATTGGTTTCATTGAGATCGATCTATAAAATTTATTTGCTGCTTTTAATGATTTAGAACTTGTTTTTTTTCCTGGAACTATTTCAACTAAAGGTAGTAAATAAACAGGATTGAATGGATGAGCAATAATACCTCTTTTATTATTTTTACATTTTGAAAAAATTCTTGAGGGAAGTAATCCAGATGAGCTTGACGATATCAAAACCTCGGGTTTACAATAATTTGAAATTTGACTTATTAATTGAGTTTTAAGTTTATAGTTTTCAGGAGCACATTCTTGGATTAGATCTGCATCTTTAACGGTACTCTCTAAAGAAGAAAAAAACTTTAAATTATTTAAATTTATATTTTTTTTATTAAATAGTTTTTTTACAAAAGGTACAGCTCTTTTTATTTCTTGGATTAAGATATTCCTTTGAATTAAATTTTTATCGTATGCTAAAACTTTTATGTTGTGAGCCAAGAGTCTTATTGTCCACCCTACTCCAATTACTCCTGTGCCAATTACTGCAACTTTTTTAATTTTGGACATTACTTGTGTTTAACAAGCTTTAATTTTTTCCTTGTAGCTTCTGCAGTCATTATTGATGCACCAAGATCTGTTACAATTCTGATCGCTTTTTCAACTAACTGAGCATTGGTTGCAAGTTTACCTTTTGATATATACAAATTATCTTCTAAACCAACTCTTGGGTTTCCTCCCATAACAACTGTTTGTGCTACAAAAGGCATTTCATTTTTTGATATTGCAAAGCCTGACCACACTCCTTGTTCTGGCATTATATCTTTCATTGCTTGCATTGCTAACGGAGTAGCTGGAGCTCCCCAAGGAATACCTAAACACATTTGAAACATTGGAGGATCATCTAACAAACCCTCTTTATATAATTGAGAGCCAAACCACATATTTCCTAAATCAAATGCCTCTATCTCTGGTTTAACTTTAATTTCCTGTAATTTTTTTGCAGCTTTTCTTAAATCATTAGGAGTATTAACTGTAATGACTGAACCATCACCAAAGTTTAATGTTCCAGCATCTAATGTACAAATTTCTGGTAAAAATTGTTCTGCATTAGCTATTCTTTCCATAACATTTGCCATGTCTGTCATAGGGCCAAAATCTAGTGGGTTTTTTCCTTGTCCTATGTCCAAATCTCCACCCATACCAGTAGTTAAGTTTAAAATTACATCGGTTTCACTTGATCTAATTCTATCAACTACTTCTTTATATAATTCCAACCTTCTACTTGGTGTTCCATCTTCTTCTCTAACATGAATATGTGCAATTGCTGCTCCAGCTTTAGCTGCCTCAATTGCTGATTTAGCTATTTGTTCTGGAGTTTTTGGTAAGTCAGGGTGTTTGCTTGCAGTATCGCCTGACCCTGTTACAGCACATGATACAAAAACGTTGTTGTTCATAAATTATTTTTCAACTATATTTTAAAATCATGCAAATGGAAATATCAGAATTACAGAAGGATTTAGCTGCAACTTTTAGATGGACAGCTAGACTTGATATGCATGAGGGAGTTGCAAACCACTTTAGTGCATGCATACCTGGTACATCTGATTTTTACTGTAATAAAGCAGGTATTCATTTTAGTAGAATGAAGGCTAGTGATTTGATCTTAGTTACTAAAGAAAATAAAGACGAGTTAAAGAATAAGCCAGACGTTATTGATCCGACAGCCTTGTATATCCATGGTGCAATTCACGAAAAAGCTCCACACGCAAGATGTATTTTTCATGTCCATTCCAAATATGCAACTGCTCTTTCTACTCTAAAAGACCCAGTCTTGAAACCAATCGATCAAAATACAATGATGTTTTATAATAGAGTTTCTACATATACTGAATTTGGAGGTTTAGGTCTTGAAGACGAATCCATTAAAATGGCAAATTCCCTTGGAAATAAACAGCACATGTTACTGGCAAATCATGGAATTTTAACAACAGGAGAAACTGTGGCTGAAGGTTTTAATTCACTTTATTATTTTGAAAGAGCGGCACAAACATATCTTACAGCTCTTTCAACAAACCAAGAACTTAATGTAGTCAGCCATGAAGTTGCAGAGAAAACTGCAGAAGAACATGCAAACTTTCCAACTGACTTTCCCAATCTATTTTTATCCCAAATAAGATTAATTTTAGATAAAGAAGAACCTGATTATAAAAATTAAATGGACTTGGACAAATTAAAAGTAAGACGAAGTTTTATTTTTACACCTGGACTTCATCCTGAAATGTTTCCCAAAGCAATTGCATCAGGTGCAGACATGGTTTGTATTGAATTAGAAGATGGGATAGCAATTAATGATAAAGCAGAAGCTAGAAAAAATACTATAGAGGCACTAAAAACTCTCGAAGTAAAAAATGATGTAGAGTTAGTTGTAAGACTTAATAATCAAAGAACAAAGTTTGGTCTTTTAGATCTAGAAGCTTTCATATCTAGCAAAATAAATTTAAAGGCTATAATGTTGCCAAAGGTTAAAACTCCAGATGAAATAACGTTTATAGATGATCTTTTAACAGACTGTAATTTAGAGACGGATCTTCATGTTATAATGGAAACAAATGAGGCTTTAGAAAATATTTATAATATTGCTCATGCCAGTAAAAGAATAGTTGCTCTATATTTTGGTGGAGTTGATATGGCAGCTGAGCTTAGAGTTGAAAATAAATGGGAAAATCTGGTTCATGCAAGATCTAAGTTAGTTCATGCAGGCGCAAGTGTTGGTGTAGATGTGATAGATGTACCTTATTTAGACTTAGAGAATATGGAAGGAATGAGGAAAGAGGCTGAACAAGTAAGAAACTTAGGCTTTACTGGAAAAGGTTCCATTCATCCAAAACAAATTAAAATTTTAAATGAAGTATTTACACCACCTCAAGATGAAATTATCAAGGCTAAAAAAATTTTAGAAGAATTTAATAATTCAAATACAGGTCTAGTAGTCATAGACGGTAAACTTATAGAAAAGCCTGTCCTTCGAGAAATGAAAAGGAAAATATTGATAGCAGATAAAATAAATAAAGTTTAAATTAAATTATGTCATTTCATCTTGCCACTAGAAAAGTTATTAAGGAATGGACAGACTACAATGAACATATGAATATGGCATACTATGTTCTAATTTTTGATCAAGCATGGGAAACAATGCTTAATAAGTTTCACATGGGTGGTTCAAATGCACAAATTAATAAAAGAAGTACTATGGTTGTAGATACGAGAACTACCTATGACAATGAAGTGAAAGAAAATGATGAAGTAGATGTTTATTGCACCTTCTTTGATCATGATAAAAAAAGATTACATTTAAAATGCGAAATGTATGAAAAGAAGTCAAAAAAGCTTGCTGCAACTATTGAAAGCCTGTCGCTTTATATTGATCTGGATAAAAGAAAGGTCACAGAATTTGAACAAGATAAAATCCAAATAATGGATGACTTTATAAATAAAAATAAGGTTTCTTTTAACTCAGAAAATTTAGTGTTTTCTGGTAAGTTAAAAAAATAAGTTATGGAAATTAAACTTTTATCAGGAGCACTAGGTGCAGAAATAACAGGGATAGATCTTAAAGATACATCTGATCAAAACATCAAGGAAATTAATAATTTATTATTAGAACACAAAGTTATTTTCTTTAGAGACCAAAAAATTAATGCTGAACAACATATAGCCTTAGCTGAAAAATTTGGACCATTAGAAACACATGCATATGTAAAAGGATTAAGTAAACACCCCGAAATAGTAAGAATAATTAAAGCAGAAGACGAAAAAAACCAATGGGGTGAGAATTGGCATAGTGATGTTAGTTACAATGAAAAACCAACGAAAGCAGTAATATTAAAATCAATTAAAATTCCTCCTGTTGGTGGTGATACATGCTTTGCAAACATGGAGCTTGCATGGGAAACATTAGATGAAGATATAAAAGAAAAGATAAAAGATAAAAAAGCAATCCATAGTTCTCTTGGCGCAGAATTTTTCATTGAAAAATATAAAAAAATGGAGGGAAATGAAAAAAGAAATTTTGATGAATATTCTAATGAACATCCAATAGTAAGAACACATCCTGAGACTGGAAAAAAAATTCTATTTGTCAATTGGACATACACAAAAAAAATAATTGGACTTGAACAAGAAGAAAGTGACGAAATTTTAAAAAAAATATTTGAACACCAAGCACGACTTGAATTAACCTGTAGATTTAGCTGGACTGAAAATACAGTCTGTATATGGGATAATAGAAGTGTTATTCACTTTGCAATTGCAGATTTTTATCCAGGTAGAGGATTAGGATATGAAAGAGTAATGGATAGAATTGCTATTGAAGGTGACCACCCACAATAAATACCTTGAAATTTGATTATTTAATAATTGGAGCAGGTACAGCAGGATGCGTTCTCGCTAATAGACTAACTGAACAAAGTAAAAATAAGGTTGCAATTTTTGAAGCTGGTAAAGATAGTGATATATGGAAAGTAAACATGCCCCTTGCAATACTGTATGCAATGCATGACCCAAAATATAATTATAAATATTATTCTGAACCTGAGCCACACTTAAACAATAGAAAATTATTTTGTCCTAGGGGAAAGATGATTGGTGGTTGTTCCGCGCATAATGGAATGGTTTATGTCAGAGGAAATAAAAATGATTATGAGAGATGGGCTTCATTTGGGTTAAAAAATTGGTCTTACGAAAATGTTTTACCTTTTTTTAAAAAAATTGAGACATGGTCAGGTGGAGAAAATAATTATAGAGGTGGAAAAGGTATATTGCCTGTAAATCAATCAAATAACAAAAATCCCCTTTTTAAAGCTTTTTTGGACTCGGCTAAAGAGGCAGGACATAAAATAAATAGTGATATGAATGGAGAAGACCAAGAAGGCTTTGGAATGTACGATGTTACTATTCATAAAGGTCAGAGAGCAAGTGCTTCAAAATATTATTTAAAACCAGCTAAAAGTAGGGAAAATTTAAAAGTATTTACTGAGTCATTTGTAGAAAAGATTATTTTTGATGGCAAAAAAGCTATTGGAATTCAAGTTAAAATAAAAAATGAAACGAAGACTATTTACGCAAATAAAGAAATTATTTTAAGTGGTGGATCAATTAATTCTCCACAATTATTAATGTTATCGGGTGTTGGTCCAAGCAATCATCTTAAAGAAAAAGGAATTGAAGTTATTCATGATTCAAAAGGAGTTGGAAAAAATTTACAAGATCATTTAGAAACCTATATTCAACAAGAATGTAAAACTCCAGATACATTATATTCATATGTAAATAAATTTAATATGGTAAAGGTGGGTATCCAGTGGTTCTTAAACAAAAGTGGGCCCTGCTCTACCTCGTTTTTAGAAGCTGGTGGATTTTGTAAATCATCTCCAGATAAAAAATATCCAAATATACAATTTCATTTTTTCCCAGCATTTGTAATAGACCATGGTTTAGTAGATCCTGATAGACACGGATACCAATTACATGCAAGTTTAAACCAACCTAAAAGTAGAGGGGAAATTACTTTGAAAAGTTCAAACCCTTATGATTATCCAAAAATACAATTTAATTATTTAGAGGATGATTATGATCTTAAAGAAACAATAAAATGTGTTCGAGTAGCAAGAAAAATTTTATGTCAAAACTCTATGAAACCTTTTGCTGGTAAAGAAATTGGGCCAGGTGATAATGCAAATTCAGATGAGGAAATTGAAGAATATGTAAGATCAAAAGCAGAAACAGCATATCACCCATCATGTACTTTAAAGATGGGTATAGATGATATGGCAGTGGTAGATGAAAAATTAAAAATTCGTGGTCTTCAGAATATAAGGGTAGCCGATGCATCTGTGATGCCAGAAATTACAAGTGGAAATCTAAATGCACCAACATTAATGATAGGTGAGAGAGCTGCTGACTTTATTTTGAATTAACATATGGAAGCAAATAATAATACTAAAGGCATCCTATTTATTATGATAGGGATGGCTTTTTTTTCAATTCAAGACTCTCTTATAAAATATATATTTGAAGAAATTGCTTTGTTTGAGTTATATCTTGGTAGAACTATTGTTCAAGCTACAGTTCTTATATCTATATTCTTAATAACAAAGAAAAAATTTACATTAAAGACTCATTATCCTTTTTTAACTTTATTAAGAGTAATTTGTTTTTTCTTTGGTTTTAGTTTCTTTTACATTTCACTTACATTTATGTCTTTAGCTATGGTCAGCGCATTATTCTTTTCATGTCCTTTTTTCATGTCAATATTTGCTAAAGTATTTTTAAAAGAACAAATTGGAATTAGAAGATGGAGTGCAATAACCGTAGGATTTATTGGTGTTTTAATTGTGCTAAATCCAACTTTAGAGGACTTTAACTTTTTTAAATTGGCGCCAGTTGCATGCTCACTTTGTTATGCATGCTCTATGACAATTACAAAATATACATCTGAAAAAGATAATATTTATACTCAGTTAACTTTACTTTATATTTTTGCAGTAATTGCGAGTGTTATAATATTTTTAATAAGTGGTGATGGAAAGTTTAATAGTTTTTCCGATCCTACAATGCAGTTTATTTTTAGAGAATGGTTTGTAAATCCAGCTGTTTCTTGGCCTTACGTTTTTGTAATGGGTATTGTTACATCAATATCTTTTTTTTGTGTTTTTACAGCATATAGTATTGCTTCTCCGTCTGTGGTGTCTCTGTTTGAATATTCGTACATAGTTTTTGCAATGATAGCTGGTTTCATATTATTTGAAACTATACCAGTACCTAGAACTTTTCTTGGAGCCGCAATAATTATTGGCGCAGGTGTATATATTTATTTTAGAGAAAAAATTCGAGGCCAAATGATTGCATCAGATACACCTAATAGATGATAAAAAAAAACTATATTCCAACAATAAATATTTCTTCTATTCTTGAAAAAGGTTTTGATACAAAACCTACCCTTAAAATAGTTAAAGAAATTCAGAAAGCTTGTTTAGATGTTGGTTTTTTTCAAATTACAGGTCATGGTATAAAATTAAAAAATATAAATAAAATTTGTAAGGTTGGAGAAAATTTTTTCAAACTAAATATAAAAAATAAACTTAAATTAGCTCCAAAAAAATGGAATAAAAAAAATAAAAATGTTTATAGAGGTTACTTTCCTAACGACGTAAATGGTAAAGAAGGACTAGATTTGGGAGATTTAAAAGTAACTAAGAAATATTCAAAAAGAGTAAAAAATCAGTACATAGAATATTTAAATATTAAGCAATCATTTACCACAAATAATATTTCTAAATTATCTGATTATTATGATGATATATTTAATTTAAGTGAAATTCTTTTTAAAAGTATTATTAAAATCTATAATAAGGATACTGATATATCAAAAAAAGCATTTTCAAGATTAAAAACTTTAAGTACATTACGTTTTAATTATTACCCTAATCAAACAAAGCCTGTTGAAATTTCTAAACAAGATGGGGTTGCTCTTGGGTGTGAAACACATGTAGATAGTGGTATTTTCACAGTACTTTACCAAAATAAAAAGGGTGGTTTACAAGTACAAAACCGTAAAACAAAAAAATGGTACGATGTTCCCTTTAATAAAAATGCTTTAGTTGTAAATACTGGAAGAGCGCTTGAATATTTAAGTAAGGGAAGATTTAAAGCAACTAATCATAGGGTATTATGGAACAAGCAAAAAAGGCTCTCAGTTCCTTTCTTTTTTGAACCCTCATATGACTTTAAAATGAATCTTTCATTTTTAAATAAGAAAAAACTAACTAATAGCGGTCTCAGATACGATAAATTTCTTAATAAATCCCTTAAAAAATTCGTTGAATATCAAAGGTAAGAATAATAATATAATTCTATAAAGCGATACATAACTCGTCGTAATTTCATATACGAAAGTGGGATCGGTCGTCTTTAAATTAATTTTTAAAGGAGGCTTTAATGAAGTTTGGTTATTTTTGTAATACTACAAATTGGACACACAAACCATATCACAAATTATTAGATGAAACTAAACAGATCACTGAATATTGTGATCAAAACTATTGGAATTCAATTTGGTTTACTGAACATCATTTTAACCATGAGGGAATGGAGTCATGTACTAATCCCTTAATGCTAGGAGCAGATGCTGCAGCAAGAACAAAAAATATAAGAATAGGACAAGCAGCAAATGTAATAACTTTTCATAACCCAATTAGATTAGCAGAAGATATTGCTACACTTGATCAACTTTCAAAAGGAAGAGTAGAAGTTGGTGTTGCAAGAGGAGTTTATGGGAGAGAGGCAATTAATTTAAACAAAGAAGCAGATTTAAAAGATCAGGCAAAAAATTTTAGATTATTTGCTGAAACATTAGAAATTTTGAAAAAAGCATGGTCAGAGAAATTTTTTAATCATGATGGAGAATTTTATACTTACCCATCACCAAATTATGTTTGGCAGCATGACATGAGCCCTCCAAGCGAAGAATTTATGAATATGGCAGATAGCACTATGAAAAAAATTAGTGTTCTTCCAAAGCCTTATCAAAATCCACACCCTCCAATACATCAAGTTGTTGATGGTATAAGATCTATAGAGTGGGCAGCAGAAAATAATATAAATGTAATTATGTGGATACCTACAGTTAAAGCATTGAAAATAAGATTTGAAGCTTACAAAAATAAAAGATCTGAAGTTACTAAAAAAAATGTCCCTTTAGGTGAAGGCGTTACTCTCGTCAGAGATATGTTTGTCGCTGACACTATGGAGGAGGCCAAAGAAAAAGCAGGCCAACATATGGTAAATTATATGAAATGGGTTTGTCATTGGAGAGGTCTTGGTAATCACATGGATCCTGGTGAAGAGCTTCCAGAAACAAAGGGTAAATTAGATCTTCTTAATTATGAGTTTTTACATAAGAGAAATATGTTGTTTGGTACTCCTGAATATGTAACAGATAAGATTAAAGAACTACAATCAGAACTTAATCTTCAAAATCTTCAAGTCTGGTCTAACTTTCCAGGTGTTAAACATGAAGACTGTATGAAAAGTATTAAACTATTCACTGAAAAAGTAATGCCTAATTTTAAAGATGATTTAGATACTGAAGTAAAAAAAGTATCGTGATTAAGACCAAGAATACCTTGACCGGTGGTCAAGCGGCAGTGAAATCATTAAAAAAAGAAAAAGTTAAACACGTCTTTGGTCTAATTGGTTCAGCAACCATGGAAATGTTTGATGCGTTATATCATGAAAAAAAAATTAAATTTATAGGTGTAAGAGACGAAAGAACTGGAACGCATATGGCGGATGGATATGCACGAGCTTCTAATCAACCAGGTGTAATAATTGCCGGTCAAAACGGTCCAGGAGCAACTAATCTAGTTACGGGTATAGCGCAAGCAAAAGCAGCATTTTCTCCTGTAGTATCTATTGCAGGTTTATATTCTACTAAAGATAAGATGGAGGATGCCTTTCAAGGACTTGATCAACAATCACTTTTTGATCCTATAACAAAAAAAACATGGACAGTAAAAAAGGCAAGTCATATACCAACGGCCTTTAGAGATGCTTTTAATCTTGCAATGTCACCACGCAGAGGACCAGTTTGTATAAACCTTCCAAGAAATGTTCTTTCTGATACTTCAAAGTTTAAGATTAATGAAAATAAAAAATCCTATAAAGCTGAAAGTGACTTAAAAAGTAAAAAGAATTCAATTGATAGAACTATAAAACTTATTCTCAACTCAAAAAAAACAGTAATTGTTGCTGGAGGAGGAATAAAATATAATTCAAAATTTAAGTCTGTAACAAAGCTTGCTGAATTTTTAAATATTCCAATTGTAACTGCAGCAGGACATGGAGATGCAATTCCCTTCAGTCATAAGTTAAATGCTGGACAAATGGGACCTAGAGGAAATATTGTTGCATCAAGATTAGTCAAAGAAGCAGAGCTAATTATTGCAATTGGTACAAGACTTGGTTTCAATTCTACTTTCTATTCGTATGACAATATAAATAAAAATGCGAAAATTGTACAAATTGAGTTAGAAAAAACAATGATAGGAAGATACTTTCCAGTTAATGTAGGTATTCATGGCGATGCTGCTCTTGTGACAGATCAAATTTTAGCTGAGTTAAGAAAACAAAAGAAAATTTTCAATTACGAAGAATGGACAAATAGCTTTTTATTAGAGAGATCAAAATTTCTTAAAGATAGAGATAATATAAAGTTAAAAAATTTTCCAATCCAACCGAATGGTCTATTCAGAGAATTAAGAAAAGTACTACCGAAAAATACTGCAATAACACTTGATGCTGGAACACTTTGTCTTCAAGCAACAGATGCTTTAGAATATTACAATCCTCCTGCCCTTTTCACACCTCTTGATTTTGGTTTAGTAGGCTTCTCATTTGCATGTGGTTTGGGAATAAAGGTTGCAAAACCTAATAAAACTGTCGTTAGTTTAATGGGTGATGGTGGATTTGGAATGACTATTTCGGAATTAAGCACAGCTGTAGAACATGGCATTAACACAATTACAATAGTAATGAATAATAAAAGTTGGGGAGCAGAAAAAGCTTATCAAAAAGATTTTTATGGTGAAAGATATTTAGGAGCTGATATTCAAAGCCCTCCTTTTGATGAAGTTGCTAAACTATATGGTGCTAAAGGAATTAAAGTTAAAAAATTATCAGAAGTTAATGAGGCTGTAAAAAGTGCATTAAAAGTAAATAAACCAGTTGTTATAGATGTTGATGTAGATCCAAAAGCGTTATACAGTTTTAGAAGAGATAGCTTTACACATAGAATTAAAAAATGAAATTAGAATTACGTAAGTTCACTAAATTTGTAGATAAGACTTTTATTGAAGGTGGAAAAGAAGCTAAAGAACCTGTTTTGATGGTTTCTGTTGCTGCGGTTTTTAAAAATCCTTGGGATGGAAAAGGTTTTGTGGAAGACTTAAAACCTATTATTTTAGATCTAGCTCCTAAACTCGGAGATTTATTGGTTCCCGAACTTATAAAAGAAATAGGATCTCCTGATAAAATATTAGCGTATGGAAAAGCAGGTGTGGTTGGACTGAATGGAGAAATAGAACATGCATCAGCATTTATTCATACATTAAGATTTGGTAATAAGTTCAGAGATGCTGTTGGAGGAACTTCTTATTTAAGTTTTACAAACACAAGAGGTCCAGCTGGATCAAAAATATCTATCCCAATGATGCACAAAACAGACTCTGGTTTAAGACCATATTATCTTACACATGAGTTTACAATTCATGATGCTCCATTTGATGATGAAATTGTTATTGCAATTGGTGGCGCTTCGACAGGTAGAGCTCATGCAAGAACAGGTGATAGGTACCAAGATATGAAGGAGATGGGCATTGAACCAAAATAATAATGATCAATGCAACAGACTCTAAAGGTACATTCTATAAACTAAATCAAAAAGAAGGAATTCCAATAGTATTTATTCATGGCGTGGGTCTTGATCATAATATTTGGGATCCACAAATTGATGAATTTGATAATACAGTTTTAATTTATGATATTCTTGGACATGGTAGAACACCTTTAAATAAAGAAAAAATAAGTTTTGATGATTTTTCAGATCAAATAATTGATCTAATTGATGAATTAAAATTTGATAAAATTCACCTTGTTGGATTTTCAATAGGCTCATTGATTGCAAGAAACTTTGGTACGAAATTTAGTGATAGATTGAAATCCCTAACATTGTTGTGCTCAATATTTAATAGATCTAATGATGAACAAAAAATAGTAAATGAAAGGTTTGAGCAGACAAAAAAAGATCAAAAACTTACAAAAGACGCGCTCAAAAGATGGTTTAATAAGGATTTTATTGAAAAAAATCCTCTAATTTCAGATAAAATCATCACAATTCTTAATAATAATAATATGGATAACTTTATTAAAGTTTACTCATTATTTGTAAATCACAAAGATAACGAAAAATTTGAAAATATTAATGTTAAAACACTTGTGATGACTGGAGAAGGTGATGTCGGCTCAACTCCAGAAATGACCGATAATCTGAGTAAAAAAATTAAAAATTCTGAAGCAAAAATAATACCTATGGGTAAACATCTGTGTAGTATTGAATGCTCTTATGATGTAAATAAAGCAATTAAAGATCATATAAAAAATGCCTGAATTGAAAAAATACAAAATGTTTATAGGAGGAGAATGGGTTGACTCCGACACTAAAAAAACTTTTGAAACTTTAAATCCAGAGGATAATAAACCATGGGCTATTGTTCCTGAGGCAAGTGCTTCTGATGTAGATAAAGCAGTTCAAGCAGCTCAAAAAGCCTTTGAAGGAGATTGGCCTAAAATATTACCGCGTGAAAGAGCAAAGTTTCTAAGAGCTATTGGAAATAAGCTTAGAGATAACGCAGAATTACTTGGAAAAATTGAAACTATAGATACTGGAAAACTTTATAGAGAAACAAATAAACAGGCAAATTATATTGCTGAGTATTACGATTATTATGCTGGTATGGCAGACAAGGTCGAAGGTACAGTTCTACCAATAGATAAACCAAATATCCAAGCTATAACTTCAAGAATACCTATTGGTGTTATTGCTGCGATTGTTCCATGGAATTCTCAAATGTTTTTAACAGCAACAAAACTTGCACCTGCTTTAGCAATGGGAAATACTGTGGTTATTAAATCCTCTGAACTTGCACCAGCAGTAATGTTTGAATTTGCAAAATTGATAGAGGAAACTGGTATTCCTAAAGGAGTAGTAAATGTTATTACAGGTTTTGGAGATCCATGTGGAAAAGCTTTAACTACACATAATTTAGTTGAAAAAGTTGCTTTTACGGGAGGGCCCGAAACTGCAAGACATATTATTAGAAATTCTGCAGAAAATTTATCAGAAGTAAGCTTAGAACTTGGAGGAAAAAGTCCTGTTGCAGTATTTGATGATGCTCATCAAGAAAATGCTGTTAATGGAATTACTGCAGGAATATTTGGAGCTAGCGGACAGAGTTGTATTGCTGGTTCAAGGCTATATCTTCAAAGAGGAATTTACGATGAGTTCCTTGATAAACTCACAAAAAGAGCTGAAAAAATAAAAATTGGTGCTCCCATGGATCCAGACACAGAAATGGGACCTTTGAGTAATTATAAACAGTTAGAAATTATTGAAAAAAACATAAAAAAAACCACTGAACAGGGGGGGAAAATAAAATGTGGTGGTGAAAGGCATCCATTTTCAAATGAGGGATACTACTTTCCTCCCACAATAATTGAATGTGATAATCACAACCTTCCAACTGCAGAAAATGAGCTTTTTGGACCAGTTTTATCAGTTATGAAGTTTGATACAGAAAATGAGGTAATAGAGAAAATGAACGATAATCAATATGGATTATCTTCTGGAGTTTATACTAGTGACTTCTCTAGAGGTCTAAGAGTTTCTAATGCAATTAGAGCAGGTATAACGTTTGTAAATACCTATCGATTGATTTCTCCTTCAGCACCTTTTGGTGGAATTAAAGATAGTGGATATGGAAAGGAAGCGGGAATGGACTCAATAAAGGATTATACTAGAGTTAAGACAACTTGGTATTACACATCTGATGAACCAACTTTAGATCCTTTCTCTATAAGATAATTTTTGTCTGCAAAACATACTTTACTTATTTTATTTGTTGTATTTTTATTAGGAAGTGCATATCCAACTGGTAAGCTTGGATTGAACGACACTATTCCACCAATTCTTTTTGGTTCATTAAGAATGGCTATTGTTTTTATTTGTTTAATTCCATTTTTTAAAATTCAAAGTATAGATAACAAATATATTATTCCTTTGATTGGGTTTTCATTATGTTTTGGTGTTGCAGTGAATATGTTTTTATATTTATCTATAAATGCATCAAGTATACTTGCACCAATTACAATAGGTGCTCAACTTTCAATTCCCTTTGGGATTATATTAAGCTCAATATTTTTAAATGAAAAAATAAGTTATAAGAAATGGATATTAATTATGATATCTTTTTTTGGTATTATCATACTTGCATTTGACCCAAAAGTAATCGAGGAAATAATAGGGTCACTTCTTATTTGTGGTATGGCTTTTTTTTATGGACTATCCCAAGTATTTTCAAGATATTTAAAAGAATTAGATGTTAAATTTACTAATACTATAATGAGCTTTACTGGATTTATAATTTTAATAATATTGTCTGCAATATTTGAGGGAAATACATTTCAAACAATAAAAAATATAAGTTTAGGAAGTTGGTTCACAGTTTTATACGCTGGAGCAATTATTTCTTTGCTTGGACATTTAATGATGTTCTATCTTTATAAATTTTATCCTCTTGATATGGTATTACCATTCTACGCTTTATTCCCTGTATTTGGTTTAATCCTTACTTTTTTTATTTTTGGTGAGATTCCATCTCTAGTAACAGTAATTGGAGGAATAATTGTCATTACTTCAGTGTTTTTTGCTCAAAAAATGAGATGATTTTCTCATTGAAAATTAAAATCAATAGGATTTAATTTTGTTTATATAAATTGTTAACAATTAGAGGGAATATATGAAAAAACTAGTATTAGCGATGTTTGTATTTGTTTCTTGCTTTGCAACTAAAGCATACTCAGATGGACATGGCATTAAAATGGGAATTATTTTAGGATTTACAGGTCCTATTGAATCCCTAACTCCAGCAATGGCTGCATCTGCAGAGCTTGCATTTAAAGAAGCTTCAGACTCAGGTTCATTACTTGGAGGAAAGAAAATTTCTGTTGAGAGAGCAGATTCAACTTGTGTTGACTCAGCTGCTGCAACAGCTGCTGCAGAAGGTTTAATATCTGGCGGTGTAGTAGCAATTATGGGTGCTGATTGTTCTGGTGTAACTGGAGCTATTGCAACTAACGTTGCTGTTCCAAATGGTGTAGTTATGATTTCACCATCAGCTACTTCTCCAGGATTAACTGATCTAAATGATAATGGATATTTCTTTAGAACTGCTCCATCTGACGCAAGAGGTGGTCAAGTATTAGCAGATATTACTAAAGATAGAAAAGTTAAAAGTATTGCAGTTACACACACTAACAACGACTACGGCAAAGGTTTAGCAGATGTATATGTTGCAGCTGTTAAAGCTCATGGAATAAACGTAACAGTTGTTACAGCTCATGAAGAAGGTAAAGGAGACTACGGTGCTGAAGTTGCAACATTGGCAGCAGCAGGTGGCGATGCTTTAGCTGTGTTAGGTTACTTAGACCAAGCTGGTGGAAGTATCATTGATGGTTCATTAGACTCAGGTGCGTTTGACGTATTTGTTTTATCTGATGGAATGATCGGTGACTCTTTAACTGACAGATTCGGAAATGATCTAAACAAATCATTTGGATCTTTGCCAGGATCAATGGGTAAAGGTGCTACAATATTTAAAGGTGTAGCTGGTGGAGCAGGAATTGATTCATCTGGACCTTATACTTCAGAGTCTTACGATGCAGCAGCATTAATAGTTTTAGCTATGCAAGCAGGTGGTAAAGCTGATCGAGCTACAGTTCAAGCAAATGTAATGTCAGTTGCAAATGCTCCAGGAGAAAAAATATATCCAGGAGAATTAAAAAAAGCATTAGATTTACTTGCTAGCGGTAAAGCAGTTAACTACGAAGGTGCATCTAGTGTTGAATTTACTGATGTTGGAGAAGCATCAGGTGCCTTTATTGAAAAAGAAATTAAAGGTGGAAAATTCAAAGACAAAAAACAAAGATAATATTTGTTAAATTTAACTCCAGCGGTGAAAGCTGCTGGAGTTTTTTTTATTTTAGAATACTCATAAAAACATAAACTGATAGCAAGGTCATGAAGAGGACTATAGAATAATTAATTGTTTTCCATAGTCTTTCACTACTTATATAATTAGATAAGAATTTTGAGAGATATCCTAGTATAAAAAAGAAAAGAAATGATGAAAATGATGCTCCAATACCAAAAAGGTATTTTTGAGTTATTAAAAAATCTTTAGAAAAGTTACCTAAAAAAAATACCGTATCTGAATACACATGTGGATTTAAGTAAGTAAAACCAAGTGTTTTAAGAACTGTAGAGATAAAAGTATTTCTATCAGAATTTTTATTAATCGAAATTTGATTATTAATCGACTTTAATTTCCTCCAGATAAAATTTATTAAAAACAAAAGAAGGAGAAGATTTAATATGAGTTCTATTAATGGTGAAAAAAAACTCTGGAAATGATGAAATAGAAATATTCCTAAAAAAATAAGTATAAAATCAGATAATGAACAGATTAAGCAAACAATAAATACATGTTTCTTTTTAAGACCTTGTTCAATTACAAATATATTTTGTGCTCCAATTGCTAGGATTAAACTAAGACCTGTAAGAAAACCAAAAATTAAATAGCTCACTTTTCAAGATTATTGTTTAATAATCTTTTCAGGAATTATGCCCTGAGGTCTAAATCTCATTATTAAAAGAAGACCTATTCCAACTAATAAAAATCTAAAATACGGTGCACTATTTATTAAATGAATTTTTATCTCATTTGTTTCTGGAAGATGTGCAGTAAATAGATTTATAAAAAATAATGCAATTGGTGCAGCTTCTACCCATAAAAACCAAACTACAAAACCACCAAGAATTGCTCCAAAATTATTACCTGTTCCACCTACAATTACCATCACCCATATAACAAATGTATATCTCATAGGTCGGTAACTTCCTGGTGTAAATAACCCATCATTAGTTACCATCATTGCTCCTGCTATTCCAACAATGGCTGAACCTAAGATAAATATAAATAAATGCTGTTTAACAACATTCTTTCCCATTGCACTTGCCGCTTCTTCATTATCTCTTATGGCTCTCATCATTCTTCCCCAGGGTGAATAAAGTGCTTTTTGAGTAACTAACAATAAAATAATAACTACTACTAAAAATAACCCAGCAAAACAAAGTTTTACATAAATTGAAGACGCATCTATTACTAATTGGTTTAAAAGGTCTTGTCTTTCCGTAAGTGAGTTGGTTAATGATAATTTTGTATTATGAAGTTTTTCAACTAGGTTTATAAACCATGGTGATGTCTGTAAATCTATCTCATAAGGAGCAGGTCTCTTTAATCCTATAACATTTTTTACACCCCTCGCTAACCAATCCTCATGTTTAATAATTGAAACAACTATTTCTGCTATTAATAAGGTTGCTATGGCTAGATAATCTGCTCTTAAACCTAATGCAACTTTTCCAACTATAAATGCTAAACCAGCTGCAAAAAAACCACCAACAATCCAAGAGAATAAAACTGGCATTCCTAATCCACCTAAAAAACCAGTTTTAGCTGGCTCAACAGCCTCTATTAATTCGATGGCTGGTCCTGAAATTATTTTGATAAGCAAAAGCCCAACTATAATTATTCCTGCAACTAAGTAGTTTCTTTTCTTTGATTTATCTTTGTTTTTGAGAACATATCTTGTAGAAAATATCATTAAAACTATAAGAAGAAGACTCATCAGCATGTTTACTCCTCCAACACTCCATGCTTCAGAAACTGGAGCAACAGAAACAAGTACTACTGCTAACCCCCCTAAAGCTGTATAGCCCATTATTCCGAAGTTTATAAGACCTGCATATCCCCATTGAATATTTGCACCCATAGTCATTACAGCTGAAATCATACAATAATTAAAAATTGTCAAAGCAATAGACCAAGACTGAAAAATACCTACTAAAATTATTAGACCTAACATAATTGAGTAAGCAATAATTATATTTAAGTAATTCTTCATATTTTCTTTCCTTCAAAAATCCCTGATGGTCTAAATACCAAAACAATGACCAAAATTGAGAATGATATTGCAAACTTGTAATCTGTAGATAAAAGTTGCATCAAAGAGTTTGGTTCCAGTTGTTCTGGTAAAATATAAATGAAAAATCTTTTATATGCATAAGTGAGAAATATTTCTGCGAATGCAATTAAATACCCACCAAGAAAAGCACCATAAGGATTACCAATACCTCCAGCTATAGCTGCGGCAAATATAGGAAGCATATTATTAAAATAAACAAAAGGTCTGTAGCTTTTATCTAAGCCATATAATACACCTCCTATAGTAGCTAAAATTCCTGCAATTATCCAAGTTATAAGAACTACTTTTTTTGGATCTATTCCTGAGAGCAATGCTAAATCCTCGTTATCAGAATAAGCTCTCATACTTGTTCCTGTTTTTGTTTTATTTAAAAACCAAAATAAGGTCGCAACTAATATAATAGTTACTACAATAGTAATGATTTGTGTTGATTTGATTGTTAACCCTTCAGCTAGTCCTGTCAAATCCTTAAATTCTGACGCTTTTAAGATAAATTTTTCCCCATCCATAAATCTTCTATCAGTGGGACCAATAATTATTCTAATAATTGCTTGAGTTACGAACATTACACCAATACTAACCATAGCTAATTGCACTGGGGGACTTTTATTTATTCTATAATAACTAAAAACTGTTTTATCTATGATGAGCATATAGAATATCATCATTGCAACGGCAAAAGGTATAGTCAGTAAAGCTGTCGGTAAAAAACCAAAACTTATTCCTTTTGATTGCAGATAATAAGTAAATAAAACTGCAAACATAGTGCCAAAAGACATCATGTCTCCTGTTGCAAAATTAGCAAATCTCAAAATTCCATAAATAAGGGTAACAAATATTGCTCCCAAAGCTAATTGAGACCCATAGGTTAAGGCAGGTAATATTGTGTAATTCAATAATACAATAATTGCATTGATAAAATCCATAATTAAGCTCCTAAAAATGACCTTCTTACCTCTGGATCATTTAACAATTCCTTTCCAGAACCTTCAAATTTATTTTCACCAGTCACTAAAACATAACCACGGTCTGATATGCTAAGTGCTTGTTTTGCATTCTGCTCTACCATAATTATTGCCACTCCGGTTTTTTTAACTTTAACTATATGTTCGAACAGTTCATCCATCACAATAGGTGAAACACCAGCAGTTGGTTCATCTAACATTAAAACTGATGGCTGTATCATTAAAGCTCTCCCTAAGGCTACTTGTTGTCTTTGACCACCAGATAATTGTCCAACAACTTGGTCTCTTTTTTCTGCTAAAATTGGAAATAATTCGTAGATTTGATTAATGACTATATCGATATCATCTTTTCTAAGAAATCCACCTATTTCAAGATTTTCTCTTACTGTCAATTCTGAAAAAACATTTTTTGTCTGTGGCACAAAAGAGATTCCTCTTTGAACTCTCTCTTGTGGGGAAAATTTGGATATGTCTTGATCTTCTATAACTACACTTCCAGATTTTAAATTTAATAAACCTAACATTGCTTTCATGGCAGTAGATTTTCCAGCACCATTTGGACCTAGGATTGCAACAATTTCCCCTTTGTCGACATTAATAGAACAAGAATTAATAATATCTGGACCATCACCATAACCACCTGTCATATTATTTCCCTCAAAAAATGCCATCAGCTGGTTTCTCCATTAATTTTTTTTCCTCTACCGAGATAGCTTTCTATAACTTGCTCATTTTTTTTTACTTCATCAGAGGTTCCTTCAAATAGAACTGCACCCTCTGACATTACAATTACTGGGTCGCACATCCTACTAATGAAATCCATATCGTGTTCAATCATACAAAATGTATAATTTTTTTCTTTATTAAGTCTTAAAATTGCAGTTCCCAGTTCTTTTAATAGTGTTCTATTAACACCCGCTCCTACTTCATCTAATAAAACTAATTTAGCATCTACCATCATAGTTCTGCCTAATTCTAGTAATTTTTTTTGACCTCCTGACAAATTTCCTGCTCTTTCATTAGCTAAGTGCTTTAAATTTAAAAATTCTGCTACATCATAGGCTTTAAGTCTAATTTGTTCTTCCTCTTCTTTAATAAGTTTAGGCTTTATAAATGCATTTAACAGTATTTCTCCAGTTTGGTTTCCTGGAACCATCATTAAATTTTCTAAGACAGTAAGATTAGAGAATTCATGTGCAATTTGAAAAGTTCTTAGAAGACCTTTTGAAAATAATTCATGAGATGGTATATCTGTTATGTTTTCATTATTAAAAAAAACTTTTCCTTTTGAGGATTTTAAATTTCCTGCAATAAGATTAAATAGCGTGGTTTTTCCAGATCCATTTGGACCAATAATTCCCGTAATTGTTCCTCTTTTAATGGTTAATGAACAATCAGATACAGCAGCAAGTCCTCCAAAATATTTTGAGATATTTTCTATTTTCAGAATATTTAAATCTGATGACATAGAGAATTATACTTTGTTAAGTCTTTTAAGAATACTATTTAATGTTTTCTCTGTAGACTTATAAAAACCTGCTTTTCTAAGTTCTTGAACTCCTTGTTCATTTAATCCTTTGGGAGTTTGAGATTCTTTAACTAAAAATTTTAGGTCCTTATCAGAGTTTCTTAATGCATCTTCAGACAATGCAACAAACAATGAAGTTATATATTTTTGAGCTTTATCTTTTTTAACACCACGTTGTACAAGCCAATTAGACATAGTATTTAATAATTCATAAAATGGAGCCATCATACCTGATGTCGACCAAAAATTTTTAGATAACTTTTCATTATTTATTTCAACTGTTGTTCCAAGTTTATTAAAAAAGTTTTTTAATGTTTTATTTGGAGGAAAAACTGGAACTGGCCCTTTTCTTAATGATATTGGTGGAAGTGGTATAGCTCTAAAAATTTTTGCTTTTACATTAATTAATTTTTTTAACCTTGGCAAAGTAATTGTTGAGATAAAACTTATTATTGTTTGGTTAGATTTAAATTTTAACGTTTTGATTATTTGCTCACCAACTGTAGGAGTAACAGCAAGAAAAATCCAATCACAACTATTAATAATTTCTTGATTTGACTTGCCAATACTTACTTTTTTATTTTTTTTTGATAATTTTTTTGCGATATAAAGATTTCTAGGTGAAACTAAAATCTTGGAATATTTAATTTTTGACGAAGAAATACCAGTAACTACTGACTCAGTTATTTTTCCAGTTCCTATAAAACCCAGTTTCATAGAAGTAATTACTATACTTAATTATTAAAAAAGGAACCTCTAATTCTAAGCAATTCCCTTGATAATTTTTTGTTTTCTTTGAATGGTTTTCTTCCATGTAGCCAAAAGTAATTATTTGCAACTATAGCACTACCCACGGGTAGAGAGGTTACAATTTTATTTTGGCTTCCCTCTAATGAATCTGATAATTTTTGAAGAAATAAACCCTGCTTCATATTTTTTGGTTCTGGAAATTGGTCTATATAGGAAATTGTAGCTTCTCCGTTTTGATCTTTTGAAAAAACTGGATGTTCAACTTTATAACCAACATTTTTACTCTTAGGAGAACCCCAAATAAAATCTTGTTTTCCAACTTCATCGTTAGCTAAATCCGATAAATGCTCCCAATCATCTAAGTGTAATAAAGCTGTTTCACCACCATCTACGTTTTCTTCCTCTAGTTTTGACATCAATATCCAATCAGTAGTTTCTTTTACATAAGTGCCGTCAGTATGAAGATCCATGTTTATATATGCTTTTCTTAAATAAGAGTCGCTATTATCCTCATGCTTTACATGAAATCTCGCATAATATTTTCCTGCCATTGAGTCATGATTAGGGTTACCAATTAAATGAGTAATTGCTGTAGATAATTTAATTAAAAATGTTTGATCAATTTTAGATGAAATATTTTTTGGTCCTATTATGAAACATCCTGTATTTCTATTTTTTAATATATGGTTTAAAAGTTTACCCAGCTCATGAGATGTAGTCTCATCTAAACTTTTTGCAATTGTGAAACGTGTAAAAGGTTTATATTCGAGTGCCGTAATATCAAATTTTTTAAACGGAAATATAAGTCTTTCAATTATTTCGTCTTCAATTTTAATATTTATAATTCTTTTTGATTTTTCATGAAAGGATATATCAAATCCATCTATTTGTTTTAAATCTTGCATTAATTTATTCTATTGCAAGTTCCTATTGAGTCTGGTCCACAAATTTCACCATTAGTCCAGGTCGCACCTATAAGGTTAGCTCCATCAAAATTTGCATTCAAAATATTTGAAGACGTAAAATTTGCTTCCATTAAGTTTGAATTTTGAAAATTTGTATCAATCAATGTAGATCCCATGAAGTCCACTCTTGTTAAATTAGCACTCGAGAAATTTGAAAGTTCAAGGTTCGCACCTGTTAAAATTGACTCATACAAATTCGCTCTAATAAACGATGACTCAGAAAATGTGCCAAACGAGAGATTTGAATTCATCATTATGCTCTTGTCAAAATTTACTTGGATAAAACTTGCAAAAGACAGATTTGAATTAGGAAGGTAACTACCTTGTAAATCTTGACCATCTGAAAATTTGCATTTTGTGTAATCTACACCATCAGTTATAGGATCATCACAACCAGCGTTTACATTACTGCTAAAAATTAAAAAAAATATAATAAAAATAAGTTTTTTCATACCGCAAAACTATTTAATGCAGCCAAAATTATAACAGATAATACTGTTGGATAAACTAAATTTCTTTTTGTGACATAAAAAATTAATATTGATAATAAAATTACAATTATCCTTGAAATATAGTTGACTTCAGAGAGATCTCCTGACGGAAATATCAGTATTCTTGAAATTAAGGCAGCTAAAGTTGAATATGCTATACAATTAAACCATCTATAAATTTTAGATTTTTCACTAATTTTTTCTGAGGTAAATGCTCCAAGAAATCTCGATAAATAAGTTGCTAAAGAAGTTACTATTATTGCTAAAACTATATTAACTGCCATATTTTTCTCCAATAAAATAAGAAATTGTCCCAGCAACCAACCCACCGATAAGTACACTCCACTCGGGAGAAATAAAATAAAAAATAGGTCCTAATAATGCACCAAGTAAAATTGCAGATGTAAGTTGTATTGTCTTCATTACACCTATCATTGCACACATAAAATAAATTGGGTTTATTATCGCTAGAGCAATAATCATATCTCTATTTAAAAAATCAGAAGCATAATAACCAATAATGGTTGAAAAAATTGCAACTAACCATGTAGCTGTTCCTATACCAATCCAAAAATCTATTCTGTATTTCCTTTCTATTTCCTCATAGTTACTTTTTAAGATCAACCACGATGAAACAGCAACAAAATGACATGATAAGTAATATTTCCATCTTGGTTGGCTTTCATGTTTTAATAATGGCATAATTGAAACCGTCATTGGATAAAGTCTTGAGTTAACCAACCATACTGCAAGAAAAATATTTACAAGCGAGGCACCAATTAACATAGACTCTGCCATGACTAAAGATCCTGGAAGAGCGTAAGTTAACAAAGTTGAAAATATACTTTCTTGAATAGTAAAACCTAAATTTTTAAGTAAAGCGCCAATTGCAACAAAACTCGCACCCAAGGCAATGGCTGGACTATCAAACTTTTTTGATGCAAGTATTCCTTGAAGAAAATATTTGGAGTTGATCATCAACCGCCTAAAAATAGACGACCCACATCTGGATTATTTAGAAGTTCATCTCCTTTACCTGCAATAGCAGTTTGTCCAGAAACTAAAACATATCCAATGTCGGCAAATTCCAAACCCTTTTTGGCATTTTGTTCAACCAATATAATTGTTTTTTTCTCATTTTTTTGAAGATCATCTAAGATTTCAAATACCATTTGAATATATCTTGGTTCTAATCCAATTGAAGGTTCATCAACTAATAAAATAGATGGTTTCATTACTAAAGCTCTAGATATTTCTAACAATCTTCTCTCACCACCAGACAAAACTTTAGCTGGTTGGTTTCTTCTATTTCTTAATCTCTCATATTTCTGAAGAACTCTCTCTGCTTCCTCAAATGACTCTTCAGTTTTATCTTTTATATATCCACCCATTAAAAGGTTTTCTTCTACAGTCATGTCTGGAAAAACAGAATTATCTTGAAGAATATAAGCTATCCCTTGAGATTTTAATTTCTCTGCAGGTGTAAGGTTTGTTATTTCTTTGCCATCAACTTCGATTTTACCAGAAAAAATATTCGTAAAACCATATATTGAGTGAAGAATTGTAGATTTCCCTGCTCCATTAGGACCTATCAAACATAATGATTGTGCCTTGCTGACAAACAAATCTAAATTATGCAGAATTTCCATTTTACCATAGCCAGCTGACAAACCTTTAATTGTTAAGTGAATATTGTCTTCTGAAAGCTTTTTTAGATCGTCAGCACCAGGTGCTTTACCTAATACTTCATATTGATTAGCCATTATTGTGCTCCTAAATAAGCATCTATAACTCGCTTATCATTTTTAATTTCATCTGGTGTTCCATTGGCAAGCATTTTTCCATGTGCTAAGCAAAAAATACTTTCTGCCAATTGCATAATTACTCTCATATTGTGTTCAATGACTAATAAAGTAATTCCAAAATCTTGATTTACTTTTATTAATCTATCTATAATTCCATTTATCAATGTTGGATTAATACCTGCAGTTGGCTCATCTAGAAGCAACATTTCAGGTTCATTCATTAATGCCATGGCAAGCTCTAAAAGTTTTTGTTGACCAAATGATAAGTCACCTGCTCTTAAATTTCTCTTCTGATATAGTCCAACAAAGTTTAATAAATTTTCAGCTTTGTCTGTTAAGTCTTGAGGAATTTTAGAGAAAATGGAAACTAAACTTTCGTCACTAGCTTTATGACTTATTAGCATGTTATCGACACAATTAAGTTTTCCATAGATTCTTGTTTGTTGAAATGTTCTTAGAAGACCAAGTTTTGCAATAATTGGAACTGGCAACTCAGATACTTCCTTACCATTAAATTTTATTGAACCTTGATCTATGGGATAAGTTCCTACTATAGAATTAAATAATGTTGTTTTTCCAGATCCATTTGGACCAATCAATCCAACGATTTTTCCTTTTTCGACTGCCATAGAAATATCAACATTGGCTTTAACACCTCCAAAAGATTTGCTCACATTATTTACCTCTAATATACTCATTTGAGTTCAACCTGAGCCTTCCGATCAGCCTCATCAACCACTTCTCCAAATCTTTCAGGATACTTTTCTCTTAACCATCCCATAATTCCCTCTGGAAAATAGATAACAATGACAACTATTAGTACTCCAAGGGCTACATACTGCCATCCAAGGAAGAATGTCCAAAAACCCTCTTTAAATATATGAAAAACGGTAGCTCCAATTACAGGTCCCCATAAAGTTCCTTTACCACCTAATATTGCCATCAATACCATAAACACTCCCATTTCTCTTCCATCAAATGCAACATCAGTTGAATCTATATAGCCAACAAGTCCACCCATGATACCTCCGGCTAAACCACAGAAAAACGCAGATATCATCCAACCAATAATTTTATACTTCATAGTTTGGATACCCATGGCTTCTGCCTTATCTTCATTATCTCTTATTGCGTTAAGAACTAATTTAAACCTGGTTGAGTAAATTGCTTTAACAGCAAGAAATGTAAAAATTAAAACTGCGAAGCTACAAAAATAAAAAAATTCTCCTCTTGCTTCTAAACTTCCAACTTTTGGAAAAGGAGGAGTGGTAAATCCTTGACCCGCTCCAATTATTTCTATTCCTCCTGAAATTTCTCCAGCAGCAACACCTAAACCTAATGTGCAAATCGCAAAATAATGTCCTCTAAGTCCTAAAATTGAGTAGCCAATTAAACCTGCTACTATTGCAGGAATAATTGCAGCTACAGCAAGTCCTACTGCAAATCCTTGAAAAAATTGTGCAGGAGTATGTACAAATGTTTTTTCTCCACCACCTTCTGTCCACTCTGCTAAAGGAAAGAACATCCCAACTTGAACCGAGGCACAGAGATACATTCCAAGTCCATAAAAAAGAATATTTCCAAAAGTATTATATCCCATTTCTCCACCTTGAACATTCCATGTAATTGCTAAGATGATTAAAATACAAAGAATAGATAATTGAACTTTAAATGCTGGGAAAACAAAAGGTGCCGCGACACCAAATATTAAAATAGCAGCATATAAAATTATATTTTTATTCATTATTTTAAGTACTCTCTTTTTTTAGAAAGTTTAAATCTTCTATAGACTAAAATTAAAACTAATAATAAAAATACAGAGCCTATTCTAAATTCTGTTCCTAAAATATAATCTGCAAATTCTTCAAAAACACCAAGGCCCATTCCTGACATGGCTACGCCAGGTAAGTTTCCTAAACCTGCAACAATTACAATCATAAAAGATCTTATTGTGTAAGGTAATCCCATATAAGGATGAATGGTAAATGTTATCGAGATTAGTGCTCCAGCAACTCCACACAATGCTGCGTTTATTCCAAAAGTTGCTGCGTAAACCTTTTCTGTATCTACACCTAATATTTTTGCAGCTCTTGCATTTTGAGCAGTTGCTCTAATAGCTCGTCCTAGTTTTGATTTTTTCATATAAATCACTAATCCAATAGCAAATACTATGCTTATAAATGCTGAGAAAATCTTAGAGTTTGGCAATGTTACAGAATTATCAAATAACATAGTTGTCCCATAACCTGAATTTGCAAGAACAACATCTGCACCAAAAGCAAAGTTCATTAACTGCATAAATAAAATACTTATGCCAAACGTTGCAAGAATTGAGATGAACAAATCTCTATCAACAACCTTATTAATAACCAATTTGTAAATGATAACCCCAACAAAATACATTATAATTGGCGAGACTATTACTCCCCACGCTGGGTGAATTCCATAAAGATACATAAAGTATGCAATATATCCACCTAATATAACAAGATCACCTTGAGCAATATTAATTATATTCATAACTCCCCATTGAAGAGCCATTCCATATGCAATAAGTGCAAATAATATTCCAAGTAACAATCCGTCTAAGACAGCTTGAACGGTTAACATTGGAACTTGAAATATTAAAAAATCCATAAATTTTTAAATGCTTATAAAAAAAAGCCCCCTAATGCTAGGGGGCTTTTATTTTTTTTTATATTATCTGTCTGACCACTTAGGAATTGGGTGAATTAATTCCGCTGAAGCCCATTTTAATGGAGCTACAACTTTATTTTCACATTTTCCTGCATCATCACACATAACTTGAAATAAAACCATTGGCTTATCAACGTTTTGACCACCTTCAGCAAATTTTATGTTTCCATAAAATGTTTGCATGTTAGTAGCAGCAAGAGCGTCTCTGACTTTCTTTTGGTCGAAAGATCCAGCTCTTTCAAAAGCATCTTTAAACACTAATAAAGCCGCAGAAGACTCTGCTGCTTGGTATGGTGGTGCATAACCAAACTCTTTAGTAAAGTCTGCATCATAAGTCATACCATCAGTAAAGAAATCATCTTTATAAGTTAGTGTTTTATGCCATTGAGAAGCACACAAAGCGTATTGTGAATTTGCACCATGTTGCTTAGATAGTTTTGCAGCATCACAGTGTGTCATTGCTAACATTGGAACATCAACCTTCATTTCAGCAATTTGTCTGATAGCTGTTAACGCACCTTTTGTGTGCCCTGAAACAACAAGAACATCTGGTTTAGTTGCTTTAACTTTTGCTAAAGTTGCCGCCATATCATTAAGCTCTTTTGGAAGTTTGTCATCGATTATAATTTTTGATCCTGTTTCTTTTGCAGCATCTAAAATACCCAATCTAACGTCCTGTGAGAATGCATCTTGCTCAAAAGCTTGTGCAATTCTTACACCTTTTCCACCATTAAGCTCAACTGCTGTTCTGATTGCAACATCCAAATATAAGTTCGCTGGTGCCAGCACCGCAAATAAATATTTGTAACCTTTTGTAAACAAAGATCTTGATGCACCGTTAGCTTCTACCATTGGAACACCATATTTCTCTGTTACTGGTGCAATCGCTTTAGTCAAACCAGAACTGTAAGGTCCAAGCATAAACTCAACACCATCTTGTGAAATCAATCTTTCTGCAAGTTGCGCTGCTCTTTTAGGGTTTGATTCATCATCGTAGTAGATAATATCAAACATGTAAGTTTTTCCTCCAACTTTAACACCACCCATGCTGTTAATTCTGTCAACGGCCATGTTATAACCGTTTTGAGTATGAACACCATTAGATGAATATTTTCCGGTTAAAGAAATTGCAGCACCTAATATAATTTTATCACCAACAACTTTTGCTAATGAAACAACTGAAGTTGAAAATAAAATTGCTATTGCAGAAACAAATGTAATTATAATATTTTTAATTTTCATTTCTCTCCTCTTTTATTATTAATTAATTAATTTAAGTCTTATTTAACAAAGAAATTAATTCTTTTGCAAGTAACAGTAGTATCGCATTAACGCCTAATATTGTTGCATAAATGCAATTATAGCTGCTATCACAATTAAAACGCACGCAGAAATTGTGTTTATAACCTTTGCGTTAGCTTTAACCCAAGTAATCATTTTATTTGCTAGAATAGCGTAACCAATTAAAGATAAAAAATCTAAAATCACGTATGTGGTTATTAAGATAATAAATTGAGCAACATAATTAGAGTTAAAATCAATAAATTGTGGAAAGATAAATGGAAAAAACATCCAAGCCTTAGGGCTTGTGCCAGCAACTAAAAAACCATCTTTGAAAAAAGATAAAAAACTTTTTCCCAATTTCTCATCAGAATTTATACTTTTTGGTCGGGATTTATAAATATCATAAGCAAGATATAGAATATAAACTATTCCAACCCACTTAAATGTATTAAGCAACTTAGGATTATCTGAAATAAATGAACCAATAACAAATATAACAAGAGTTGCTTGAATAATATTTGCAGTAACATCTCCTAATGCTGTCCATACACATTTCTTAACTCCATAATTCATTGAATATGAAATTATTACTATCCTAGGTGTTCCAGGCGTAATAAACATGAAGAGAATTATTTGGAGAAAAAGGAAATAATTTAGAGGAAGCATCTTAGGATAGTCCTAAAAAACCGGGAGCTAAAGATGGCTAGATAGGACTATCTAAAAGTGATATTATCATAGGCATTAATATTTGCATTAAAATTTATTTAGAGTTTTGCTGAAAAATCTATGAAAAAAAGTCACAGGCCTACAACCAAAGTCAAAAATCCTGAGCCAAAACCAGGAAGTCCAGACTGGGTTATTTGGGCAGCATGGGCTGACAGAATAACATTCGAGGAAATAGAAAAAAAAACAGGCAAAACTGAAGCCGATGTAATTAAGATAATGAGAAGAAATCTCAAACCCTCATCTTTCAGGTTATGGAGAAAAAGAGTAAATTCACAAAGTATTAAACATAGAAAAAAATTTGAATATTCAAGAAAACAAATAAGAGTAAAAATTAAGAAAAATGAAATTCTTAACTGGTAAATTAGCAAAATATAATTATATCTAAAGTATGAAAAATATAACTATGTATTCAGGCCCGATGTGCGCCTTTTGTGATGCTGCAAAAAGATTACTGAATAGAAATAATCTTGAATACAAAGTGATTGATGTATCAACTGGTCCAGATTTAAGAGATGAAATGATTAAAAAAGCAAATGGAAAACGTACAATTCCTCAAATCTTTTTTAACGATGAGCATATTGGTGGTTATCAAGAACTTAGAGACCTAGAAAAAAATGGTACTTTGGAAGCATCTTTAAAGTAAATTAATTCCAATCTATTAAACCTAATTGTTTTTTTGCTAATTCACTTAAATCATTAATTTTAATTCTTCCTTTATAATTAATTTCGTAATCCTCAGCAGCAAAATCTGGTGGACTTTTACCTTCAATAAATTTTTTTGATTGTTTTTTTATGTAATCAATATTTTTTTTACAGTATGGAGTTGCTCCTACATAAATAACATTTGAAAAGGTTTTACCCATATGTTTTTCCTCAACAGCATGCACAACATCGGGGTGCCACCAAATAGTATCTCCAGGATACATTTTTGGAATTGAAATTAAACCTTCTAACAATAAGCTATGATATTTTTCATTTATTGATAAAGCTTTACCAGCTTTTGAACCACATAGCTCATTTTCAGGCACATCATCTAGTAAAGCTCTTGTTAAAACATATGCCATTCCTTTGGCGATAGGAATTAATTGTAAAGTTCCATCATTTGGGCCTTGTTCTGTTAAGGCTGTCCATCCTTGGAATGTTCTAAATACATGCGCTACCGCAGGTGACTCAAATTCAATTGTTTCATCTCTATATTTAGCATCAAACGGATTATAATTTTTGAAATTATCTGAAAAAATATCATTATAAATTTTTTGATATGCATTATCAGTCCATCTTTCAATCGATCCAGCATCACAATGTGGTGATAGCCCCAATGTATCATCTCCTGGTTCTCTTCTTCTTACTCGATCTGCGTATACAAGTTCTTTATTTGGATCAAAAACGCTTTTATCCTTATACTTATAGGTCCAAAGATTATTTAGCCATTTTTTAACCTTTTCCATTTCTTGAGAGTGTCTAATTTCTGATTGCGCTTTAGACCAATACAATCCAAAAATTTGAGGTTTTCCTGATTTGAGTTCACTGAAATATTTATCTATACCTATCTTTTTTTTTTGATCTTCAAAATAATTGTTTTCTAAAACATATTGATCTAGATTTTTATTCAGATCTTTCATTTTTTTTTTACCAAAAACATTTCTAATTATTACACAACCACGTTTCAGAACTTTCTCATTAATAGTCCTTTCGTTTTCAATTAAAATATTTTTAAATTCTATTTCTGGGATAATCGAATTCTCAAAACTTTTAATTATCTCAACTTCTTTTTTGATATATTTCTCAATATTTTTGAAATTACTTAAATAATTTTTCGATTTATTTTTTAACTTAATTTTTTCAGAGACAATCTTTTTTTGTATTTCAATTATATTCATAATTTGAAATCAATTATTTAGGTTTAAAAACTAAACAAACTCCATTATTACAGTATCTTTTTCCTGTTGGTTGTGGGCCATCATCAAATATATGGCCGTGATGTCCTCCACAATTCTTGCAATGGTACTCAGTTCTGGCATAACCGATATGATAGTCTGTTGTAGTTTCAAATGCATCAGGTAGAGACTCGTAAAATGATGGCCAACCAGAGCCACTTTCATACTTAGTGGTAGACTCAAATAATTTCGCTCCACAGTTTGCACAATGATAACTTCCCTCTCTCTTTTCAAAATTAAGTTCGCTTGAACCTGGTGGCTCTGTTGCTTCTTCAAATAATACTTTATTTTGTTGATGAGTTAAATTTGGATTATTTTTTGTCATTTAAATATTTAGCACAATTTTTATGCAAACTTGCATGTAATTCAATAAGTTTTTTAAAGTCTTTATTGTAACCACCACCTAAAACTCCACAAATAGGAACTCTTCTTGTAAAAAAGTTTCTAATAACCATCTCGTCTCTTTTATTAATTCCTTTGTCAGTAATGCACAGCTTACCTAATCTATCATCTAAGTGAATGTCAACACCTGCGATATAAAAAACAAAATCAAAATTAAAATCGTTTAGATAAATTAAATTTTTTTTTAAAATATCTAAATACTCATCATCTTCCATGTTTTGTTCAAGCTCAATGTCCAGATCACTTTTTGATTTAATTGGTGGATAATTGACTTTTGTGTGCATACTAAATGTAAAAACGTTATTTTCATTTTTAAATATTTCTGAATTTCCATTACCTTGATGAACATCTAAATCAACTATTAGGATTTTGTTAGCCAACCCTCTATTCAAAAGATATTTTGCAGCAACAGCCACATCATTAAAAACACAAAAACCAGCTCCTTCGTCATAAATAGCATGATGACTTCCACCAGCTGTATTACAAGCTATTCCATAATTAATTGCTAATTTAGAGGCTAATACGGTTCCGCCTGTTGCAACTAAAGATCTTCTGACTACACTATCAACTAAAGGGAAACCTATTTTTTTAACCAATCTTTGTTCTAATGTTTTGTTTTTAATTTTTAAAATATACTCCTCCGAGTGAACTTCTTTTAGAGTATCTACTGAGCATGGATCAGGTTTATAAAACTTCTCAACTACCTTTTCTTTTTTAAGAAAACTTGCTAATTCACCAAACTTTTTAATTGGAAATTTATTATCATCACCAATTTTTGCTTCATAATCAGGGTGATTTACAACTGGTAATTCCACTTTACTTTATTTCTCGAATAGGCTTACCAGCAACACAGGCTTCTAAATTCTCGATCATTTGTGTATAGAAAATAGAATAATTTTCAGCTGTGACATAGCCTACGTGTGGAAGCAAAAGTGCGTTAGGCACAAATCTCAATTTATGACCACTGGGTAGAGGTTCTTTATCATAAACATCGATACCAGCTCCAGCAATTACATTAGTTGACAGAGCTATAATTAAATCGTCTTCGTTTATAATCGGACCTCTTGAAGTATTAATTAGAAATGCAGATTTTTTCATTTTATCAAATTCAGCAAGCTTTATACAATCCTTGTATCTTGCGCCTCCCTGAACATGAATTGAAATAAAGTCAGAGTTTTGAATAAGATCCTCTTTGCTAGAGGGCAAAACATCAAGTTCTTTACACTTATCTAGACTTAAATTTTCACTCCATGCCATAACTTGCATGCCAAAAGCTTTTGCTATTTTAGCAACCTGAGATCCAACTTTTCCTAAACCAATAACTCCTAAAATTTTATCTTTTAATTCTATGCCTACCGTTGTTTGCCAATAACCTTGATACATATTATCAACCTCAACTTTAATATTCCTTGCAAGGCCTAAGATTAAAGCCCATGTTAACTCGCATGTTGGATTTGAATTAATTTCAGTTCCAGTAACAATAATTTTTGCTTTCTTTGCTGCCTCTAGATCTATTGCTTTATTTCTCATTCCGCTTGTTGAAATATATTTGAGTTTTTTTAAATTTTTAATGAGATTTGAACTTATTATAGTTCTCTCCCTCATGATAAGCAGAGCTTCAAATTCTTTTAATTTTTCAATAGCATCATCTTCATTTTCAAAAGATTCGCTAAAAATCTCAATATCAAACTTTGATGAAAGATTTTTCAAATCTATAAATTCTTGAGCAACGTTTTGATAATCGTCTAAAATGGCTACCTTAAGCATTTTGTGTTTTTTTGTTCGAGATTGTAATACCAGCAATTATAAAAATTGCACCCAAGAAATGATAAAATAAAATTTTTTCATTGAAAATTATCATAGCCATTATTGCACCTAGAATTGGCATCAAATGAAGAAAAACTCCAGATCTATTAGCCCCAATAAGTTTTACACCTTTTATCCAAAACAGAAAAGAGATTAGACCAGGGAAAAAAACAACATAGAATAAAACTAAATAAAAAGAGGATTGTAATTTAATTACACTGCCCAAACTATAATCAATAAAATACATAGGAATTAGAAAAATAACTCCAAAAGTAATAACTACCTGTAATAAAGAAATAGGAGATAAATTAAATTCTTTTTTTTTTAAAAGAGCTGAATAAAGAGACCATGCAAACATTGCAATTAATGCAAAAATATCTCCTTTGTTAAAAGACAAATTTAATAAATTATTTAAATTTGCTTTTGTTATTATAAACAAAACGCCTGTTAGTGAGAGAAATACTCCTATTAATTGAAATAAATTTGTTTTCTCAATTTTAAGTAAGAATGAAAATAATATAATCATAACTGGTACTGTTGAAATCATAAGTACTCCAGTAATAACTTGAGTATGTCTGAGTGAGTAAAAAAGAGCTGAATTAAAAACTGTCACAGCTAAAATTCCTAAAAGTGAAAATAAAAAAATATTATCTATTATAATTTTTTTGTTATTTAACAATTCTTTATAAGTGAATGGAAGTAAAACTAACCAAGCCAAAAACCATCTATAAAAATTTAAGGATATAGGAGGAATGTCAATAATACTTGCGGCTTTTCCAACTATAAAGTTACCTGCCCAAAATAAACAAGCTAAAACCAAATAAAGAGAGGCTAAATATAAAGGGCTAAGTGTTTTCATGAAAAGAATTAAGTAAATCTGTTCTATAGTTTATAGCTTCTTTTATATTCTTTTCCTTAACATGTCCAAAACCTCTAATTTGATCAGGTATTGATGCTATTTTAACTGCTGTTTCGTAGTTTGATTTATTTATTTTTGTTCCTATGTCAGTAATTGTTTGCTTGTAATCTCTTATTAATTCTCTTTCTTTTTTTCTTTCATTTAAATAGCCAAATGGATCAAGTTTTGTACCTCTTAAAAATTTAAATTTTGAAAGTAATTTAAATACATTAAATAACCATCCACCAAATTTTATTTTTAGTAATTTGTCATCTACTTTGCTTTTTTTACTGAAGATTGGTGGAGCTAAATAAAAGTTGTAATTAAAATTACCTTCAAAGTTTTTATTTACATCATCTACGAATTTTTTATTTGTCATTAATCTTGATACCTCATACTCATCTTTGTATGCCATTAATTTGAAATAATTTTTTAAGACTGCTGTTGAGAATTGACTTCCATTTCCAATATTTTTATCTATCTTTTTTGCGTAACTAACAAGTTCTTCAAATTTTTCAGCATATTTTATATTTTGGTAATCTTCTAAAAATTTAAATCTATTCTGATATTTTGACTCAAAACCTTCTAATATTTCAGGCTCATCTTTAATTATATCTAAAACCTCATCTTTTAAATTTTCATAATGTCTTCCAAATCTGAATGCGTCTATATTATCTTTTACACTTGCACCATTTAATTCAATTGCTTTTTCAATTGATGAAGCTGAAATTGGTATCAAGCCTGATTGATATGCTACCCCAACATTAAACATATTTGATAAAATTGAATTTCCTAAAATCTTAGATGTAATTTTATTTGATGATATAAACTTTATATTTTCTTGACCTGCTATATTAATTAAATTATCTCTCATTTCATCAAATGGTAGGTAAAAATTTTTGTCCCTTGTAAAATCTCCAGGCATAACTTCATCTGTATTAATTATTAATTTTGAAATTTTTTTATCTAAGGTTTTTATTATTTCTAAATCATTTGATACAAGTAAATCAAATCCCAGAAGTAAGTTAGTATCACCATAAGATAATCTTATGGCTCCAACATCTTCTGGTTTTTCAAAAATTCTTAAGAAACTTTTAACAGCTCCACCTTTTTGAGCTAATCCTGTCATATCTAAAACTCCTGATCCTTTTCCATCTATTTGAGCAGCAGTTGCAAGCACAGCTCCAATTGTAACAACTCCTGTTCCGCCAATCCCAGCAATCATTATCCCAAAAGATTTATTAATTTGAGGTAATTTTGGATCATCTATCTTTGAATTTATTTTATTAATTAAATTATCGTCATAATTTTTCTTAAGTCTTATATCTCCCTCAAGACTTACAAAGCTTGGACAAAATCCATCAACACATGTGTAATCTTTGTTACAAGAAGATTGGTCAATTTGTCTTTTTCTTCCGTATTCAGTTTCAACAGGTGCAATAGAAACACAATTAGATTGAATTCCACAATCTCCACAACCTTCGCATAGGTCTTTATTAATAAAAATTTTTTTCTTAGGCTCTTCTAAGATGCCTTTTTTTCTTCTCCTTCTTTTCTCAGCTGCGCAGGTTTGATCATAAATAATAACAGTTGTTCCATTAATTTTGCTTAACTCAATTTGAACATCTATAATATTTTTTCTGTCATAAACTTTTGAATTTTTCGCAAAACCTCCTCTATCACTATATTTTTCAATTTCATCTGTGATTATTGCAATTTCTTCAACACCTTCTGCTTCAAGCTGTTTAGACATTTGCGCAACTGTTGGTAATCCGTCTAATGCTTGACCTCCTGTCAAAGCGACAGCATCGTTATACAAAATCTTAAATGTCATTTTAGTTTTTGCTGCAACAGCATGTCTTATAGATAGAATTCCTGAATGAATGTAAGTCCCATCTCCCATATTTTGAAAAACATGGTCAGTATTGCTAAAAACAGACTCACCAACCCAAGTTGCCCCCTCTGATCCCATTTGTGAAAAGCCTTCATTATCTCTTTCCATATGTTCCACAAGGTATGCACAACTGATACCTGTAATTGCTCTACTACCCTCTGGTATTCTAGTTGAAGTATTATGAGGGCACCCAGAGCAGAAATGTGGAACTCTTTTTAAGGAGATATTTGAATTAGTTTTTTCTTTCAAAGACTTTAACTTTTTTGAAAGATTATGTACTTCTTCCGGTAAGTTAAGGTAATTAATTATTTCAGATATTTTTAAACCGATTTCTCCTGGGTCTAAAGCTCCAGAAGAAACAAATAAATCATTATTATTTTCATCATTTTTTCCAACTACTTTTATATTTAAATTTTTATTAAATAATATTTCTTTAACTTGTGTTTCAATGATTGATCTTTTTTCTTCAACAACAACGATTTTTTCTAAATTTTCCGAAAATTTTTCAATTATTGTTTCCTCTAATGGCCAAGGCATAGCAATTTTAAGAAATTTAATTCCTATTTGGTTGGCAACATCTTCATTTATTCCTATTTTTTCTAGCCCTAATTTTGTATCTAAAAAAGATTTTCCAGTGCTTATTATTCCAACTTTTGAATTCTCTGAGTCGAAAATAATTTTATTCAAATTATTTATTTTACAAAATTCTTTTACATATTTTATTTTATGATGGTGTAGTCGATATTCTTTTTCTTGAGCGGTATCTTTAAGTCTTATATTTAAACCTTCAGATGGATAGTTTTCACTTGAAATATCTAATAGATTTAACCTATTTTCATCTAAGTCAACTGTTGCTCCTGAACTTACGTTATCATGAACACACTTTATCCCTACCCAACACCCACTTTTTCTTGATAATTCGATTCCTATTATTCCATAATCTAATATTTCTTGAACACCACTTGGATTAAAAAAAGGTATCATCGCATCAATCATTGCAAATTCACTTTGATGAGAGGTTGTTGAGGACTCACAAATATGGTCATCTCCCATTAAAGCAATGACGCCTCCAAACTTTGAGGTACCTGCCAGATTTACATGTTTTAATGCATCTCCTGCTCTATCTACTCCTGGCCCTTTACCATACCATATCCCAAAAACACCATCGTATTTATCTTGTTTTCTAAGATTTACTTGCTGCGTGCCCCATAAAGAAGTTGCAGCAAGTTCCTCATTTATACCTGGTTGAAAATAAATATTATTTTCATTCAAATATTTTTTATTTTTTAAAATCTGCTGATCGTAGCCACCGAGAGGAGATCCTCTATAACCAGAGATATAACATGCAGTATTTAAGTTTTTTTGTTTATCTCTTCTTGCTTGAACAATTGGAACTCGAACAAGAGCTTGAGCACCAGTTAAAAATCTAGTGCCTTTACTTAATTTATATTTGTCTTCAAGTTTAATTTCCACACTATTTAACTTTTTTAAGCAAATCTAACTGAACTGTAAGGCTTTAAATCCATATTAGTATTTTCATTTGCAATCATACCAGACACTATTTTTCCAGAAATTGCACCTAAAGTCCATCCTAAATGATGATGACCAAATGAGTAAAATACATTTTTATAATTTTTTGATGGTCCAATTATTGGTAAAAAATCTGGCAGTGTAGGCCTAAACCCTAACCACTCATCTTTGTGCTCAGGCAAACCGTCAAGCATATCCTTTGCATTTAGAATTAAGTTTTTGATCCTGGATTTTGATAAAGCATTTTCTAAACCGCCAAACTCCACAGTACCAACTACTCTTAACCCTTGATCCATTGGTGACATTCCAAACCCTCTGTTAGAATAAACCACTGGTCTAGAAATTAAATGGTCAAAATCTTTAAAATGAACATGATACCCTCTTTCGGTATCTAGTGGAATATTTTCATGAAGTTTATCAGTAAGTTTTTTTGAAAACGCACCACATG
>CACKZF010000007.1 GCA_902604565.1 uncultured Pelagibacteraceae bacterium
ATGAAGATAATTGGAAATCTATCAATAAAATGAATCCATCGACATCTGTTCCAATCCGATTATCAGTAGCGTCTAACAATATTGAAAAATCATTAAAATTAGAAAATGCTTTAGGTAATTTAGATTTTGTAAATAGCTTTAAAATTGAAAAGTTTAATAGCAATAAAATTATATATAAAGTTTATTATAGCAGCAGTCCAAAAAGATTTTTAAAAGATATTTTATCTTATGATATTAATGTTGACACTTCTTCAACTAATTGGAAAATAGAATGAGCGAATTAAATCAATTACTACTAGACTTTAATTATAAAACAAATTTTAATGAACATGATTTTTACTTATCGAAAAGTAATTTTAACGCATTTAACCTAATTAATAGATGGCCTAATTGGGATAAAAAAATAGTAAATATTTCAGGTGAAAAATTTTCTGGAAAAAGTCACCTAGCAAATATCTTTAGGATAAAATCTAAAGCAATTTTAATTAAAGGAAATAAGATTGATAATTCAATTTTTAAAAGTCTTAAATTACATGAAAGTATAATTATTGACGATTTTGAAGAGTGTAAAGAGGAAAAAATACTTTATTCAATTTTTAATCTGATAGATCAGGACAATAAGTATCTTTTGATAAATTCATTAAATCCAATAAATGAAATTAAATTCAAATTACCTGATTTAGCTTCAAGATCAAAAAATTGTCTTTATACTAAAATAAAAAATCCAGACGATGAATTACTTTTTGCTATAATTTTAAAGAATTTTTCCGACCGTCAGATTAAAATCGAAAAAAAAATAATAAATTTTATAATAAGTAGAGTTGACAGATCTTATAGAAAAATTGATGAATTTATATATAAGATTGACGAATACAGTTTAAAAAAAAAAAAACCAATTAATTTAAAAATAATAAAAGAGATTTTGTAAATTGAATAAATATCGAACTCATAACTGCGGGGAATTAACTAAGCTACAAAAGGAAAAAGTAATTTCCTTATCTGGCTGGATTAATAAAAAAAGAGACCATGGAAATCTTTTATTTATAGACTTAAGAGATAACTTTGGAATTACACAGTGCGTTATAGAAAAAAGTAATGAAATTTTTAAGAAAATTGAAAAACTTTCTTTGGAAACTGTAATTAAAATTACGGGAGTAGTTGTTGAGAGATCAGAAGAAACAATAAATAAAAATATTTCTACAGGTGAAATAGAAGTCAAAATTAATAGTGTTGATATTCTAGGTGAAACCAAAGAATTGCCAATGCCAGTTTTTTCAGACCAAGAATATGCTGAGGAAATAAGACTCAAGTATAGATTTTTAGATTTAAGAAGAAAAAAAATACATCAAAATATCATCCTAAGATCAAAAGTAATTTCATTTATTAGAGATGAAATGCAAAAACTAGGCTTCTTAGAATTTCAAACTCCTATATTAACATCCTCTAGCCCTGAAGGTGCAAGAGATTTTCTTGTACCCAGCAGATTAAATCCAGGAAAATTTTATGCTTTACCACAAGCACCTCAACAATTTAAGCAACTAATAATGGTCTCTGGGTTTGATAAATATTTTCAAATAGCACCTTGTTTCAGAGACGAAGACGCAAGAGCTGATAGAAGTCCTGGTGAATTTTATCAATTAGATGTTGAAATGTCTTTTGTTGAACAAGAAGATATTTTTGGAGTCATTGAAACTTTATTTTTAAAATTATTTAAAACATTCAGTAATAAAAAAATTCTTCATGAAAAGTTTCCAAGAATTACTTATGAAGAAGCAATGCTTAAATATGGTTCAGATAAACCAGATTTAAGAAATCCTTTAGAAATTTCAGATCTAACAATTATTTTTGAAAGAGAAGATGTAAAATTTGATATTTTTAAGAAATTAGTGAAAAATGGATCTAAAGTTAGGGCATTAGTTACCAAAAATACAAGTAATAAGCCGAGAAGTTTCTTTGATGGTGTGGATAAATGGGCAAAAGACCAGGGTTCCTCAGGTCTAGCTTATTTTACATTAGAAAAAGGAGATAAAATTAGCGCCAAAGGACCAATAGGAAAATTTTTTTCAGAGAATGCATTATTAGAAATTATGAAACTAACAAATGCGAATATAGGAGACACGGTATTTCTTTCCTGCGGAAAAAAAGTTGATGTAGAAAATATATTAAGTATTGCAAGAAATAAAATAGCTGAAGATTTAGATTTAATTGATAATGAAATTTTTTCATTTTGTTGGATTGTTGATTATCCAATGTATGAGGTTGATGAAACTACTAAAAAAATAAAATTTAGTCATAATCCATTTTCTATGCCTCAAGGCGAAATAAATAAGTTAGATCTATCTGATCCTTTAAATATTAAAGCCTATCAATATGACATTGTTTGTAATGGAATTGAGTTATCATCCGGGGCTATAAGAAACCATATTCCTGAGTTAATGTATAAATTATTTGAAATAGCTGGATATTCAAAAAATGACGTTAATAGTAAATTTAGTGGAATGATAAATGCCTTGAGTTATGGAGCTCCACCTCACGGAGGTATAGCCCCAGGAATTGATAGGATAATTATGCTTTTAGCAAATGAAAAAAATATTAGAGAGATTACTATGTTTCCAATGAATCAGAATGCACAAGATCTAATGATGAGTGCACCATCTGAAGTTTCCGAGGATCAATTAAAAGAGCTCAATTTATCCTTAAAAAATAAAAGTTAATTATTTTTTTCCTTTAAGATTAATTTTTATATCTGACAAATCTACTAATTTCTTTTTATAATTACTTCTTACAAATCCTTTGCTAGTAATATCTTTTACAAGTTTTAAGAATTGAGTTTTATCTTCATTAGCTTCATCCGTACCAGTTTCATCTAAAGTTTCAGATCCACCAATAGAAGGCGTATGTGCTAGATCTTCTCTATTTAGATATGATATTGCTAATTCTCTAAATATATAATCTAGTATTGACGTTGCACTTAAAATTCTATCGTTTCCAAATACCTTTCCTGATGGTTCAAATTTAGTATCTACAAATGCATTAACAAATTCGTCTAAAGGAACTCCATACTGCAATCCAAGCGAAACAGCTATAGCAAAGTTATTCATTGTAGCTTTTACTAACTCGCCTTCTTTGCTTGTATCAATAAATATTTCTCCTATTTTGCCATCTTCGTATTCGCCTGTATGAAGATAAACTTTATGATCTCCAATCGATGCTTTTTGGATATATCCTTTTCTTCTGTCTGGCATACTGAATCTTCTACCATTATTATCTTTAATATTTTTAGTTAACATTTCTTGGTTTATTTGAAGGCTATTTTTTTGCTCAGGCTTAGGAATTTCTTTTTCAACAGCATTTATCCTGTTTTTTTCAATTTTTTCTAAATTTTTGGTTTTTCTATTATCCAGTTTTACGTCCAGTATTTCAAATTTACCATCATCTCTTTTCTCTATATTTTGCATATTTTTCTCGTCAATATCATCTAGGTAATGACTTACTTTAAAACTGCAGGTGTAATAAGTTTCTACTAAATATTTTGCCATTGAATTTCCTTATTTATTTATAAAATTGAATCTTAAAGATATAATGTATATAGAAATTTAAAATTTTAGTCTAATTTAATTTTTACAATTTTAAATTGAAAAAAATAAATATTTATGTTGACATTATTTAAACAAATTTTTACCTGGTGGAATCAACAGACGTTTGGAACTAGATTGCAAATATTTTTTTCAGGAAAATTAATTGGTGAAGATAAAAATGGTAATAAATATTATGAGAGCAAATCTGGAAGAAGATGGGTAATTTATAATGGAGAAGTTGAGGCATCAAAAATACCTAATGAATGGTATTCATGGATGCACTATATAAATAATAAAATAGAAAATAATCATGATTTAAAAAAATATAACTGGCAAAAAGAACATTTACCTAACCAAACAGGTACAGATAACTTATATCATCCAAAAAAATATAATAATGCTGTTAAAAAAAAATATAAAAGCTGGAAAAGCTAATTTTTTATTAGTTATTTTTTTTTCTTTTCTTTTTAATAGTAATATACTAGCTGACACACTAACAAAAAGTGAGACAACTGCCGAGTTAAGTGTTCTCGATAAAGTAAGTTCAAAAAATGTTAATATTAAAATTAAAGTTGGAGAAGAAGTTTTTTTTCAAAACCTTAATATAAAAGTTCTAAAATGTTATAATTCAAAATTTGATGATGACCCAGAAGTTACTGCGTATATACAGGTAAAAGATACTACTATGAATAATAATGATAAAGTATTTGTTTTTAATGATTGGACTTTTGCATCAAGTCCATCAATTAGACCATTTGACCATCCAGTTTATGATGTATGGCTTAAAAAATGTTATAGTTAGATAATTTTTTCCTGATCCAACCAGCTAACATTGAAATTAGAGGTTATAAATTTTTTATTATTTAGCAATGCCTTATGTAGTTCAATTGTAGTTATTATTCCATCAATTACAAACTCATCAAGAGACCTTAACATTCTTTGAATTGCTTCTTCTCTGTTTCTTCCGTGAGTTATCACTTTACAAACCATGCTATCGTAATATGGTGTAATTTTATATCCTTGGTATATTGATCCATCAACTCTTGTTCTAAAACCTGAGGGCTGATGACACATACCAATCTGACCTGGAGAAGGTTGAAAATTATTGCTAGGATCTTCAGCGTTTATTCTACACTCGATTGCATGACCTCTTGGATTTATATCGCTTTGTTTTAAAGCCGTATCCCCTGAGAAAGCTATCCATATTTGCTCCTTTATTATATCAATTCCTGTTACCATTTCGGTTACAGGATGTTCAACTTGAACCCTAGTATTCATCTCCAAAAAGTAAAATTTTCCATCTTCATATATAAATTCAACTGTTCCGGCTCCTTCATATCCAATTTGACTAACCATACTTACAGTTTTCTCAAATAGATCTTTTCTAATAGTGTCATTTAAAATTGGACTAGGAGTTTCTTCTATAAGTTTTTGATGTCTTCGTTGAACTGAACAATCTCTCTCATGCAAATGTACAGTTCTATTTTTACCTGATAAAACTTGAACCTCTATATGCCTAGGATTTTGAAAAAATTTTTCTATGTAAACTTCATCGTTTCCAAAAAAATTTTTTTGCTTCTTGCTTGGCTGTTAAAAAAAGATTTTCAAATTCTTCTAACTTATTAACAATTTTCATTCCTTTTCCGCCTCCTCCTCCAGAAGCTTTTATTAGAACAGGAAATCCTATTTTTTCACATATTTTTTTTGCTTCATTAATATCTTTAATACCACCTTCTGATCCTTCTATTAATGGAAGTCCATATTTTTTAGCAACTTTTTTAGCTTGAATTTTATCTCCCATCATTTTTATAAGATTAGAAGAAGGACCAATAAACTTTATATCATTTTCCTCTAATATTTTTGCGAATTCAAAATTTTCCGATAAAAAACCATATCCTGGATGCACTGCTTCAGCACCTGTAAGTTCAATAGCTGACATTATAGCTGGAATATTTAAATAACTAAAAGTTGGTTGGTGAGGGCCCACACAAATACTTTCGTCAGCTAACCTCACGTGCATACTATCTCTATCTACATCTGAATGAATAGCTACAGTTGATATTCCCCATTCTTTGCAGGCTCTAATTATACGTACAGCTATTTCACCTCTATTAGCTATGAGTATTTTTTTAAACATTAATTTAATCTATGGTTGCAATAGTCTGACCAAACTCAACAGGTTGTCCGTCTTCAACACTAATTTCTTTTACAATACCATCTAGTGGGCTTGGCACATGATTCATAGTTTTCATTGCTTCAACAATCATAACAGTATCGCCCTTTTTAATTTTTTGACCTATCTCAATAAATTTTTTACCACCAGGTTCTGGAGCAAGATATGCAGTGCCTATTATAGGTGAAGTAATTTTTTTAAAGTTATCAATTGAAACTTCTTCTTTTACAATCTTTCTATCAATAGCAGGTGCTATTGCTTCTGTATTTTTTGATATTCTAGATTTGGAGACTTTTACTTTAACATCTTTTTCAGTGTACTCAATTTCTGTAAGATTAAATTCCTCTAAATAATCATTTAGCTCTTTAATAATATTTTTATTAATTTTCATTTTTTAAGATTTCATGCATAGAATTTATGGCTAAAATATAGCCATTTATACCCAATCCACATATTATGCCAGTAACAACTGCGCTTATAAGAGACTTATGTCTGAAATCCTCTCTTTTATAAATATTAGATATATGAAGTTCTATGATAGGTTTTTTGAAAATACTCAAAGCATCTCTTATAGCAACTGATGTGTGACTATATCCTGCTGCATTTATTATTATTCCATCATATGTTTTACGGGCATCTTGAATGATATCTACGATGTCTCCTTCAATATTTGATTGTATAATTTCTAAATCAATTTTTAAATCTTTTGCCCTATTTAGACAAATTTCTTTAAGATATTTATAATCCTTGCTACCATATTGAGTTTGTTCTCTTTCACCTAATAGATTAAGATTAGGACCATTAATTATTATTAATTTACTCATTAAAACTTTATATTATATGAATAAAAAAAATAAAATAAAAATAGTAGTCAATGGTAGACTTTTAACTGTAAATACAAAATTTTCTTTAAAAAATCTTATCGAAAAGTTAAAAACACCGATTAATAAAGTAGCAATAGAATTAAATGAAGAAATAGTTGATAAAAAAAAATTAAATAAAATTTATTTAAAAAATAAAGATAAAATAGAAATTGTACATTTTATAGGTGGGGGTTAATGAAAGTTGATAATTTAAAAATTGCAAGTAAGAAATTTAAATCAAGACTAATTGTTGGTACTGGAAAATATAAAAATATGAAAGAGTGTGCGGATGCAATTAAAATTTCGGGTGCTGAAATTGTTACCGTTGCAGTAAGAAGAGTAAATATATCAGATAGATCTAAGCCTTTGCTAATGGATTATATTGATCCAAAAAAAATAATGTATTTACCAAATACAGCAGGTTGCTTTACTTCAAAGGATGCCCTAAGAACATTGAGACTTGCTAGAGAAATAGGAGGATGGAAAATAGTAAAATTAGAAGTTTTGGGAGATAAAAAAAATTTATTTCCAGATATGATTGAAACTTTAAAATCTACAGAAGTTTTAACAAAAGAAGGGTTTAAGGTAATGGTTTATTGTAATGATGATCCACTTATGTGTAAGAGATTAGAAAATTCTGGAGCCTCAGCTATTATGCCACTAGCAGCTCCAATCGGTTCAGGCCTAGGAATTCAAAACAAAACAAATATAAAAATATTAAGACATCAAACAAAAGTTCCATTGATAATTGATGCTGGAATAGGAAAAGCCTCTGACGCCGTTGAGGCTATGGAAATGGGATGTGATGCTGTATTAATTAATACGGCAATAGCAAAAGCCAGAAATCCTTTTCAAATGGCCGAGTCTATGAAATTAGCAGTGATATCTGGAAGAAAATCATTCCTATCAGGAAGCATAACACCTAGTCTTCAAGGATCACCCTCATCTCCAAAAAAAGGACTAATTTAATTTCTTTTTATTAAAATTTTTTCTCTTTTTAAATTTTTTTCTTTTGAACTTTGATTTTTTTTCCTGCTTCAATTCTTTATTTTTATCAACTGTTTCGGCCACAATTTTTTGTAAAGTTTCAATTTTTTCAATTTTCTCTAATACTTTAGATAGTTTTGATTTAAATTCTATTTTGTAATCTTGCAGTCCTAGTCCTTCGCCAACGGTAAGTTCAATCTTAATCTTATTCTTTTTTTTAAAATAATTTAAATCCTCAGAAAAATAATTTTCAATAAAATGAAGTATTTTTTCACAAACTTTGACTTCCACTACTTTAGCATTTGTTTCAAATGTCTTAATTTCAATTAATTTAATTATCTTCAAGGCAAAAGTTTCGTTAGTTAATTTAATTGACCATTTAATATTACTTTCCCTTAATCTTTGTCTAGACATCTCGAGTAATCCAAAATTACTTATTCTGCCTATTTGAATTCTTGCTCTGTCATTTCTACATCTTTCCTTTAATCTTCGTTCAACTTGTTTACGATTATTAAAGCTAAGCATGTCTATGAAATCTATTATTATTAGACCCGATAAATCTCTAATCTTAATTTGCCTAGCTATCTCCTCAGCCGCTTCAAGATTAGTGTCCAGCGCGGTACTTTCAACATTCTTCTGTTTGATAGATTTACCTGAATTAATATCTATTGATACTAGTGCTTCTGTAGGGTTTATTACAAGATAGCCCCCAGAGCTGAGCTTCACTTCTGATTTAAATATTTCATAAAGTTTTTTTTCAATATTTTCTTTAAAAAATAGTGGTATTTTTTCTCTAAATTTTTTTACTTTTTTCAATTGTTTGGGCATCATAAGCTTCATGTAGTTTTTTGCCTTTTGATATCCGTCAGTACCTTCTACTATAATATTTTGAGTTTCATCATCATACATGTCTCTTATACTTCTTTTTATAATATCACTTTCTTGGTGAATTAATGATGGAGCAATAGAATTTAATGCATTATCCTTTATTGAGTTCCAAACTATAATTAAATTTTTAAGATCACCATTTATCTCGTTTTTCGTTTTGTTTGAACCAGCTGTTCTTACAATAATACCCATCTCTTTTGGAATTTCTATTTCGTTTAAAATTTTTCTTATTTTTTTTCTATCACCAGGGTTGAATATTTTTCTTGAAATGCCACCTCCTTTAGCAGTGTTAGGCATTAAAACTATATATTTTCCTGCAATGCTTATAAATGTGCTGAGTGCTGCTCCTTTAAAACCTCTCTCATCTTTAAGCACCTGAACTAATATAACTTGGTTTGGTTTAATTACTTCTTGAATTTTATATCTTTTAGATGGAAATTTTTTCTCTTTATTTATTTTTTCTTTACTATCATCTTCTAATTTTTCGACTGGATCACTTAATTTTATCTCTTCGTTACCTTCTAAAATTTGATTTTCATTATTTTCGCTTTCTTTTGATAATTCTTCTCTAACTTTTTCTTCCTCTTCTTTTATTTTTTCTAAATCAGTCTGCGGTAGCTGATAATAATCAGACTGGATATCGTTAAAAGACAGAAATCCATGTCGCTCTCGACCGAAATCAACAAATGCTGCTTGTAGCGAGGGTTCTACTCTACTTACTTTGCCCAAGTAAATATTATTTTTTATTAATGTGTTGTTTACGCTTTCATATTCATAATCTTCAATATGATTATCTTTTTTAAGAACAACTCTTGTTTCATTTGGATGCGATGCATCAATGTATAAATTTTTTGACATATATTTTGAGTATTTTTCATTAATTTAATTTTTTAAATTCGGTGCCTTATCTTTAACAAATTCAATCAATAATTTAAACTAAAATGAGTAATATAATCAAAAAACTTCTAATTGTTTTAACACTTTTTTCATTATCCAGCTTTATTGCAATTTTTACAATTCTTTGGACATATTCAAACAAGTTACCAGATTATAAATTTTTAAAAAGTTATAAGCCACCAGTTTCAAGTAAAGTATATTCTGGGAATGGAGTTTTAATAAGTGATTTTTCATCTGAAAAGAGAATATTCATTCCTTATAATGCAATTCCCAAAAAAATAATAAACTCTTTTTTGTCTTCAGAAGATAAAAATTTTTTTAAGCATCCTGGAGTAGATGCAAAAGGAGTATTAAGAGCAGTTAAAAATAATTTTTTTAATTTAATTAAATCTAATAGGCTTGAAGGCGCTTCTACAATTACCCAACAAGTAGCTAAAAACTTTCTTTTATCAAACGAAGTTAGTTTAGATAGGAAAATAAAAGAAGCTATCTTGGCATTTAGAATAGAAAGAGCATTATCTAAAGAGAGAATATTAGAACTTTATTTAAATCAGATTTATTTAGGCGAAGGATCATATGGTATAGCATCTGCGAGTCTTAGATATTTTGATAAACCAATTGGTGAGTTAAATTATTCTGAGTCTGCATTATTAGCTGCATTACCTAAAGCACCAAGTAAATACAATCCATATAAAAATAAAGAATTAGCAACTTATAGAAGGAACTTAGTAATAAAAAATCTCTATGAGAATACTTATATTTCAAAAAATAAATATGAGGAATTAATTAATTCAAAAATTATTTTAAAGAAGAGAAAAAGAATTTTTTTAGAAGATACAAGATATTTTGTTGAAGATATTAGAAAAAAAGTAATTCAAGATTATGGCTATGAAAAAGTTTATAAACAAGGTTTTAACATAAAAACACCAATTAATTTAGAACTTCAGAATTTAGCAGCAGCTTCACTAAGAAAAGGCTTGTTAGAATATGATAAAAGGAAAGGTTGGCGTGGTCCTTTAGATAATAGAAAAGATAAGAATTGGTATAAAAACTTAAATAAGTTTAATTTAGAAAAAATAATTGATTGGCAAATAGCAATTGTAAAAAGAATAGATAAGTTCGAGACTGTAATTCAAACATCGAACAAAGAAAATGGTATTATAAATTATGAAGATATTAATTGGACGAGAAAAAACTTTGATCAAATATTTAAAGTTAATGACCTAATTTATGTAAAAAAAATATCAGATGGAATTTTTAGTTTAAGACAATTACCTAGTGTAAATGGAGGAATAGTTGTTATGGATCCTTATAGTGGAAGAGTATTGGCAATGTCTGGAGGATTTAGTTTTAAACAAAGTGAGTTTAATAGAGTTTCGCAAGCAAAGAGACAACCTGGTTCAGCTTTTAAACCATTCATATATGCTTTGGCATTAGAAAATAATTATACGCCATCTTCTTTAATCCTTGATGCGCCGATAGTGCTTAACCAAGGTCAAGATCTTAAAATGTGGAAACCCGAAAATTATGGTAAGAAATTTTATGGACTTTCAACGCTAAGAACTGGAGTAGAAAAATCTAGAAACCTTATGACCGTCAGAATTTCACAAGATTTAGGAATAGATAAGATCATAAATTTTTCAAAAAAACTTAATATTTATGAAAATCCTGAGGAATTGATGTCAGTATCATTAGGTTCTGCAGAAACTACATTATTAAATATTACTAGTGCATATTGCTCTTTTGTAAATGGTGGGAAATTAGTTTCCCCAGTTATAATAGATAGAATTCAAGATAGTTTAGGGAATACAATTTTTAATAATGAAAAAAGATTTTGTGAAAATTGTGACAAGATTTCGTTTCAGGGTAATAATATACCAATAATAAAAAATAATTTTAAACAAATTTTCTCCTCTCAAACCGCATATCAAATGACTTCGATTCTAGAAGGCGTAATCCAGAGAGGCACCGGAAAAAGACTTAGAGACTTAAATTTACAACTTGCTGGAAAAACTGGGACAACCAATAATAATACTGATACGTGGTTTATCGGTTATACTTCAAATTTAGTAGTTGGTGTATATGTTGGTTTTGATAGTCCAAAAAAATTAGGAAGATATGAGACAGGTTCTAAAACTGCACTACCTATTTTTAAAGATTTCATTAAAAAAGCTGTAAATAATTATGAAGCAAGACCTTTTAAAATTGCAAAAGGAATTAAAATGATGGTTATTGATACTGAAACTGGAAAAAAAGCAGATTTTGGCTCAAAAAAAACTATTATAGAGTCTTACAAAAAAGAAAAAATTGAAAATAAATCATTTATTAGTAATGATAAGTATAATTCAAATAAATTAAGAAATAATATTCTTAAATTTTATTAATGGAACAAGAAATAGAAAAATTCAAATCTGAGGTAATTAAAATAAATCAAAGAATTAAGGAGTTTCTTTGAAACACAAGATATTGCTTTAAAAAGAAATAAACTTAGCATCCTCATAGAGGACCCAAAATTCTGGGATGATAGAAAAAAAGCTGAAAAAATATTAAAAGAAAAAAAAGGATATGACGATCTTTTAGGCTCTCATAAACAATCAGAAAGAGAGATTGATGAGTTATATGACATGTTCAAGCTTGCAAGCGAAGAAAATGACAAACAGCTAATTCAAGAAATATTAGACAAATTTTTAAACTTAAAAAAAGATTTAAAAAAACTAGAAATTAAATGTTTTCTTTCAAATGAAAATGATACTTTTGATAGTTACCTAGAATTTCATGCAGGTGCAGGGGGTACCGAGAGTCAAGATTGGGCTCAAATGCTAAGGAGAATGTATATGAAGTGGGCATCTAATAAAGGATATAATGTTGAATTGATTAGTGAGCATAAAGGTGATGAAGCAGGTATTAAGTCATCAGTTATTAAAATTTCTGGAGAATATATTTATGGTTTTTTAAAATCGGAGTCAGGAATACACCGTTTAGTAAGAATCTCACCATTTGACTCAGGCTCAAGAAGACACACAAGCTTTTCTAGTGTTTGGGTTTACCCAGTTATCAGTGAGAATATAGATATTGAGGTATTAGATAAGGACTTGAGAATCGATACTTACAGATCAAGTGGAGCAGGTGGACAACATGTCAATACAACTGATAGTGCAGTAAGAATTACTCATATTCCAAGTAAAATTGTTGTTCAATGTCAGAATGAAAGATCACAACATAAAAATAAAGAAACATGCATGAACATGCTTAAAGCAAGACTGTACGAATTTGAAATACAAAAGAGAAAAAAAGAGAGTGACAATATTGAAAGTTCAAAATCAGAAATTGGTTGGGGACATCAAATAAGATCATATGTGTTGCATCCTTACAGAATGGTGAAAGATAATAGAACGAATTTTGAAAATTCAAATCCTGACAAAGTATTAGATGGTGAAATTGATGAATTTTTAGAGAATTCCTTATATAAAATAAATGCGTAAGAAAATATTTATTACTGGCATATCAATTTTACTAATATTAATTATAAGCATATTATATCTAAGTATTTATGGAGTTAAAACAGCTAAATTTAACAGGTTTATAAATAATAAAGTTAAAGATTTTAATTCAAAATTAACTCTTCGTACTGAGGATGTTTATATTAAGTTAAATCTTATTGAAAGTACCATTAAAATTAATACTAAGAATGCAAACTTAATTGCAGAATTTAATACCATTAAAATTTCAAATATAGATATAAATTTAAATTTAATAAAATTTTTAAAGAATGAAAATTCAATCAAAGATTTAAATATTAAATCTTCAAGTAATTTGATAACAGATGTTACATCATTCTTGAATACGATAGACTATAATCTATCTAGATATATCTTTTATAGTCAGATCAAAGAAGGATTATTAAATTTTGAATTAGATGCTAAATTAGATAGCACAAACCAAGAGGATCTTTCTTATTCAATCTTGGGCTATGTAAGTAAAGCAAAATTAAATATTCCAGGACATGAAAGTCTGAAAGACATAAATTTTAATTTTGAGACACAAGATAAAATAACTAAAATTTCAAATTTAAATTTTACTTATAGGGAGATACCAGTTTCGTCAAAAAGATTGAATGTGAAAGAGAAAATATCTGGGGAATATTATATTGAAGGAGATATAGAAAATACTAAAGCATTAATAAACCCAAATTTAATATTAAAATATGCAAATATAAAACTAGATTATTTGTCCGATAAAGAGATCTTGGCTCATAGTAAAAATTTATTCTCTTTTATAATTAATAAAAATAAGAAAATAGAAAATATTAAAATTGACTCAGTTTTAAATTTTGATGAAATTTATTTTAATAATAAATACCAAAACTTTATAATTTTTAAAGAAGGCACAATCAATTCTAAATTTGAAAATGAAAAATTTACAGCAGAACTTAATACAAACTTTGCTTTTTTAGATGATTTAAATTTGGTTAATGAGGTTAAAAATAATAATTTAAATTTATCTTTAAATAAAAAAAACAGTCAAAAAATGATGATAAAAGGAAATATAAGCAATGGAAAAATACCTGTAGATTCTAAAATTTTTTTAAATCTTTTTGATTTAAATCCAAAATTACTATCTGATAAAAAAATTAATATTGAGACAGATAGTAACTTCAAATTTGAAATTAATAACAACAAAATAGAAAATTACCTCGTCAATTCAAAAATAAATTTAGATAAATTAGAACTAAATAAAAAAATTCAGGACGTTTTATATCTTAAAAATATAAAGACTGAAATTACCTTTAGAGATAAATTCTTTAATTTAGATTTAAAAAGTAATTACTCATTCCTAGATAAAAATTTTAATAATGAGTCTGAAAATAATATTATAAATTTTAAATTAGATAAAAATGATTCTAAATTTTCGGATGTAGAACTATTTGTACGGTCAGATAATAATAGCATTAATACTAAAGAGTTTAAAAAATATTTAAAAATTCAAGAACAAGATAATTTGATAGTCGATCAAATAGTAAATATAAATTCAAATTTTAAGATAAATGCTTTAATCGATGAAAATTTTAATATTAAAAATTTTGACATAAAATCAGATTTAAATTTCGATAATTTAAATATTAATTACAAATCAAATTTAATTAAAAAATATTTAACAAATTTCGATAATAAGATAGCCATCAAAAATCCTCAAATTTTATTTGAATACTCAAATGACTTATTCAATTTACAAATGGATGGAAAATATTTATTAAATGATAAAGAAGATAATTTTTTTATTATATACAAAGGTGATGAAAATAACTTTGAACTTTATTCCTTATTAGATTTAAATGATAGCGATTTAAAAATTGATGAAATTCAATATTTAAAAAAAAAAAATATTCCTTCAAAATTAGAAATTTTATTAAATAAATCTAAAAATAACTTTAATTTAGAGAAAATCAATTTCATAGAAAGTAAAAACTATATTTCAGTAAATAATCTCAATATTTCAGATAAGTTTAAAATTCAGAGTGCAGATAAAATTGATATAAATTTTCTCAATAGTAATGGAGTTATAAATAATTTTAAAATTGTAAGAAATTCAAATATCTATGAATTTATAGGAAACCAAATCGATGGAGAAAAAATAATTCAAAAATTATTGGACAGAAATAACGAAAATAAGTTTTTAAATTTTTTTGATAATTTAAATACTTCAGTATTATTGAATTTAGAAAAAGTATATTTAGAACAAGATGAATATCTTAAAAAATTTGTTGGCGAATTCGATATAAGAAATAATAAATTAATATTAGCTAAAGCTAATGGAGTTTTGGATAAAGAAAATCAATTCTCTTATTCTTATAGAACAACAGCTAAGAATGAAAAAATTACAAATATATTTATTCAAGAACCAAAACCATTTATAAATAATTATAAATTTATAAAAGGTTTTGATGAAGGTGAATTAAACCTAAGTTCAATCAAAATTGATAATACATCTAGGTCAAATCTCAAGATTACTAATTTCAAAGTTAAAGAAGTACCAGTTTTAGCAAAAATTCTTACACTCGCGTCTTTACAAGGAATTGCTGATCTTTTGACGGGTGAGGGAATAAGATTTAATGAATTCGAGATGGATTATAGAACAAAAAACAATCTAACAGAGATTGATGAGATGTATGCAATAGGACCAGCTATTTCAATAATGATGGAGGGTTATATTGAGAAAGACAATATAACAAGTTTAAGGGGAACTTTAGTGCCTGCAACAACTATTAATAAGAATATAGCCAAAATTCCTTTGCTCGGTAACATTTTAGTTGGCGGCAAATCTGGTGAAGGTATATTTGGTGTCAGTTTTAAAATTAAAGGACCACCTAATGATTTAAAAAGTACAGTTAATCCAGTAAAAACTTTAACTCCAAGATTTATTACTAGGACTTTAGAAAATCTTAAGGGTAATTAATTTGTAATTTTAAAGTGCTTTTTTTTTCCTATAGATAGCTTAATAAAACCCTTATCTGCGAATAGATTAGGATCAATTATATACTTTTCATCTAGCACACTTTCATTATTTAATTTTATCCCGTTTGACTTAATTAATCTTCTTATTTCTGATTTAGAAATATCTTTATTTACAAAAGAAATTAGCTCAACTATATTTTTTGATAAAATATCATTATTGACTTTTATCCCAGGAAGATTTTCTCCTGTAGAATTCTCTTTAAAAGTATTTTCTGCAAGTTTCTCAGACTTTTTAGCTTCTTTTATTCCGTGTAGCATTTCTGTTGCATTATTGGCGAGTAAAATTTTTAGTTTGTTTATATCCTTATCTTTTTCCTTCTCAATTTTATCTAAAGACAGATCAGTAAACATTTTTAAAAACTTTAAAACATCTCTATCATCTGTATTTCTCCAAAACTGCCAATAATCATATGGAGATAACATTTCTTTATTTAACCATACTGCCCCTTTTTCAGTTTTACCCATTTTAGTACCTGACGCTAATGTTATTAGTGGAGTAGTTAAGCCAAATACTTGATTCCCAGACTCTCTTTTAATTAGTTCAACACCGTTTACTATATTTCCCCATTGATCGGATCCACCAATTTGTAAATTACATTTGTTTGATTTATTAAGTTCATAAAAATCATATGCTTGTAAAATCATATAATTAAATTCCATATAACTTAAAGATTGTTCTCTCTCTAATCTTAATTTAACACTATCAAATGTTAACATTTTATTTATTGTAAAATGTTTACCTATGTCTCTTAAAAAATCTATATAATTAAGTTTGCTCAACCATTTATAATTATTCACAAAAATCGGTTTTAATTTTGAATTATTTGTTTTAAGAAAAATTTTAAAAACCTTTTTTATATTATTAATATTATTCTCAATTTGCTTTTCAGAAAGAATTTTTCTAGTTTCCTCTTTACCAGATGGATCTCCTATTCTAGTTGTGCCCCCACCCAAAAGAACAATTGGTCTGTGGCCATACTTTTGTAAAAGTCTAAGACACATGATTTGCAATAAACTTCCAACATGTAAACTTGGAGCTGTACTATCAAATCCAATATAAGCATTTGTGCTTTCTCTATTTAATAGATTTGATAATTCTATTTCATTTGTACATTGATAATAGTACCCTCTCTCTTTAAATTCTTTTAAAAAATTATTCATAGGTCTATAATCTTACAATATACATATTTTAATAAAAAAAAATAAGAATGGAAAAAAACTTATCTGCACTTGGATTTATGAGTGGTACATCTGGCGATGGTGTTGATACTTCCGTCATCAGTTCTAATGGCAAAGATACTATTAATATCAAATATAATAGATTTGATCCTTATCCAACAAGCCTTTCAAATAAAATTCATAGAGTAAAAGAAAGCATTTCAGAAATGCAAGACTTGCTAAAATATTCTTCTGAAATTGACAATTTAGAGATAGAAATTACTGATTTTCATATTGATATAGCAATTAAGGTAACTAAAGAGGTTGATTATGACCTAATCGGTTTTCATGGTCACACTATTTATCATAATACAGAGGAAAAAATTTCAAAACAAATTGGACTTGGTGCTAATTTATCAAAAATAACAAATAAAGATGTAGTTTATAACTTTAGACAAAACGATATTAAAAATGGAGGTGAGGGTGCACCCTTATCTCCTATTTATCATCTAGCACTAATAAAATCATTGTTTAATGAAAATAAAGTTAAAATTCCAATTTCAATATTAAATATTGGTGGAATTGCCAATATTACCGAAATTGAGAAAGATTTTAAAATTACTAGTAGAGACATAGGACCTGGAAATTGTCTAATAGATAAATGGATAAGAAAAAATTCTGATAAATTTTTTGACGAAAATGGAATTTTGGCTGATAAAGGAAAAACAGATAAATTTATTTTTGATCAATATTTAGACAATTACTATTATAGCAAAGTCAATTCTAAAAGATCTCTTGATACAAATGATTTTGATATTTCTTTTGCCAAAGGTCTCTCTTTAGAAAATGGTACAACCACAATTACAGACATAACATCTGAATTATTATCCAAAAAAATAGGTATAAATGATATTTTTATTTGTGGAGGTGGTAGAAAAAATAAATATTTAATTAACTCTTTAAAAAAAAAAATTAATAATAAATTACATCTAATTGATGACTTAAATATAGATGGTGACTATATAGAGTCACAAGCATTTGCATTTCTTGCAATTAGATCATATTTAGGGTTACCTAATTCATTTCCATCCACAACTAATTGTAAAGAACCTACAGTTGGGGGAAACATAATTAAAAATTCTTGATTAGTATAATGCAGTTTCTCTTTTTATATATTTATTTAAAGATTTAACTAAAGCTACATCATTTTTAGAAAAAAAATGGTTAGCATCAGCAATAGATTCAAATTCAACTTTTATACCCTTTTGTTCACTAAGTCTTTTATTTAGATCATTTATATGTTCTATTGGAACTAGTTCATCCTTTCTTCCATAAATCATTGTACCAGAGGTTGGACATGGTGATAAAAAAGAAAAATCATAAACATTTGGCTGAGGCGAAACTACAACAAACCTATTTATTTCTGGTCTTCGCATTAATAATTGCATCGCAATTAGAGAACCAAAAGAAAAACCCGAAATCCAACATTGAGAGTTATCAAAATTTTCTCTTTCTAACCAATCTAACGCTGCAGCTGCATCAGCGAGTTCTCCTTGGCCATTATCAAAATCTCCATCACTCTTACCAACTCCTCTAAAATTTACTCTACAAACTGAAAAATCATTATCGACAAAAGTTTGAAAAATATCGACAACAACTTTGTTATTCATTGTTCCACCATACTGCGGGTGTGGGTGTAAAACTAATGCTATTGGAGATGTATTTTTTTTACTTTTGTAATATTTGGCTTCCAGTCTTCCAGCAGGACCTGGGATAAATATTTCTACAATTTTATTGTCTACTGATGCCATTGATTATTAATCTCAAAAAAAAATTAGGTTTTTCTATCAAAATTGAGTGACAAAATGCAAGTTTTTAAGTTGTGATTAATCTTGACTAAAATAGTCGGGTATATATAAGTCACGCTAATTGCGGAAAATATGAAATTATCAAGTAAAGGCAGATACGCTGTCATGGCTTTAGCGGATCTGGCAAAATTTAATATAAGAGAGCCAGTATCATTGAGAGATATATCCCTAAGACAGGGAATATCCCTAGTTTACTTAGAACAATTATTTTCAAAATTAAAAAAAAACCAAATTGTTAAAAGCGTCAGAGGAAATAAAGGAGGTTATATTTTATCAAGACAGGCTTCCCAGATAAAAATTTCAGATGTATTTATTGCAGTTGACGAAAAAGTTAAAACAATTGGTTGTGAAAAGCACTCTGAAAGTGGGTGCAATGGAAAGTCGTCAAAGTGCATTACTCACGATTTATGGGATGAACTAGAAGATTATATAAATAATTTTTTTCAACAAAAAACATTGAGTGATTTAATTGGTAAGAGAACTTTAAATGGATAATAGACAGAAAGAAATTGATAATCTTAAAGATTATAAATACGGTTTTACAACTGATATTGAAAATACAAGAGCTCCTAAAGGATTAAATGAAGATGTAATAAGATTTATATCTAATATTAAAAAAGAACCTCAATGGATGCTTGATTTTAGATTAAAAGCATATGCAAGATTTAAGCAGCTAAAAGAGCCAGATTGGCAAAAACCAAAGTACCCAAAAATAGATTACCAAGACTTATATTATTATTCAGCACCCAAAAGTATGAAGGATAAACCAAAAAATTTAGATGATTTAGACCCTAAACTTTTGGAAACTTATAAAAAATTAGGTATTCCACTTCAGGAGCAAAAAAGGCTTAATGGAATAGCAGTTGATGCTGTCTTTGATTCTGTCTCAGTAGCAACTACATTTAGAGAAGAGCTTACAAAACAGGGTATTATTTTTTGTCCAATATCAGAAGCTATACAAAATCATCCTGAATTAGTTAAAAAATATTTAGGCTCAGTAATCCCAGTCACAGATCACTTTTTTGCTACCCTAAACTCTGCAGTTTTTACCGATGGCTCATTTGCATACATACCTGAAGGTGTGAGATGCCCAATGGAACTTTCAACATACTTTAGAATAAATGCGTCTAATACAGGTCAATTTGAAAGAACATTAATTGTTGCTGATAAAGGAAGTTATGTAAGTTATTTAGAAGGTTGCACTGCTCCAATGCGAGATGAAAATCAATTACATGCTGCAAATGTTGAATTAGTTGCACTTGATGATGCAGAAATAAAATATTCTACAGTTCAGAATTGGTATCCTGGAGATAAAGATGGGAAAGGTGGAATTTATAATTTTGTTACAAAGCGTGGTTTGTGCAAAGGAAAGAACTCAAAAATTTCTTGGACGCAAGTTGAAACTGGTTCTGCTATTACCTGGAAATATCCAAGTTGTATTTTAAAAGGTGACAATTCTGTTGGTGAATTTTATTCTATAGCAATTACCAATAATCATCAAAAAGCAGATACAGGAACTAAAATGATACATTTAGGAAAAAATACTAAAAGCAAAATAATATCAAAAGGTATTAGTGCTGGATTCTCAGATATGACTTACAGGGGGTTAGTTGATATCTCATCAAAAGCTACAAATTCCAATAATTATACTCAATGTGACTCTTTACTAATGGGCAACAAATGCGGCGCACATACTGTACCATATATTAAAAATAAAAATTCAGAATCAAATATTGCTCACGAAGCAACAACATCAAAAATCAGTGAGGATCAATTACATTACTGTCAACAGAGAGGCTTGAGTGCTGAGGAGGCAATAGGATTAATCGTTAATGGATTTTGTAAAGAAGTATTACAACAATTACCAATGGAATTTGCTGTTGAGGCTCAAAAACTAGTTGGTATCAGCTTAGAGGGTAGTGTTGGCTAATGTTAAAAATAAATAAATTAAATGCAAAAATTGATAGCAAAGAAATTTTGAAGGAATTTTCTTTAAATATAAACCCAGGAGAGGTTCATGCTATTATGGGTCCTAATGGATCTGGTAAAAGTACACTATCAAATATTTTGTCAGGGAAAAAAGGCTATGAGGTTTCAGGAGAAGTACTTTTTGAGGAAAAAGATTTATTTGAACTTGAAACTGAGGAAAGAGCTCATAAAGGTATATTTCTTGCCTTTCAATACCCTTTAGAAATTCCAGGTGTTAATACAAATATATTCCTAAAGACTTCATTAAATGCAGTAAGAAAAGCAAGAGGTGAAAAAGAGCTCGATGCTATAGAATTTTTAAAATTGGTGAAGGAAAAATCTAAAGAACTTAAATTTGATGAAGAAAAATTAAATAGGCAACTAAATGTTGGTTTTTCAGGTGGAGAGAAAAAGAAAAACGAAATTTTACAAATGTCATTATTGGCTCCAAAATTGTCAATATTGGATGAAACAGACTCAGGTTTAGATATTGATGCATTAAGAATTGTAGCTGATGGAGTTAATACATTAAGGGATAATAAAAATTCATTTTTAATAATTACACATTACCAAAGATTACTTGATTATATCAAACCAGATTTTGTACATGTTTTAATGGATGGAAAAATTGTTAAATCTGGTGGTGCAGAACTAGCTTTGGAATTAGAAAACAAGGGGTATGAAAATTTTCATTAGATGAAAGAGCAACTACAAAAAGATTTTGATAACACTATTAGAAACTTAACTTTATCTCAAAAAGATATTGAAATTAAAAAATTTTATTTAGATAATTTTATTAACAAAGGTTTTCCAAACAGAAAAGAAGAGGATTGGAAATTTTCTGATATAAACCAAATAATAAAAAAAAATATTGGTGAGTTAAGTTTTTATACTGACTATACTTCCACAAATAAAGTTGATACTTCTGCATACGTAGATGGTTTAGAGCATAACAAAATAGTATTTATTAATGGAAGAATAGAAAAAATTGATTTTGATTATGAAAAAAAAAACCAAATAGAAATAATTGATCAGTCGGAAACTATTAATAAATTCAATAATAATAGCTCTTTATCTGACTTAAATAGTGCCTTTACCAACAAGTCTTTTAAAATAGCAGTTAAAGAGGGTTATCAATTAACAAAGCCTCTTATTATCTATCATACTACGAACTCTAAAATTTGGTCTAAAAATATTAATTTAAGACTAAATTTTGAATTATATGAAAATAGTTCCTTAAGATTAATTGATTTGTTTAGAGACACTTCAGAAAAAAATTTCCTAAATATTTTTTACAACTTTGATTTAAAAGAAAACTCTATTTTAAAAAATTACAAAGTAGATAAATTTGAAAATAAAAATATTAAGTATTCATTTAATAATATCGATCAAGATAGAAATAGTATTTCAGAAACATTTATTTTATCTTCGGGATCAAATTTTTGTAAGAATGAGATCAATTGTAACTTAAATGGAGAATATTCATCAGCTTTTGTAAATGGAATTTTCTCTATAAACAATAATAAACATCATGAAATCAGAACAATCATAAATCACTTGACTGAAAATACAAAAAGTTATCAACTTATAAAAAGTGTTTTAGAAGATAGTTCAAGAGCAGTCTATCAAGGAAAAATATTTGTTAACTCTAAAGCACAAAAAACAGATGGCTATCAACTGAGTAAAGCAATATTATTAAATAAAGACTCTGAGTTTAATGCTAAACCAGAGTTGGAAATTTATGCAGATGATGTGAAATGTTCACATGGATCTGCATCAGGTAGTCTTAATGAAGACTCGATATTTTATTTAATGTCTAGAGGATTAAATTATCAACAATCGAGAGAACTTTTGATAAACGGTTTTCTGCTTGATGTAGTTGAAAAAATCACAGACTCCGAAGTAAAAAATTTAATTAAAAATATGATTGGAATTAAGGAATGAAAATAGAAAATATAAAAACTGAGTTTCCTATATTTGATGAAAAAATTCAAAATAATGATCTAGTGTATTTAGATAGTGCTAACTCATCACAAAAACCAAAAGTTGTAGCTGAAAAAATAAATGAATTTTATACTAAACAATTTTCAAATGTTGGAAGAAGTGTTCATTATTTAGCAGTTGCAGCAACAAACTTATATGAAAATACAAGGTCCTCAGTTCAAAAATATATTAATGCTAAAGATAAAAATGAAATAGTCTTCACTAAAGGAGCAACTGAAGCTTTAAATTTAGTAGCTAATACTCTAGGGCAAAAATATCTGAACGAAGGCGATGAAATTTTAATTACAGAGCTTGAGCATCATTCAAATTATGTGCCTTGGCATTTCTTAAGAAAATCAAAGAACATAAAAATTAAATTTGCAGAGGTAAATCAAGATGGAGATATTTCTCTGGAGGATATTGAAAAAAAAATAACTTCTAAGACTAAAGTAATTGCAATTACTCATCTATCTAACGTTACAGGGGCAATATTGCCTGTTAAAGAAATAACAGATCTTGCCCACTCAAAGGGAATAATAGTTGTAATTGATGGTTGTCAGGGAGCCCCTCATCTAAAATTAGATATGCAAGACCTAGATTGTGATTTTTACGCAATATCATGCCATAAAATGTACGGACCAACTGGACTAGGTGTTTTATACGGTAAAAAAAAGTGGTTAGAGGAGCTGCCACCCTATCAAGGCGGAGGTGGAATGATTAGAGAAGTCAAAAAAGATAAAATATCTTATGGAGATTTACCGAATAAATATGAAGCTGGCACCATGGCTACAGCTCAAGTTATTGCATTTGATCAGTCAATAAAGTTTATGGAGAGTATTGGAATAGAGAATATCATGAAACACGAAGCTGATTTAGTTGAATATGGTCAAGAATTGTTACAAAAAAATAATTCAGTTAAATTGATTGGTAGTCCAAAAAATAAAGGTGGAGTTTTATCATTTACTTTAGAGGGTGTTCACCCACACGATATTGCAACAATACTTGATGAAGATGGCGTTGCAATAAGAGCAGGCCATCATTGCTGTCAAATATTACATGATAAATTAAATATACCAGCTAGTGCAAGAGCGTCGGTTGGAATTTACAATACTAAAGATGACTTAGATAAGTTAAATGACTCTATTAATAATTGTAAAAAAATATTCAACTTAAAATGAACTTAAAAGAGCTTTATCAAGAAATTATTTTAGAACATGGAAAAAATCCAAGGAATCTTGGAAAAGTACATAAGTTTAATAAAGATGCAAAAGGTCATAACCCTTTATGTGGAGACAATGTTCATGTTTATCTTAAATTAAATGGACAAAAAATAGTTGAGGATATTTCATTTGAGGGAAGTGGATGTGCTATTTCAATGGCATCAGCTTCAATCATGACCGATTTAATCAAAGGCAAAAATGAACACGAGGCTAAAGAGATAGTTGAGGATTTTTTAGGAATGATAAAAGAAAATCCAGAATTAAAATCTGAATACTTAAAAGAAGACGAAAAAACTAAATTAATGTGTTTATCTGGTGTTAAACAATATCCAATGAGAGTTAAGTGCGCAACATTATCGTGGCACACTCTTACATCAGCAATGGATAACTCAAAAGAAATCACTAAAACCGAGTCGTAACTTTATGGAATTAAAAGAAAAAGTAATTGAAGAAATAAAAAAAATTTATGATCCTGAAATACCAGTAAATATTTACGAACTTGGATTAATATATGATATTGTGGTAGACAAAAAAAATATTAGTGTAAAAATGACACTTACCACTCCAAATTGTCCAGTAGCTGAAAGTTTGCCTAAAGAAGTTAAAGATAGTATTATGCAATTAGAGGAAGTTGACAAAGTAGATTTAGATTTAGTTTGGGAACCACCATGGGATAAATCTATGATGTCAGAGGCAGCTAAACTAGAATTAAATTTATGACGAAACAAGTAATATCATTAAGCGTTCAAGCAGCAAACAGGATAAAAGAAATTATGTCTTCAGCTGAAAATGGATCTATTGGTGTTAGAGTTGGGGTAAAATCAGGTGGATGCGCAGGAATGTCTTATATTATGGAATACACAAAAGAAATTAATCCTAATGATGAGGTTATTGAGGATAAGGGAGTAAAAGTGTTTATTGACCCAGCAGCTGTAATGTATCTTTTTGGAACTGAAATGGATTATAAAAAGGAGCAATTTTCCTCTCAATTTGTGTTTAATAACCCTAATGAAACTGAAAGATGCGGTTGTGGAGAGTCTTTTAAAGTTTAATTATTGGTAATAAGAAATAAACCAATATTGGCCTCTTTTATTCATAGAATAAGTTTTATTTTTTCTACGCTTAGGTTTTCTAATTTCAGGCTTATTATAACCAATAATATTTTTTAAAGTTGATATGATTTTTGTCATGCGTTTTCATAACAAAAATAAATGAAATTAGAATCCTAATATGGGAATACCTGCTATTACTGCAGGTAATCCCATAAAATAAAGCTTTTTAACAGCTATAATACATGTCAAATTCAATAGGATGCGGCGTATGTTCAAAATTATGAATTTCTTCATATTTAAGTTCAATATAGGCATCTATTTGATCATCAGTAAATACATTACCTTGAGTTAAGAAACTTCTATCTTTGTCCAAAGCTTCCATTGCTTCTCTCAGAGAACCACAAACAGTTGGTACTTTCTTAACTTGCTTTTCTGATAAAGCGTAAAGGTCTTTGTCGAAGGATTTACCTGGATCAATTTTATTTTTTATTCCATCAATTCCAGCCATAAGCATAGAAGCAAATGTTAAATATGGATTTCCAGATGCATCTGGGAATCTGATTTCGCATCTTGCGCCTTTTTTACTTAATGTGATTGGAATTCTACATGAAGCCGATCTATTTCTTGCAGAGTATGCAAGTAAAACAGGAGCCTCAAATCCCGGTATTAATCTTTTGTAACTATTTGTAGTAGCATTAGCAAATGCATTAATTGCTTTTGCATGCTTTAATACTCCACCAATATAGTAAAGAGCAGTTTGTGATAATCCAGCGTATTTATTTCCAGAAAAAACAGGAGTTTTTCCTTTCCAAATTGATTGGTGAGTATGCATACCTGAACCATTATCACCTTTAACAGGCTTAGGCATAAAGGTTGCAGTTTTACCAAAAGAGTGAGAAACCATTTGAACTACATATTTATATAGTTGAACGTTGTCTGCTTGATCAACCAAAGTTCCAAATAACATTCCAAGTTCATGTTGACTTGGAGCAACTTCATGGTGATGTTTTTCTACAGTAATTCCAACATCTCTTAATCCTTTAAGATATTCACCTCTCATGTCTTGTGCGCTATCTACTGGTGGTACAGGAAAATATCCTCCTTTTACCCCAGGTCTATGACCCATGTTACCATTATCATAAGATTTTCCAGAGTTATATGGACCTTCTGAACTGTCAATTGAAAAACTTGTTTCATTCATATCGTTTTTAATCCTTACGTCATCAAAAACAAAAAACTCAGGCTCTGGACCAAAATAAGCTGTATCACCTATACCTGTTTTCTTTAAATAAGCTTCAGCTTTTTTTGCAATTCCTCTTGGATCTCTTTCATAAGGATCTCTCTTAACTGCATCTAAAATATCGCAAAATAAAATTAAAGTATTATGAGATGTATAAGGATCTATTACTTTTCTACTTAAATCAGGCTTTAATATCATGTCAGATTCATTAATTGCTTTCCATCCTGCAATTGAAGATCCATCAAAAAATACTCCATCGTTTAACATTCCTTCATCAACGATTGTTGTATCCATTGTTAAATGTTGAAGTTTACCTCTTGGGTCCGTAAATCTAAGATCCACAAACTCAATATTCTTAGACTTCATTAATTTTAGTACGTCCTTAGCGCTCATATTATCTCCTATAATTTTTTAATTTTCTTATCAGTTAAGAAAAGATAAATAATGCCTATTAAATAGATATCACTTATGCTTTTTTTACATGTATATTAACCTTAAAAAATTAGAATTTTCAATCAATCCTAAGTTGCAATAATGAGTTTATTAAATAAAGAACCAGTTAAAAGAGCTGAAAAAGCATTAAAAGAATATGATGAGACTTTATCAGTCACAGAATTAGAAAATACAGCAAGAACAGCCCTAGATGCAGCAAAATCATTAAACTGTGAAGTAGGAGCGATCGTAAAAAGTCTACTTTTTAAAAATGGTGAAAATTATTTTCTATGTTTAGTCTCTGGTGACAAAAGATGTTCATTAAACAAATTGAAAAAGTTTTTTAATAGTAAGGATTTAAGTATGGCATCTCCAAATGATGTGAAAGAACAAACTGGATATACAATTGGAGGAGTCTCTCCAATAGGACATACTAATAGCTTGCAGATATTAGTTGATAGTTCATTGAATAGATTTGAAGATTTGTTTGCCGCTGCTGGTCATCCAAACTGTATTTTTAAAATAAATTTTGAAGATCTTAAAAAAATTACAAATGGAACAATAGAAGATATAATTGAATGAAACCACCAAACACTACTGATTATTTTATTCTTACTTTTTTAGCTTTACTTTGGGCCTCAGCTTTTTTTAATATTAAAATTGCAACATATTCTTATGGACCAATAACTATAGCTTTTTTAAGAATTTTTTTTGGGATGATACCTCTATTATTACTTTGTTATTTTAAAAAAATAAAAATTGAAGCTTTCTCCAAGGATTGGAAATGGTTTGCTGCAATTGGCATCATTAATTTAGTAATACCTTTTTTCCTAATAGCATACGGAGTTCAAAAGGTTCAAAGTAACTTAGCTGCAATTTTAATGTCAACAACACCTATAAGCGCAACAATACTCGCACACTTCTTTGCAGATGGAGAGAAAATAAACGTAATAAAAATATTTGGAATAGTTTTAGGATTTTCTGGAATTGTTTATTTATTTTCAGAAAATTTACTTATAAATAATGAAAATTTATTTTCTGCTCTTATGATCCTATTGGGATCTACTTTTTATGTTATTGGAGGAATTTTAACATTAAAAATTAGTAATAAGAAAAATGAAAATGTAACTGCATCAATTCTTATTTGGGGAGCTATAATTGCTTGTCCAATATCACTAATTATTGAGCAACCATGGAATTTAAATCCATCACTAGAGTCCACATTATCTTTGATTTATCTTGGTATTTTTCCAACTGGAATAGCATGGTTATTAAGATTTATGATTTTAAAGAAAAATGGCTTAGTTTTCCAAAGTCAGGTCGCTTATCTAATACCAATTTTTGGTGTTATTTTAGGATTTATTTTCCTAAACGAATTAGTAACACCTAAAATTTTAATTGCTTTATGTGCTGTTGTCTTAGGAATTTATTTTGTAAAAAAGGCAGGAGATAAAAAAATACAAAGTATATAAAAAATTTCTAATTTATTTTTAATTGTTCAAATTTTTTTGACTTAACTGATTTTTGTGCAGCTTCTGCTAACATTATAGACTTTCTTCCATCTTCAAAATCACCTCTAGGTTTAATATTTTTTTTGCAAAATTTTGCAAGGTCAGATAGTTGCAACCTAAAAGCTTCTGCATATCTCTCTATAAAAAAATGGAGTAGAGGGGATTTATTATTACTTGAATTTTTTAAAAAGAGATTAGTCTCAGTATCTCTTTTATTATCTGATATCATCATTCCTTTTGTTCCGAAAAGCTCAACTCTTTGGTCATAACCAAAACTACAATGTCTCGAATTAGTTATAATACATTGCACTCCTTTTTTCGACTTAAGCACTGCAGTTGCAAGTTCATAGTCTTTTATCTTATTAAATCTTTGATCTGATATATTACTGCCAGTGGCAAATACTGATTTAAAATCATCTGAACCTAAGTAGTATCTTGCTAAATCAAAATCATGAATCATCATGTCTTTAAAAATTCCTCCAGAACCTTTTAAATAAGACAATGAAGGAGGAGCAGGGTCTCGACTAGTTATAATAATTTTTTCTAGTTTACCTATTTTATTTTTTAACAAATTCTTTTTAAGTAAATTATGTCCAGGATCGTATCTTCTATTAAATCCCATTTGAACTTTTGGATTAAATTTTTTAATTTTTTTTAGAGATAAATTAATTTTCTTTAAATTTAAATCTAGTGGTTTTTCACAAAAGACTACTTTTTTATATTTTGCACCCTTTTCAATAAATTTTAAATGAGTAGAAGTAGAAGAAGCTATAAAAATACATTTAATTTCATTATCTTTAAAAGCAATATTTGGATTATTTAATGAAAAAGCATTAAATTTTTTTGAAATTTTGTTTGATAGATTTTTATTTAAATCAAAAACATATTTTAATTCAAATTCACTATTTTTTATTAAATTACTAGCATGCATCTGGCCAATTCTACCAAGGCCAAACAGAGCGGTTTTTATTTTATTTTTACCCATCTTTTTTTTCTGTTTGAAACTTTGCATGCTTCAATAAATTTTGCAGTTTCAAGTCCTTCGTCTTCATTGGGGTAAAAATACCTTTTTTTTGAATTATTTTTCAAAGAATCTGCAAATTCACGATAAATATTTGCAAATGCATCCAAATAACCTTCAGGATGACCAAATTTTAATCTAGAAAATTTTTTGGACAATTCAGCATTAAAAAAACCTCTTTCAATAAATTTTACTGCACCGTTAGATGGATTAAGTTTTAAATAGTTTGGATCGTTTTGAACCCATTCCAAACTTCCTTTCGTTCCAAAAATTCTTATTCGTAATCCATAAACTCCACCTCTAGCCATCACACTTGTCCAAAACATTCCTTTAGCTCCATTATTAAAATTGATCATTACTTGAGCATTGTTGTCCATTTTAACTTTATTTGAAACTTGTTTAATATCTGCAAAAATAGTTTCACCTTTTAAACCTGATATATAAGTTGCCATATGATATGCATGGGAGCCAATTTCGTTTAAGACCGCTGAAGCTCCAACAATATTTTTATCTATTTTCCATTTAAACTTTTTCTTTGCATTTTTTTGTGAAATACTCTCTCCATCTGACCAATCCTGAACGTATTCAACGTTTACGTATTCAACTTTTCCAATTTTACCTTTTTCAACTAATACTTTCGCCTCTCTAACCATAGGATAAGCAGAGTAATTGTGTGTCAAAGCATACTTAATTTTTTTATTTGATTTTATTTTTTTAAATAATTTTTTAGCTTGAGTAAGATTTCCAGCAAATGGTTTATCAGAAATTACATGTATATTTTTATCAATAAATTTTGCTGCAATAATTTGGTGACTTGAAGGAGGTGTCATTATTGCTACAACATTAATACCATCTTTTCTTGCCGCTTCTCTTTCAGCCATTTCTCTAAAATTTGAATAGCATCTCTCTTTTAAAATACCTAGGCTTTGACCAAAGCTTTTAGATAGTTTTGAATTTCTTGAAAAAACACCAGCAACTATCTCATATTGATTATCAAATCTTGATGAAATTCTATGAACATGACCAATCCAAGATTTTGGACCACCTCCAACTACGCCGAGCTGAATTTTTTTTCCTTTAATTAATCTCATGATTAAATATATCTTAACAAATAAAAAATTTATGTCAGTAAAATTAGGTATAGCACCAATCGCTTGGAGTAATGATGACATGCCTGAATTAGGTGGAGATACTCCTTTAGAACAATGTTTGTCAGAAGCAAGCCAGGCTGGATTTGTTGGGATTGAGTCAGGTGGTAAATTCCCAAAAACATCCAAAGAATTATTGCCGAAATTAGATAAGTATAACTTAAAATTATGCTCTGGTTGGTATAGCGGAAATCTTAGAAAAAATTCTGTTGAACAAGAAAAAAATTTAATTCAAGACCAACTTAAATTATTTAAAGATTGTGAAGCTCCATGTATCGTTTTTGCTGAAGTTTTTGGTTCTATACAGGGCGATCCAACAAAAAAACTTTCCAATAGACCTAAGATGACGGATCAAGAATGGAAAGATTATTGCACAAAAATATCTGAACTTGCAAAATATCTTGAAGACGAGGGTATGCCTTTAGCTTACCACCATCATATGGGAACAGTTATTGAAACAGAAGAAGAAACTATTAGATTGCTAGAAAATACAGATGATAGTGTAAAATTAACTTTAGATACTGGCCATATGTTATTTGCTCAGGGAAATTCAATTAATTTAATTAATAAATTTAAGGAAAGAGTAATCCACATACACTGCAAAGATATTAGAGAAGAAGTATTAAAAAAAGCTCTTTCTGAAGATTTGAGTTTTAGGGATGCTTTTTTAGAAGGCGCCTTTACCGTACCTGGTGATGGGTGTATCGACTATAAACCTTTGTTTGATATTTTAAAAAAAAATAATTATCATGGTTGGCTTGTTGTGGAGGCTGAACAAGATCCTAAAAAAGCTAATCCACTTGAATATGCTATTAAGGGTTACAAATATATTACAGACACTTTAAAGAAATCAAATTTAGAGATTAATAATCTATAATTTTACTTTTTTACTATCTTCAAGTTTACCATCGAAAAAATCAAAAATATTTTGAATAGTTTCTTTTGCCATTCTTGTCATGCATTCCTCAGTGAATGCTGCAGCATGAGGACTTAAGAAAACTTTATCATTTTTTAATAGAGGATTATCAGCCTCTGGAGGTTCTACCTCAAATACATCAATTCCTGCTCCAAAAATCAAATTTTCATTCAAAGCCCTATCTAAATCTTTTTCATTTATAATACCGCCCCTTGCAGCATTTATGATGATGCAGTTTTTTTTCATTGTTTTTAGAAGTTCATAATTTATAATATTTTTAGTTTGATCAGTTAAAGGTATATGGAGTGAGACAGCATCCATATCTTTAATAGCCGCTGACAAATCTTCAACTTTTTTACCACCCATTTTGCTTATTGTTTCTGTATCTACAAATGGATCGTAAACAAAAACGTTCATTTCAAATCCTAAACATCTTTTGATCAACGCTTTTCCTATTCTTCCAAATCCAGCAATAAGAATGTTTTTATCCCAAATCTCTATAGTTTTTGGTAATTTATTTCGTTCAGTAAATTTTCCACTTTTGACTGAATGGTCATACATATTTTTTCTTTTTGAGATACTTAAAAGCATAAAAAGAACATGTTCTGCAACTGCTACAGCATTTGCTGTTGCAGTTATTGCTACATCGATATTTCCTTTTTTACAGCTATTTAAATCAATATTATCGTAACCAACTCCATGTCTTGAAATTATTTTAAGGTTTTTTGCATTTTCAATTGCCTCAGCAGGCAATATTGAAGTTCTTAAAGAAACTGCGTCTGCATCAACAATTTTTTGTTTTACATTTTCAACACTTAAATCTTCAACAACCTCGTAACTATAGTTACTATTACTTTTTAATAATTCCATACCTTTTTCATGAATAGGTTGGACAATGAGAATTTTTTTCATAATTTAAAAAAGAAATTATACTAGTCTAGCAAGATCTCTTTTACTATTTTTAAATGTTGGAAGTGGATATTTAAATGCATACTTTCTTGGAATACATTTATTCTTTGCCTTTTCCCATAAAGCAATCCATTGCTTATAATTGTGGATGGTAATATTTTTTTTATTTTTACTTCTTACATAAAAATTGGGTAAAGGTTTCCTACCAGATGGGGTTCCAGCTCTATTGTATCTTAAATCAGCGCTAATTCTAAAATCATTAGATCTATTAGGCAATGAACAATGAATAGAATGTTTGTGTAAAATAATAATATCGCCAACATTAGCTTCTAGAAAAACTGGTTTGTAATTATCAAGTAGTTTACTATCTTTTATTTCGACCTGACCTCTATATCCCGATATATGATTCAATAGTCCCAATTTATTAATTTCTTTTACTGTAATCATACATCCATTTTTTTTTGTAGTTTTAGTAAATGGAATCCAAACAGTAACCATATCTGTTAATCTTTGTCCCAAAGATGATAATACTGCTGCATCCTGATGCCATGGTGTTCTGCCTGAGAGACCATCGTGAACAGAATGTTTAGGTAATTTATTTTCAGGTTGTTTAATTCTGGTATTTTGAACTGGATTTGAAAGTATCTCTGGCCCTAATAATTTTTCAACCACATCCAAGATATTTCTGTGATTTATTAAATTCCATAAAGATTGAGATGCAAAATAATCACTATCTCTCTTCACATGATCTCTTGGAAGTCTGGTGTTAAAATATTGATCAAGATCATAAATATTTAGTTTTGAAATGTAAGTATATTTTTTCCTAAAGTTATATTTAAATATTTTTTCTTTCATGTTCTCAGGAGCAAATTTATGAACTAAATTGTCCATTACATATTCCATGTCATTTAAAATTGGTTTTAGATCTTTATTGAAGTTAAGAACATTTCTTACTCTTAAGAAGCCATCCCTATCTAAAATACTCTTTAATTTAGTCTTAATTTGCATAATTACTAATTTTTTAGCAAATAATTTGAGTCATGAAAAGATGTAAGCATTCTTTTTTTCGTCGCAACAATATGTGGATGATATTCAGAATTTTTATATTTCCATATTACTGGTTTATTAAGAGCATAACTTCCATAAATAAAAAATCTTTTTTGACAGTTTTTTTCCTTAAATCTTTTTACTCCGTGATAAGAATTAGGAGTAGATTTAAAGAAAATTACACTTCCCTGTTTTGGTATAAATTCTTTTAATTTATCAAGTTCATTAATCTTAGGAAACCTTCTAAAGTTTTTTCTAATGTTTTTGTTTGCTTTTTTCTTATATAAAGTAAGTGATCCTCCATTTTTTTTTGGTATATCGGTTAAATAGATCAAAAAATTATATATCCTATTCACATCATCTCTATGAGGTCTCAATTTATATCCTCCTTTAGATACTGAGAAATCAATATCTAAATTTAAATTTGGGTTTTTGTAATTATTACCTAATAGTTTTTTAAGCTCTTTGGAATTTACTTTTCTTTTAAGTGTATATTTTTTTTTATTAAATATTTTTGGTTTAAATAAACTTTCCCAAGTATTTGCCTTAAACTCTGCTTTAAATTTTTTATCAATTTTCTTATAAAACGAATGTGTATTGAAAGTAGCAAAAAGTTTTTTTGAGATTTTAGAACTTGAGATATATTTGTTGAAATTTTTTGATCCTTTGTTAATCCTGCTTCTGCCGCCCATAATCATGTCATCAAAACTTTTTGAATTACTTATTTCTTTAATTAAATAATTGCAGACTTTTTTACTGATTATTTGTTCTCCAACAATGACCGGGAAATTTGATTTAATTTTCTTTAGTTTATTAATTTTCAGCATTTAGCTGTACATGCCCTCTTTTACTTTAATCATTTTGTACATAAGGTCATTTAATGGTGTGGCTATTCCATGTTTTTTTCCTATTTTAGATACGGCGCCACTTATGAAATCAATTTCAGTTTTTCTTTTATAAAGTACATCAAAAGCCATTGAAGACTTATTTGTTTGTTTTGAGTCAACAATTTTATTAAACATAAATAAACATTCATTTTCAGAAACATTAACACCATCTGCTAAAGCAACGTCTCTTGTTTCTAATATTATCTCTTTTCCTAAACTTCTAGAAACGTCGTTAGCATTATTATTTATGTAAAGATCGGTATGATGTAGATCAAAAATAGCTGAAAGTGGTCCTATTGCGGTTAAAGCAAAAAGTTTCATCCATTTTCTTTTTTTTACATCCTCAGCTGCAATCATTTCTAAATTATGAGCAGTAAATGTGTCTGCAATTTCGGTTATTCTATCTGAAATCCCACCATCATATTCTCCAATCCAAGAGGGTAGAGCAGCATGATTCATAATATGACCAGGACCTAAGATATTTGATGCTTGAGTTGTTGTTCCCCCGATTACTTTTTCATCGCCAACAATACTTTTAATTATAGCTTCATGTCCAATTCCATTTTGAAAAGACATAAAAACTGTTTTATCGCTAATAATATTTTTAATACTTTTTAAAGCAGGTTCTAAAGCTGTTGCTTTACACATGACTATCACAGCATCAACTTTTCCAATTGTAGAGGGATCTGATGTTGCTGGTACTTTTATAAATCTATCACCACCATGACCATCCATTTTTAGACCATTTTTATTTATTTCATCAACATGCTCTTTCCAAACGTCAATGAGCGTTACATTTAGACCTTTTTCTGCCAGTAAGCCTCCAAATAGACAACCCATTGCCCCTGCACCAAGAACTGCAACTTTTAAATCTTTATTATTCATTTTTAAAATCGAAATATATTTATGTAAAAAAATTATGCAATATATTATGTAACTAATTTATATATGGATTTAAAAATAGAAAAAGGAATTTTCAAAAAATTTAAGTTAGAAGAAATATCAAACGCGTTAGAAAAAGGTCTGTCAAAGAATTATGACAGTGTAAAAGCAGAAGTAATTGATTGTCCAAATTTAAGAAACTGGGATTGTCCGTCTGAAGGCATGAGTGGTAACCAAAGGATAATCGATGTAGGAGGAGAGCCTTACATGCATGATCCTAAATATCTTGGAACTGAATTTGATTATTCAGAAATCTCTAAAATGATTGGATCAGAAAGATCGTACGCACTTGGCGCAGGATCTGGAGCAATGTCTTGCCTGGATGGACACTGTGGAGAATTGGTTATAAATGAAAACTTTATAACAAAAGAAAATAAATCTTTAATTGCTAGGGTAGGAAAAGATAAAGAATGTATAGTAGAGGACTATACCGCAAGCAAACATGGTGGGCTAGGTAATGTTTATTATTCAGATGGTGTTAAAGGAAAAGTTATATATTTAAAGATAAAAAAAAGAATTGGAAAACAAGGTTCATTACCTCAATCAATAAGAACAGTACTTTCAGAAAATCTTAAAATTGGGAATAAAGATCATATTGCTCTTGCTGGTGTATTTAGAGTTTTGAATGGAAAAATAAGATCACACGTACAACCAGATTATAAGGATATAAAACATGAATATTATGATCCACAATTGATGAAATGCACAAAAGATTTTCTACAATTTTACGAGCCTGTTGGACCAAAATTACAATGTTATACTGTTTTATGGACTGGTGATCCAACGGGGGGAGAATTAAATTTAAGAGAGTCCGGTGAGCATACTCATTTTCACTCATATGAGCAAAAGAATGATGCTGGACATTATCATTTTGATGTAACTCCAGATGATATTGAATATGAAGGATATTTTAATATTGCACAAGAAGTACATAGAGTGAATAATATCTATAAAGAATTAAAAAATATTAAATGAAAAAGATTTATACTTGGGCCGCTCAACCTGCTAACAGAACTCTTACAGTTGATGATCTTAAAAAAGCAAAAGGAAAAAAAAAATTTACTCAAGTTACAGCTAATACAATAGATGAAGCTGAGGCCGCAGAGAAGGCTGGATTTGACATGATAATCTGCAATTCTTTTAATGTAAAACAGGTGAGAGAGGGATCAAAGAGCCTATTTTTAACTGCTGCGCTTGTATTAAATAAGTTTGTTACTTCAGAAGATATAATGAGAGGAGCGTTTGAAGCCCTAGAAAATGGAGCTGATGCAGTAATGACACCTAGAAGTATGAAGATCATAGAGATGTTGGCTAATGAGGATGTTCCAGTTATGGGACATCTTGGTTTAGTTCCAAGAAAATCCACATGGATTGGTGGTTTAAGAGCAGTAGGAAAAAATTGCGAAGAGGCACATGACCTTTTTTTAAAATTTAAAAGATTAGAGGATGCGGGAGCTTTTTCTGCTGAATGTGAGGTTATCCCAGAAAATGTAATGGGAGAAATCTCTAAAAGAACAAATATAGTTACAGTATCTTTAGGTTCAGGAAAGAAAGCAGACGTAATGTATCTGTTCATGGAAGATATATGTGGAGATAATTTAAATCCTCCAAGACATTCAAAAGCTTATGGAAATTTATTAAAATTAAAAAATGAAATTAAAATTGAGAGAGTTCGAGCTCTTAAGGCATTCAAAAAAGATTCAATGGCAGGAAAATTTCCAGGAAAAAAACAATCTTCAAATTTAAATAAAAAAGAGTTCGAGTCTTTTCTTGATAAGCTTGATTAATATGTTTCAGATTCTTTTTTACTTATTGAGCCTTTCATTTTTTCAACAATTGCCTTAGCCCCAGCACTCATTGCTCTTTGATCTGCACCAATAGTTACAAAGTTAAATCCTTTGTCGATCATTTTTTGTGCGTACTCTGGCGTTCCATTATGAATTCCTGCAAAAATATTATTTTTTTTGGCATGCTCTAAAATTCTAAGAATTTCAGAATATGCCTTTGTATCTTCTGGTCTATCAAATCCAGGCTTTTCTCCAATTGCTAAACTTAAGTCAGCTGGGCCAATATATATTCCATCTACACCATCTGTAGACATAATCTCATCTAATTTATCTAATGATTCTTTGGTTTCAATCATAGCTAATTTTAAAATTTCGTCATTTGCATGGTCGGCATAATCAGCTCCACCATAAATCAATCCTCTAACAGGACCAAAACTTCTATATCCTCTTGGAGGGTACATGCAGGCTTGTACAAATTTCTCTGCTTCTTCTTTATTACTTACCATAGGACATATAATTCCATAACAACCGGCGTCTAAAATTTTCATTATTTGACCTGGTTCATTCCAATTTACTCTAGCAAGAGGAGTTACTTCAGTTGATGAAATAGTTTGAAGCATTGGAAGTGCATTTGTGTAATCTACAAGTCCATGCTGCATATCTACAGTTAGAGAATCCCAACCTTGATGCGCCATAACTTCAGCTGATACAGTGCTTGGTATTTGCAACCAACCATTTACTACAGGCTTACCTTCAG
>CACKZF010000008.1 GCA_902604565.1 uncultured Pelagibacteraceae bacterium
GAATTCTAAATCTTGGAGCATGTTTAAGAGCCTCAAAGCATCTATCAATATCTTTTTTTGAATGTCTTGCTAAACCTGCAGGTATTGATTTTTTTAATATTTTACTGACTTCAGTTACAGCTTCAAAATCTCCTGGGGATGCAATTGGAAATCCAGCTTCAATAATATCTATTCCAAGTTCGTCAAATACTCTAGCTATTTGGATTTTTTCTTCCAAACTCATTGATGCGCCAGGAGACTGCTCTCCATCACGCATTGTAGTATCAAAAATATATACTCTGTTATTATCAGTCATTTAATTAATTTAAGCATAAGTATCATACATGCTCACGCTCAGATTGCAAAATAAAATGGCTATTTTAGGCCAAATAAAACAATAATTTATCTACTTCTTATCGCTATCAACAAGTTTCTTTTTTGAAATCCAAGGCATCATAGCCCGAAGTTCAGCACCTACTTTTTCAACAGAGTGTTCTGCTAATTTAGCTCTAGTTGCAAGAAAGTTTTTTTGACCATTTTTGCATTCTTCCATCCATTCTTTTGTAAATTTACCAGATTGAATTTCTGCTAAAACTTCTTTCATTCTTTGCTTGGTTTCATCTTTTTTAATTATTCTTGGACCTGACTGATACTCACCATACTCTGCGGTATTTGAAATTGAATAATTCATATTAGCAATTCCACCTTCATATATTAAATCTACAATCAGTTTCACTTCGTGAACAGTTTCAAAATAAGCCATTTCTGGTTCATATCCAGCTTCGACTAAAGTTTCATATCCATTTTTAATTAGTTCAACAAGCCCACCACATAATACTGTTTGTTCTCCAAATAGATCTGTTTCTACTTCATCTTTAAATGTAGTTTCAATTATTCCAGATCTACCACCACCAACAGCTGATGCATATGACATTGCCAAATCTCTTGCTTTACCAGAACCATCTTGGTGAACAGCAAATAAACAAGGAACTCCACCACCTTTTTCATATTCACTTCTTACTAAATGCCCAGGTCCCTTTGGTGCAACCATAAATACATCTAAATCTTTTCTAGCTTTTATAAGATCATAGTGAACATTTAAACCATGAGCGAACGCGATTGATGTTCCTTCTTTTACACGTTGCTCTATATGGTTTTTATATATTGATGCTTGTAATTCGTCTGGCGTTAAGATCATAACAACATCTGCCCATTCTGCAGCATCAGATAAATTCATAACTTTTAAACCTTTTGACTCAGCTTTTTCAATACTTGATGAACCTTCTCTTAAAGCTACCACAACTTCTTTAACACCACTATCTCTTAGATTAAGTGCATGCGCATGTCCTTGGCTTCCATAGCCAAAAATTGCTACTTTCTTATCTTTTATTAAATCTACATTAGTATCTTTTTCATAAAACATTTTCATAATTTCTCTCCTTTAATTTTTAATTTATTTAAATATTTCTGATCCTCTTGTCATAGCGACTGCGCCTGTTCTTGAAACACTCACTAAACCAAATTTTTTTAAATTTTTTGACATAGTATCTATTTCTCTTCTCAAAGCTGTAATTTGTATAACATTTGATTTATTTGTTTTATCTAATATTACTGGATTAAATTTTTTACAAGCTTCAAAAGCTTTATTTAATTTACCATTGTTTGCAACAAACTTAAACAATGCCATTTCTTTAAAAATAACATTTTTATCTTCTCTCTTAAAATCCGCTACTTTATGAACTGGAACTAATTTTTTTAATTGGAGTTTAATCTGATCTACTACTTGTGGTGTACCGGTAGTTACAATTGTTATTCTTGAAATATTTTGCTTCTGATCGACCTCAGCTACTGCAAGGGACTCGATATTGTAGCCTCTTCCAGAAAATAAACCAACTACACGAGCTAAAACTCCAGCCTCATTATCTACCCATACAACTATAATATGAGTATCAGGCTTCTGTTTTTTTCCTGCAAAACTATATGCTGATTTTGAGTTAGCCATTAAACCAGTGTTCTACCCTTTCCAGTAATCTTTTTTTCTTTTTGATCTTTAGGACCAAGTAACATTTGATTATGAGGTTTTCCAGAAGGTATCATTGGAAAACAGTTTTCTTGTTTATCTACAAGGCAATCAAATATTACTGGTCGATCTGTATTTAACATTTCAATAATCTTATCATCTAATTCTTCAGGTGTTTTTGCTCTTATGCCTACACAACCATAAGCTTCTGCCATTTTAACAAAATCTGGTAATGCAGCTGTGTAACTTTCTGAATAATTTTTATCATGTAGTAATTCCTGCCATTGTCTCACCATTCCCATATACTCATTATTCAAAATAAATATTTTTATAGGCAAATTGTACTGAACTGCAGTTGACATTTCCTGCATAGTCATCAAAACAGACGCCTCACCAGCAATATCAATTACTAATTTCTTAGGATGAGCAATTTGGACTCCAACTGCTGCTGGCAATCCATATCCCATCGTACCAAGACCTCCAGAAGTCATCCATCTATTTGGTTTATTGAACTTGTAGTGTTGAGCAGCCCACATTTGATGTTGGCCTACTTCAGTTGTTATATATGTATCTTTATCTTTAGTCAGTTCATATAATCTTTCAATCGCATATTGAGGTTTAATAGTTTCTTCACTACCAATGTAGTCTAATGATCTTTTAGATCTCCATTTCTGAATTTGTTCCCACCAATTTGATATTTGATGTTTGTTTGATTTAGAAAAATTATTTTTAGATTTTTTTAAAGTTTTTAGCGTTGATGTTAGAACCGACTTAATATCTCCAACAATTGCTAAATCTACTTTTACATTTTTATTTATTGAGGATGGATCTATATCAATATGAACTTTTTTAGACTTAGGTGAGAACTCATCAATCTTACCGGTAATTCTATCATCAAACCTAGCACCAACATTTATCATTAAGTCACATGAATACATGGCGTTGTTTGCTTCGTAGGTTCCATGCATACCTAACATTCCTAAGAATTGATTATCATCAGCAGGAAAACAACCAAGACCTTGCAAAGTTGAAGTTATTGGAAAACCTGTTGCATAAACAAGTTCTCTTAAAAGCTCGCTTGCCTTTGTGCCTGAATTAATTACTCCTCCCCCAGTATAAAAAATTGGTTTCTTTGCTTTACTAATTAAACTAATTAATTCATCAATATTTTTTTGTGAGTAGTTGTTATGAGACTTTCCATTTAATTTTTTTAATTTTCTATAATTTTTATATTGAGCTTTTTGAAATTGTATATCTTTTGGAATATCAACTAAAACAGGTCCTGGTCTGCCTGTTGTTGCCACCTCAAAAGCTTTATGCATTATTTCAGCTAAGTCATTAACATCTTTGACTAACCAGTTATGTTTAGTACAAGGTCTAGTAATTCCGGTTGTATCGCATTCTTGAAATGCATCGGTACCAATTAAATGTGTTGGAACTTGTCCTGTGATGCAAACTAATGGGACAGAGTCCATGTAAGCGTCTGTTAACGCAGTAACAGCATTGGTCGCTCCAGGACCTGAAGTTACTAACAATACACCTGGTTTTCCAGTTGATCTTGCATAGCCCTCTGCGGCGTGCCCTGCACCCTGTTCATGTCTTACTAAAATATGTTTTATTGAGTTAAAATTTTTTAATTCATCATATATTGGAAGGACTGCTCCTCCCGGATAACCAAATATGTGACTAACATTTTGATCTTCCAAACATTTGAATACTATCTCAGCTCCTGAATAAAATTTTGGCATTCAGTCAATCTAGCTGAAGTTGTACTGATTGGTCAAGTTATTGTAGGGATTTTTATAATTTTTTTATAAATTTTGAAAGGGCCTCAGCATCAAATTTTTGCCAATCTCTCATTTGACCTCTAGACCAAGTTCTCTGTCTTTTAGCGTATTGTCTGGTTTTTATAACAATATTTAGTTTTAAATCATGCATAGAAGTTTTTTTATCAATAAATTCTTTTATCTCTCTTATTCCTATAACTTTGAAGATGTTACTATCACTCTTCAAATTAAGCTTTAAAAAATCCTTAACTTCTTGAATAGCTCCATTTTTGATCATTTGATCTACTCTTTTAGAAATTTTACTGATTAGTTCATCTCTAGGATAATCAATATAAATTTTAATAAATTGATCATTTCGAAAAGATGGTTTTGTTTTCTTATACCATTCAAAAATTGATTTCTTTGTAAATGAAATAACTTCATAAGCTCTGATAGATCTTTGAGGATCAGTAGGATCAATCCTATTTTTTACTAATGAATCATTTTTTAAAAGTTTTGAATAAAATTTTTTTTGACCTAAACTAATTTGCATTCGTCTTATTTTATTACGAAAAGAAATTGGTATTTTTGGAATTTTAACCATGCCATCAGTCAGTGCTTTGAAATAAAGACCAGTCCCACCAACTAAAACTGGTATTTTATTTTTATCTCTAATTTTTTTTATATTTTTTTTTGCTAATTTTAACCATTCGCCAGATGAAAAATCTTTTTTAACAGTTCTAAAACCATATAAATGATGTTCTATTTTTTTTAAATCAATTTCTAAAGGTCGAGCAGTCAATATCTTCAATTCTTTATAAACCTGCATACTATCTGCATTTATAATTTCCCCATTTATTTTTTTTGCAATTTTTAATGCAAGTTTAGATTTGCCTGATGCTGTAGGACCTGAAATTAATATTATTTTGGACTTAAGGTCCATTTGGTTATTTTAATTTAACACCAACATATGTTCTTTGATTTTGGTTATTATATATTGCAATCAGTAAGTTATTTTCATCACTTCTTAATTTCAATTTTACCACATTATCAAGATCACCTATTGTATTAATTTTTTTTCTATTTGCTTCAACAATAACATTATTAATTTGTAAATAGTTTATGGGGCTATCATTATCTATTTTAGTGATGATCACTCCGCTTGTTCCTTTTGGAAGGTTTCTAGCCTCAATATCATCTTTACTTAATAAACGAACATCGATTTTTAAACCTTCAATTCTCCTCACCTTTGGTTTTTCAATTACAGGTTTTTGTGCTTTAAAGTCCTCGGATGTTTCTAATCTTCCAAGAACTATTTCTTTTATAATTTCTCTTTTATTTCTCCAAACTTTAACAATTACTTTTTTTCCAACATCCGTTTCAGCAACAATTTTAGGTAATTCTTTCATTTCATTAATTGGTTTTCCATCAAACTCTAAAATTATATCACCAGGTTTAATTCCTCCTTTATCTGATGGACTATTATCAGCAACACTAGCAACCAGAGCACCTCTAGGTTTATCTAGCTTTTCTGCATCTGCTATTCCTTGATCTACTATTTGAATTCTAACACCAAGCCATCCTCTTTTTGTTTCTCCAAATTCTATTAATTGATCAATAACTTTTTGAGCACTATTAGATGGGATAGCAAATCCTATTCCAATTGATCCAGACTGTCCAAGTATAGCTGTATTTATTCCAATAACATCTCCATTCATATTAAATAACGGTCCACCTGAATTTCCTTGATTTATTGAAGCATCAGTTTGAATATAATCTTCATATCTTGAAAGTCCTATGCTTCTATTTCTAGCAGAAATTATTCCTGCTGTTACTGTGCCTCCAAGACCAAATGGATTACCTATTGCAATAACCCAATCTCCAATTCTGGCTTTATCTGAGTTGCCAAATTTTACTGGCTTAAATTTTTCGTCAGAATCTATTTTTAATACTGCGATATCCATACCTGCATCAGCACCAAGAACCTCAGCTTTATAATCTTGATCTCCGTTTACTCTGACAAATATATCTGATGCTCCTTGAATAACATGATTATTTGTTATTACAATTCCATCTTCGTTAATTATAAAGCCTGATCCTAATGCACTTGTTTGTCTTTGTTGAGGAGAACCAAACATATCTTCGAATGGTGAACCTGGTGGAAATTCAAATGGCAAAGGATTTGATCTAGTCGTAACAGTAGTGGTAGTTGAAATATTTACAACTGATGGCATTAATCTTTCTGCTAAATCTGCAAATGATGATGGAATTTCCTGAGCTTTGGAATTTGAAAAATAACTTATTGAAACTATTAATATTGATAAAATTTTGTACATATTTTTCATGACTTTGAATACCAAATAATTATAAATCCTATAATTGCAAATACTAACCCACCTGCTCTCAGTTGTTTATCAGCTACAGCATCAAGTTTTTTTAACATATTTTTCATTTTTGATGGAAATAAGGCATATAATACACCTTCAATGAATAAGAAAAGACCAAAAGCTATGATCAATTCTTTCATCTTCGTTAAAAATTTGTTTATTTTTGTTTATTTCCAAAAAATTTAAAAAATTCGCTATCTGGTGATAAAATCATTGATGTTTCTCCACCAATTAAAGCTTTTTGGTATGCTTGCATTGCTCTATAAAATCCAAAAAATTCAGCGTCTTGTCCAAATGCATCAGCAAAAATTTTATTTTTTTGACCATCACCTTCACCTTTCATAATTTCAGATTTTTTTTCTGCTTCTGCTAAAATAACAGTAACTTCTTTATCTGCAGTTGAAGTGATAGTGACTGCCATCTCTGCACCTTTTGCTCTGAATTCTTTAGCTTCTCTTTCTCTTTCAGTCTGCATTCTTCTAAAAATTGCATCACTATTTGCTTGAGGCAAATCCGCTCTTTTAATTCTTACATCAACTATCTTTATACCAAAGTTTTCCGCTTCATTATTTACACCTTGTTGAATAAGAGCCATTTGTTTAGATCTGTCTTCAGATAGCAATGTTTGTAATTTTTGTTGACCTAGTACATTTCTTATTCTTGAATTTATGATCGTTGCTAATCTTGATCTTGCAACTCTCTCATTTCCAACTGAAATATAGAATTTAAGTGGATCAATAATTTGAAATCTAGCAAAAGCATCAACTATCAAACGTTTTTGATCAGATGCAATAACCTCTTCAGGCGGTGTATCTAAATTTAAAACTCTTTTATCTAAAAATACTACATTTTGAATGAATGGAATCTTGAAATTTAATCCTGGCTTTAAAATAATTCTCTTAGGATCACCAAACTGAAGAACAATAGCTTGATTAACCTCTTTAACAATAAATATTGAAAAGAATAAAGTCGCCCCTATTAAGATAATTATCGGTAATATAAATTTTCCAGCTTTCATTAATTTGTCCCTGATTTTAATTCTTGTAACGGTAGATAAGGAACTACACCAGATCCTGAATCTTTATCTATTATAATTTTATTAATATCAGCAAGCACTTGCTCCATTGTCTCTAAGTACATTCTTTCCTGAGTAACTTCCTTTGCTTTAGCGTACTCTGTATAAATTGATAAAAATCTACTTGCTTCACCCTCTGCTTTTGCAACAACTTCTTTTTTATAAGCTTCCGCTGCTTGTAGAATTTTTGCAGCTTCTCCTCGGGCTCTTGGTATCACATCATTTGCATACGCTTCTGCTTCATTTTTTGATCTCTCCATATCTGCTCTTGCAGCTTGAACATCTCTAAAAGCATCAATAACCTGATCTGGTGGGTCAGCTTTTTGAGTTTGAACTTGTGTAATTAGTACACCACTTTCATATTCATCAAGTATTCCTTGAATAATATCTTGTGTATCTCTCTCTATAACTGCTCTTCCTTCTGTGAGAATTGGTTGAATATCTGATCTAGCTATAACTTCTCTCATAGCAGTTTCTGCTGCAGCTTTTACAGTACCCTCTGGATCTTGAATTTTAAAAAGAAAATTACCAGCATCTTTAATTACCCAAAATACTGAGAAGTCAATGTTAACAATATTTTCATCACCAGTTAGCATCAAGCTTTCCTCTGGAACATCAGCAACACCACCACCTTGACCAAATCCACTATCTCTCTCTGATCTAAAACCAATATCCATTCTATTTACTTTAGTAACTTTAGGAGTTAACACACTCTCAATTGGGAATGGAAAATGATAATTTAATCCTGGCTGAGTAGTATTTACAAACTTTCCAAATCTTAACACTACGCCTTGCTCATCAGGTAAAACTCTATACAAACCACTTAATGCCCAAATTACAACTAGTATGATCAAACCTAAAATAATAGGTTTTTTACCGCCAGTACCGCTTCCAGTAAATTTATTTATAGTGTCCTGCAATTTTTTGATTGCTTCATCTAAATTAGGAGGTGTAGGGCCTCTTCTGAAACCACCACCATTTCCACTTCCTCCGCCACTTCCTGGAGGGCTTCCCCATGGACTTTGATTTTTATAAATCGTCATTATGACATTCTATATAGTGTCTTTATATTCAAAAACAAGGTAAGTGTATTTTTATGAATGATAAAAAAGTAGGTCTTAGTGACACAATGAGGGCAAAAACTGAGCCAAAAACCTTCAAAAGAAACCCAATTCCAGGCACTAAATTTACAATTGCAATATCTAGTGCAAAAGGCGGTGTAGGAAAATCTACTTTTGCCACAAATTTAGCTTTAGCATTAAAAAAAGTTGGATGTAAAGTTGGAATTTTAGATGCAGATATTTATGGACCATCTTTGCCAAAACTATTCTCTATAAATGAAAAGCCGGATAGCGATGGGCAAACTTTGAAGCCCATTATAAAATATGACATTCAATGTATGTCTATTGGTTTTCTGACAGACGAGCAAACACCAATGATCTGGAGAGGACCGATGGTAACAAGTGCTATTAAAACCTTTACTCAAAAAGTTGGATGGAAAAATTTAGACTTCATTATTGTTGATATGCCTCCGGGTACAGGTGATACACAACTAACTTTTGCACAAGAGATAAGTGTGGATGGTGCAATCATAGTATCAACTCCACAGGAAATAGCACTTCAAGATGTAAAAAGAGGAATTAGAATGTTTGAAAAATTAAAAGTAAATATTATTGGATTAATTGATAATATGAGCCATTTTATCGGAGATGATGGAAAAAAATATGCAATTTTTGGAGAGAATGGTGTTGAAAGAACTGCACAAGAATTTGAGAAGAAATTTTTAGGACAAATACCAATAAACTCTGATGTTGGAAAATTTGGAGATATGGGAATTCCTATTGTTGAGAAAGATCCAGATCATGAAATTACAAAAATTTATATAAAATTTGCAGAAGAAATTAAACAATCTTATCTTTAATTTCAAAAGCCTCCATAAGTTCATTCCACTCTCTTTTTGAAAGTCCAGATTTCTCTAAATTTATATCTTCACCTTTTAATAATTTTTGAATTATAACTTTTCCTTTAGCAGAAACCTCCGTGCCACCCACTCTATAATCCATGAATGCATCGTATGTAATAGGAACCCATCTCTTTAGCGTATCTAACATTATATCCGCATAAACTCTAATTTCATATTGAGCATGATGATCAGCACGTAATCTTAAAAAATTCATTAGGTTTAAAAGATCAGTTTTCCAGTACCACTGTGTATAAGTATTTAAAGTTAGGTTCATTCTAGCTAACTCTCTAGCTAATCCTTTTTTATTTTCATCAATTGTAGACCCATCAAATTTTTGATTAAGCATAGTTTCATAATTATCATATGTTCTTTCAGCGTCATTTTTTAAAAGTTCCAAAACTTCCTTTGCTTGCTCTCCTTCAATCACATCTCCTCTACCTTGTCTGTTTGCAATTGATTGAGCTGCTAAATTTTGTGGATCAGGTAAATAAAATTCTTTGTCTAAAATAGAATATCTTGCAGAGTATTCATTAACGTTTGCTGTACGGTGTCTAATCCATTGTCTTGCTATAAATATTGGCAATTTTACATGATATTTGATTTCACACATTTCGAATGGAGTACTATGCCAATGACGCATAAGATATTTTATTAGCCCGCTGTCTGTTGAAACTTGTTTAGTTCCTTTTCCATATGAAACTCTTGCGGACTGCACGATTGAGCTATCATCTCCCATATAATCTATTACTCTGATAAAGCCATGGTCTAAAGCTGGTATTGCCTCATATAATATTTTTTCTAATTCAGGTGCGGTAACTCTTTTAGTTGTAGTTTCCTGTGACTGTTGTTCTTTTATATCGTTTATTTGTTCTTTAGTAAGTTTCATGAATAAATTATTGAATCTCTTTCAATTGGTTTTATATTAATAATGTTGGTTTTCCAACTATGACGATAAACGAATTTCGTAATAACCATTACGGACGTGGGGGCAGTACCCACCACCTCCACCATTTTCAACTTAGGGGGGTGAATTAGGATCGACGGGTGTCTAAAAGTTATTCTTTCGTTCGGTATAGTACCGCCGTAATGGACTAATTTATAAATGCTAACGAAAGTTACGCACTTGCAGCTTAATTAATTTATTAATTAAGTTACGGGGTTTGGGGCACCTGGCAACAGAACGCCCCTTCCTCTTATTTTTTGCAAAACAATATTTTTCATATAATAATCAAAAAATATATATGCTTAAATATAATCTGACTAAAAATCTCAAAATTTTTGATGAAAAGTATCTATTTAATTTAATAAAAAGAACTCTAAATTTTTTCAGAAGGTTTAATTCAAGGAAACTAAAGATTAGAAAAGTTTCAAATAATATAAATTTTTATATAGTAGACTATAATATCAAAGACAACGATTTAACAAAACTTTCTGAAAAATATGGTTCTGACAAAGGTGGTGATTTTTTTAAAAACAAAATTTTAGGATCTAATCATACTTATACAGATTTTTACTTTGACCAATTTAAAAATATTAGATTTAAAATTTCGGATTTATTTGAATGTGGTATTGGGAGTAATAATTTAAATATAGAGAGTAATATGGGCGTCCATGGAAAGCCAGGTGCTTCCTTAAGAATGTGGAGAGATTTTTTTCCTGAAGCTAACATATATGGGGGAGACATTGATAGAGAAATTTTGTTTGAAGAGGAAAGAATACAAACATTTTATGTTGATCAAAGAAATTCTGATTTGATAAAATCAATGTGGGGAAAAATAAATAAGAAATTTGATATTATAATTGATGATGGCCTGCATTTCTTTGACGCAAATATTAATTTTTTTGAGAATTCTTTTTATAACCTTAAAAAGGGAGGTATTTACATTATCGAGGATATTAGAATTAATGAGCAAAAACTTTTCTACAATTATTTTGAAAATAATAAAAATAACGTAAAACATGTCTCTCTTAATAGTAAAGCCATTTCAGGCTCGACTAATCTAGTAATAATTGAGAAAATTGACTAAATACAAAAATGAAATTTAAAAATGTCAAACTTTTTCAATATATATTTGTTTTTGGTGCGGCCAGAGAGATTTGAACTCTCATGGGCTGAGCCCACACGGCCCTCAACCGTGCCTGTCTACCAATTTCAGCATGACCGCATGTTACTGTGCGTCAGATTAAATTAATGACAATGCTAATTCAAGTTGATAAGTTTTGTTATGGAATTCACAACCCAAGTTAAAATAGCAACAGATCCTATCTATCAGAAGGTATCAAAAACTATTCCTGAGATAGAATGGGCAACACATGCTCCTTATATATATAAAATAAATAAACTTAAAAAAGAAAAGAACGCTGTGATTCTTGCACACAATTATCAAACTCCTGAAATTTATCATGGTATCTCTGATTTTTCAGCAGACTCATTAGCCTTAGCAATTGAAGCTGCAAAAACTGAGGCTGATATAATTGTTATGTGCGGTGTACATTTTATGGCGGAGACTGCCAAATTAATGAGTCCAGATAAAAAAGTTTTACTTCCAGATATGAAAGCTGGTTGCTCTTTATCCGCATCTATAACTGGCAAAGATGTAAGAAACTTAAAAAAACAATATCCTGGTGTTCCAGTTGTTTCATACGTTAACACTTCTGCAGATGTTAAGGCTGAAACTGATGTTTGTTGCACATCAGCAAATGCTGTTAAAATTGTAAATTCTTTAGGTGTAAAAAAGGTAATTTTCTTACCAGACGATTATTTAGCAAAATATGTTGCTTCTCAGACTGATGTAGAAATAATTTCATGGAAGGGGACTTGCGAAGTTCATGAACAATTTAATGATGAAGAGATTAATGAAATAAGAAAAAACAATCCTGGAATTAAAATTATTGCTCATCCTGAATGTCCTCCTGATGTAATTGAAGCAAGTGATTTTGCTGGCTCAACAAGTGGAATGATTAAATATGTAAAAGATAATCAACCTGAAAAAGTTATGATGGTTACAGAATGCTCAATGAGTGATAATGTTCAAATTGACAATCCTAATGTAGAATTTATTAGACCTTGTAACTTATGTCCTCACATGAAAAGAATTACACTGCCTAAAATACTTGATTGTTTAGAAAACGAAACAAACGAATTAATAATAGACCACGAAACAATTGAGAGAGCTAGAAAATCAGTGGAGAGAATGGCTGAAATCGGCAGATAAATTTTGTGCCAAAAATTCAATTAAGTAAAAATTTTATCCGATCAACCTGTAAGTTAGCTCTTAACGAGGATCTATATCCATCAGGAGATATTACAACAAATCTATTAAATAATAATTCAATTACAAAAGCTAAACTAATAAGTAATGAAAAAGGTATTATAGGTGGATTAGAATTTGCTAAACAAACATTTAATTTATTAGACAGAAATATTAAATTTCAAATAAAAAAAAAAGAAGGATCAAAAATTAGTAAAGGATCTGTAATTGCTGTAATTGAAGGTAAAATTAAAAATATATTAATTGGAGAAAGAGTTGCTCTAAATTTTCTCTCTCATATATCTGGCATTGCAACTAAAACTAATAAATTTGTAAAAAAGGTAGGCAAGAAAACAAAAATTTGTTGCACTAGAAAAACGATACCTAATCTAAGAGTTATTCAAAAATATGCCGTAAAACTAGGAGGTGGGACTAATCACAGATTTAATTTAAGTGATGAATTTTTATTTAAAGACAATCATCTAACCTCATCAAATAAATTTGAAGAAATAGTGAAAAAAGCAATTAAAAATAAAAAAAAAAGAAAAATTACTGTCGAGGTAGATACTTTGAAGCAATTTAAAAGAATTAATGGACTTAATTTTAATACAGTTCTGTTTGATAATATGAGTCCAAAAAATCTAGGGATGGCTATTAAATATGCAAAAGGGAAATATGAGACTGAAGCCTCAGGAGGAATAACTTTAAAAAATGTAAAAAATCTAGCAGCAACAAACGTTGACAGATTATCAGTAGGTGAATTAACACATAGTATTATAGCTTTGGATTTAAAACTAGAGATTTAATTTTTTCTTATTTGAGCTTGTGCTGCCGCTAATCTTGCAATTGGGACTCTGTAAGGTGAACAAGACACATAATCTAATCCAGTTTTTGCACAAAATTCAATACTTTTAGGATCTCCACCATGCTCACCACAAATTCCAAGTTTTATTTTTTTGTTTTGTTTTCTGCCTTTGTCAGTTGCAATTTTAATTAAATCTCCAACACCATCATCAATTGATACAAAAGGATCAATATCAAAAATTTTGTTCTCAATATAATCATTAAGGAATTTACCACTATCATCTCTGCTAATTCCAAATGTAGTTTGAGTTAAATCATTTGTTCCAAAACTAAAAAATTCAGCGTGTTTAGCGATATCTTTTGCCTTTATTGCTGCTCTTGGCAATTCAATCATTGTTCCAACTAAAAAATCAATTTTAATTTTATTCTCATCTTGAACTTTTTTTGCAACCCTAATGACTAAATCTTTCATAATTTTTATTTCTGCTTCTGTTGATACTAAAGGGATCATGATTTCAGGCATAGTTGATTGAATTTTTTGTTTTTTACATTCCACTAAAGCTTCAAAAATTGCAGTACACTGCATCTCATAAATTTCGGGAAATGAAATTGCCAATCTACAACCTCTATGACCTAGCATTGGATTTTGTTCATGAAGTTCTGAAATTCTAACTTCAAGTTCTTTAATGGAAATATTTAATGAAACTGCAACATCATTAATTTCTTTACTACTTTTTGGCAAAAATTCATGTAGTGGCGGGTCAAGTAACCTTACTGTTACTGGTAGGCCTTTCATTATCCTAAATATTTCAATAAAATCTTTTTTTTGATGTGGTAATAGCTTTTTAAGTGCATTAGATCGATCTTCTAATGTTTTTGATAATATCATTTCTCTTACTGATAAAATTCTTTCTTCTTCAAAAAACATATGTTCAGTTCTACACAAACCAATACCTTCTGCACCAAATTCTCTAGCAGTTTTGCTATCCAATGGTGTTTCCGAATTAGTTCTAATTTTTAATTCTCTAAAATCATCAGACCAACTCATTATTTTTGAGAAATCACCTGATATTTGTGGTTTAACTGTTTTTACTTCACCAATAATTATTCTGCCTGTTGAACCATCAATTGTAATTATTTCTCCCTCTTTAATTACTTTGTTATTTGTTTTGAACAATTTATTTTCATAATCAATTTCTATTTCACTTGATCCAGAAACACATGGTCTTCCCATCCCTCTGGCAACTACTGCAGCATGACTTGTCATGCCTCCTCTTGAGGTAAGTATTCCTTTTGCTGCGTGCATACCATGTATATCTTCTGGTGAAGTTTCTATACGAACTAATATTGTACTTTGCATCATACTATTTAGTCTTTCAGCCTCTTCGGAGGTGAAAACAACTTTTCCACTAGCAGCACCTGGTGATGCAGGTAGGCCTGACCCAATTACTTCTAAGTTTTCTTTCTCATCTAAAGTTGGATGAAGCAATGTATCTAAAGAACTAGGTTCTATTCGCAATATTGCATCTTTTTTAGTAATCAATTTTTCTTTAACCATATCTACAGCTATTTTAACAGCAGACTTTGCTGTTCTTTTTCCAGAGCGGGTTTGAAGCATCCATAGTTTTTTTTTTTCAACGGTAAATTCAACATCCTGCATATCCTTGTAATGTTTTTCTAATTTAATTAATATATTTTTTAGTTGCTTGTATGTCTTTGGCATTGCCTCCTCCATTGACTTAAGAGTTTCTTTTGATTCAGCTCTAGCTTTTTTTGTAATATGTTGTGGTGTTCTAGTTCCAGCAACAACATCTTCACCTTGTGCATTTATTAAATATTCACCATAAATATTTTTTGATCCATCAGATGGATTTCTAGTAAACACAACACCAGTTGCACAGTCATTTCCCATATTTCCAAAAACCATTGATTGTACATTAACTGCTGTACCCCAATTAGACGGTATTTGATTTAATTTTCTATAGACTTTTGCTCTATGACTTTCCCAAGATAAAAAAACTGCACTTATAGCTCCTATCAGTTGTTCATTGACATTTTGAGGAAAATCTTTTTTTGTTTTTTCTTTTACAATGTTTTTAAAGTCTTTTATTAAAGCTTCCCAGTCATACTCATCTAATTCTGTGTCTAGCAATACTCCTTTTGTTAACTTATAGTTCTCAATTATATCCTCAAAGTGATAACCTTCGATTCCCAATACAACATTAGAATACATTTGAATAAAACGCCTATAACTATCATTTGCAAATCTTAAATTTGAAGTTTTTTTTGCAAGTGCTATTACCGTATTATCATTAAGACCTAGATTTAAAATTGTATCCATCATACCAGGCATAGAAACTCTAGCTCCAGATCTTACAGAAACCAGAAGAGGATTTTTTATATCTCCAAATTTTTTTCCTGAGTCTTTTTCAATAAATTTTAATTCTTTATTTATTTCATTAAGTATTTTTTTATTTAATTTTTTTTTGTTCTTATAAAACAAATCACATACCTCAGTAGATATTGTAAAACCAGGTGGTACAGGTAACCCCATTCTTCCCATCTCAGAAAGGTTTGCGCCTTTGCCACCAAGAATATTTTTTGGAAGTTTAATTTTTTTTATTTTATTTGATTTAAAATTAAATATAAATTTTTTCATACTAAGCTTCTATTTTTGAAAAATTTAAATAGTTATCAAAAGTTTTGCACAACATATTTAATAATTCTAATCTATTTTTTTTAATTATTATATCTTCATCATTAACAATAACATTGTCAAAAAAATCGTTTAGCTCGTTCTTAATGCTTGATAAAATTTTTAGACTTTCCTCGTAATTTTCGTCTTTACTAACACTCAAAAAATATTTTCTTATATCATTTATTTTTTTATATAATTTTTTCTCATACTCATTTTTAAATAAACCTGGATCTGCAAAACCGAGGGTCTCAATAGATATTTTTTCATCAGTATTTAATATATTTGAAGATCTTTTGTATGCTGCAATAGTTTCAAAACCGATTTCTTTTTTAATATTTTTATTTAAACATTTAGATTTTTTATAAGCCTTTAATAAATCATCCAATCCAAGCAGAAATATTGAGCTTTCAATTATATCTTGTCTTATTTTTTTTTCTTTTAAATAATTTTTTAATCTTTCAATTATGAAATCACTTAATTCGTTTTGTATCTTTTTGGTATCAAATTCATAGCCCTGATCTCTATATACTGAGCAGGTGTAAACAATTAAATCTTTTAATTTAATTTTTATTTCATTTTCAACAATTAATCTGACAAGACTTATAGCCATTCTTCTTATGGCATATGGATCTTTTGAACTAGTAGGTTTCATATTAATTCCAAAAAAACCTACTAATGAGTCTAGTTTATCACTTAGAGATAAAGCAACACTGTACATTTTTTTTGGTAATTTGCTTTCCATCCCATTAGGTAAATATTGTTCAGATACAGCAAGACAAACTTCTTTATCAAACCCTTGAAACTTTGCAAAATGACCTCCAACAATACCTTGGAGTTCTGGAAACTCTCCAACAAGATCGGACATTAAATCAACTTTACAAATTGATGAGGCTATTTCAATTTTGTCTTTACTAATTAAAAAATCATCAGAAATTAATGATGATAATTTTCTCATACGTTGAACTTTGTCAAAGTAGGATCCCAAACCTTTAAAATAATTTATATTTTTTAATTTATCTACTTGTTTAACTAAATTCTGGGTTTTATTTTTTTCCCAAAAAAACTTAGCATCGCTTAATCTTGCTTCGATCACTCTCTCATTTCCTAATTTAACAAACCCTTTAGTGTCTTTAATATCTGAAACTACAAAAAAATTATTTGTAAGATTATTTTTTTTATTAAAAGTTGGCAAATATTTTTGATGGCTCTGCATTGTCGTAATCAATATTTCACTTGGGACACTCAAAAATTTATTGTCGAAATCACAAACAATTACCATAGGCTTTTCAACTATATTTACTATTTCATCTATAAGTCTATCATTCTGTTCGATTTTTATATTTTTTTTAATAATTATTTCATTAATTTTATTCTGTATTATTTTTTTTCTTAAGTCTTGATCAATTAAAATACCTTTTTGTTTAAAAAATTTTAAATACGAATTAAAGTCGTTAAAAATTTTTATACCTTCTTCTAGTGATTTATCTATAAAAGTTTTGTTAGAGCTACTTATGTGGTTAAAAACAAAATTTAGAGGTTTTTTATTAAATATTGCTAAAATAGATTTAAGAGGTCTTCCCCAATAAAGATCATAATTTGCCCATTTCATTGATTTATTCCAAGCTATCTTTGTAAAAATTTCACTTAAATTTTTTTCTAGTAAATCTGAAACTTTTATTTTTCTAGAATCTTTTTTAAAAAAATAGAATTCACCTTTCTCGGTATTTTTTTTAAAGATTTTTTCTAATGTTGTATTGTTAGATCTAATAAATCCTTCTAATGCCTTTTCAGGAGCATTAACATTTGGACCTTTAATTTCCTCTGAGTTTAATTTGATTTCATTAGGAATTTTATCAACATGTAGAACTAGTCTATTTGGTGTTGAGTAAACATTGAAATTTTCGTTGAATTTAATTTGGTTATCAATAAAAAAATTTTTAATATTTTTTTTTAATTCATTCCTTGCGTTTATTTGAAGCCTTGCAGGAATTTCCTCACTAAATAACTCTACAAATAATTCTGACATTAACTTTGGCTTTCAATCCAAACTTTCCCAATTGATTTAGTTAGTTCCCTTATTCTTGTAATATATTCAGCTCTTTGTGCTACACTAATCACCCCTCTTGCATCTAAAATATTGAAGACATGACTACATTTTAAACATTGATCATAAGCTGGAAGGGAAATCTTTTTTTCTACTAATGATTTTGTTTCTTCTTCAAGCATTTCAAACATTTTAAATAAAATATCAGTATTGGCATATTCAAAATTATATGCTGAAAATTCTTTCTCTGACTGATGAAAAACATCATTGTAAGTAATTCCTTCATCATTCCAAATTAAGTCAAAAACACTTTTTTTGTTTTGAATGAACATGCACAATCTCTCTAAACCATATGTAATTTCAACAGATACGGGTTTACATTCAAATCCAGCCATTTGTTGGAAATAGGTAAATTGTGTAACTTCCATACCATCACACCAAACTTCCCATCCAAGACCTGCCGCTCCTAAAGTAGGACTTTCCCAGTCATCTTCTACAAACCTAATATCGTGTTCCTCATGATTGATACCTATTGATGACAAACTATTTAAATACATCTTTTTTATTTCTTTTGGTGAAGGTTTAATTAAAACCTGAAATTGATAGTAATGTTGTAATCTATTAGGGTTGTCACCATATCTTCCATCAGTCGGTCTGCGTGATGGTTGAACATATGCAGTTTTCCATGATTTTGGGCCAAGCGATCTAAGAGTGGTTGCTGGATGGAATGTCCCAGCTCCTACCTCTAGGTCATAAGGTTGTAATATCAAACAACCTTTTTTAGACCAGTACTTTTGTAAGTTAAAGATTGTATCTTGAAAAGATAAAGTTTTTTTTTTTATTTTAGAGACCATACCTTTGCCAGATTGATCTTTCTTCTAATAAAGTGATTATTTTATCAGTATAATTTTCAGAAGATGATAGCTTCTTTGATAACCACCCTTTACTTTTTCCGAATTTCTTAATTTCTATATCTTCACCATATTTCTCTCTTAATATTTGCTCTGAATTTCCTAATCCATCAATTAGTCCTAATTCTTTTGCTTTTTTTCCTGCCCAAAATTCTCCAGAGAAAAGTTCAACACCAGAGTTTTTGTTTAGTTTTTCTTTTCTACTCTCCTCAACAACATCTATAAAATCTTGATGTATTTCTAATTGAATATTTTTTAAACGATTAATATCTTCTTCTTTTTCGTCCAAAAATGGATCTAAGGTACTTTTATTTTTCCCAGCAGTATAAACTCTTCTTTCAATCCCAATTTTTTCAATTAAATTTTTAAAACCAAATGAAGCAGAAATAACTCCAATAGATCCTATTATTGAACTTGAGTTAGCATAAATTTCATCACCTGCACAAGAAATAAGATAGCCTCCAGATGCTGCTACATCTTCAGCAAAAAAAATTACTTTTTTTTTAGTTTTCTTAGATTGCTCTTTTATTAGTTTATATATTAAATGTGATTGTACTGGAGATCCACCTGGTGAATTAATTGTGATTGCAACAGCTAATGCTTTTTTTACTGAAAAAGCTTTTTTTATTATCTCTTCTTCACTTGAATATTCTATTCCTTGTCTGAACCTTCCGACATTTCCTATAACCCCTGACAATTTGAGGTGGCTTATTATCTTTTTTTTTTTAAAAAATGAGAACATTAGAATTGTTATAAGTTTTTTAATTATATTATAAACATTAGTTATAATTAAAGAATTAGGTGCGTCAATTGATAAGTATATTAATAAATTGGATATAATAGTTTTATGTGATGGGAACCGTAATACAGCTAAAAAAACAAATTAATAATTCTTATGTCGATTTAAAGAATTCGGTTGAGGATAGATTGATTCTAGTAGAAGAGAAAATTAATTCTAGACTAGCGAGCAAAGTTGAGTTGGTCCAAAAGATGACCAAATATCATCTAAATACCGGTGGTAAAAGACTAAGAGCACTATTAACCTTACAATGTGCTAAAATTTGTGAATATAAAAAAGGATTGAGAGATGTAAATCTTGCTGCTTGCGTAGAACTTATACATGCAGCTACTTTAATGCATGATGATGTAATAGATAATGCTGAAATAAGACGAGGAAAAAAAACCCTGAATACAATCTGGGGAAATCACTCCTCAATTTTAGTTGGTGATTATTTACTTAGCAAATGTTTTGAAATGATGGTAGAGGATGGAAACTTGGAGTTATTGAAACTTTTAGCATCTACATCATCTGAAATTGCACAAGGTGAGGTTCTTCAATTACAACACAATAAAGAAATAGATATCTTGGAAGAAACATATCTTAACATTATTTCCTCAAAAACTGCATCTTTATTTGCAGCTGCAACTAAAGTTGGAGCAATTATTGCTGATAAAGATTTGAAATATAAAAATGCTTTAGAATTTTATGGAAAAAACTTAGGCCTTACATTTCAAATTGCAGATGACACATTAGACTACAATTCTGAATTTAAGTTATTTGGAAAAAATATTGGCAATGATTTTTATGAGGGTAAAGTGACTTTGCCTATAATTTTACTTTATCAAAAAGTTGATAAATTAGAAAAAGAAAAATTAAAATCTTTTTTTGAAAAAGATATTCGTGAAAGTCAAGATTTAGAGTATGTCTTAGATCTTATAAAAAAAAATAATATTATTAATGAGTGCTATAAAAAAGCAGAACATTATATTAATTTAGCTTCTAATTCTTTGAGTGTATTTGAGGAAACTGACGAAAAAAATATATTAAAAAACTTAACATCTTTTAGTATTGAAAGAAATTTTTAGGGACTTAACAATACTTTTTTCCATTTTTTGGTTTTTCTAATATATTTTAACCTCTCATGGATTCGATTCTGACCATCTAACCAAAATTCAATTTCTTTAGGTTTGATTCTCCAACCTGACCAGTATTCAGGTCTTGGTATCTTATTTTCGTTAAGGAATTTTTTCTTAAATTCCTCAATAGATTTATATAAATCCTGTCTTTTTTTTAAAATAGAACTTTGCTTTGAGGCCCAAGCACCAATTCTGCTTCCATATGCTCTTGAATTGTAATAAGCATCAGCTTCTTTTTTTGTTACCTTGGTAGCAATACCAATTATTCTAATTTGTCTTTGTAAACTTTTCCAGTGGAAACACATAGAAATTTTTGAGGAATTTTTGATAGCCTTACTTTTATCACTATTAAGATTTGTGTAGAAAACAAATCCGTTTTTATCATAATCTTTAAGAAGCACCATTCTAACTGTTGGAAACCCCTTTTTGTTTACAGTTCCAACCGCAAATGCGTTTGGATCATTAATTTCAGTTTTTTTTGCTTTATTGAACCATTCTTCAAAAAGCTTTATTGGGTTATTATGATCTTTAAAGCAAAGATTTAGTCCAAGTGAGTTTTTTTCGTTCATAAATTTAAAAAAATAATTTATACATTAAAATAATGTCATTTAATACTTTTGGAAAGTTATTTAGATTTACTACATGGGGAGAGTCACATGGTCCAGCTATTGGATGCGTTATTGATGGCTGCCCTCCAAATATTCCATTAAAGGACAGCGATATACAAAAAGAACTTAATAAAAGAAAGCCAGGACAGTCTAAATTTACAACACAAAGAAAAGAGGATGATAAAATTAATATTTTATCTGGTGTTTTTGAAGGTAGAACAACTGGAACTCCAATTTCTCTAATTATTTATAATAAAGATATGAGATCTAGAGATTATGAGACAATAAAGAATAAATTTAGGCCAGGACATGCAGATTATACTTATTTTAAAAAATATGGAATCCGGGATTATAGAGGCGGTGGAAGACAATCTGCTCGCGAGACTGCTGCTAGAGTTGCGGCAGGTGCTATTGCAAAAGTTGTTTTAAAAAATAAAATTGGTAAGAAGTATCAAGCTGTTGGTGCTGTTACACAATTAGGAATATTAGGATGTGACTTACAGAAATGGAAAGATAAAACAATTTCTAGTAACCCATTTTTTTGTCCTGATAAAACTGTGATTAAACTTTGGGAAAAATATTTACTTGGGATAAGAAAAGCTGGGTCATCTTGTGGAGCAATAATTGAGGTTAGAGCAAGAGGAGTTCCTTTGGGACTTGGAGCGCCAATATACTCAAAATTAGATATGGATCTTGCAGCAGCAATGATGAGCATTAATGCTGTAAAGGGTGTAAATATTGGATCGGGAATGAACTCGGCAATGTTAACTGGTGAGGAAAACTCTGACGAAATTTTGAAAAAAAAAGGTAAAACTAGTTTCAAATCAAATAATGCAGGAGGAATTCTTGGAGGAATATCTACTGGACAAGAAATAAATGTTTCATTTGCAGTAAAACCAACATCATCTATTTTGTCATCGAGGAAGACAATCGACAGATTTGGTAAGAATACGACAATATCTGTAAAAGGAAGACACGACCCATGTGTTGGAATTAGAGCGGTTCCAATAGGAGAAGCGATGATGCATTGCGTAATTCTTGATCACTTTTTAATGAATACAGCGCAAAATAAAATTTAATTAGATTTTTTAATTAAAACTTTTGAATTTAAAGTATCTAATATTTTATTTTCAATACCAATAGAGTCTAAATTAGCAAACTTATACATTAGCTCTGGTTTATCATGATCAATAAATCTATCAGGTAATATCATTGATCTAAATTTGAGATTACTATCTAATAAGTTTTTTTCACTTAAAAATTGGCTCACGTGAGATCCAAATCCCCCTATTGAACCTTCTTCTATTGTAATCAAAACCTCATGTTCTGTAGCAATTTGCCATATTAGGTTTTCATCTAACGGTTTTGCAAATCTTGCATCAATAATAGAGATATCAATTCCTTTTTTTGTTAAATTTTCGGAAGCCAAAATACACTCCTGTAATCTTGCTCCAAAATTTAAAATTGCAACTTTTTTTCCCTCTTTAATTATTTTTGCTTTACCCAACTCAATTTTCTCAGTTATTTCAGGTAATTGAACTCCCACACCATTGCCCCTTGGATATCTAAAAGCTGATGGTCTATCGTTTATATCCATTGATGTATTTATCATTCTTACAAGCTCGGCTTCATCACTTGCAGCCATTACCACAAAATTTGGTAATGTTGAAAGGTATGTTATATCAAAAGATCCAGCATGTGTTGGGCCATCAGCACCAACTAACCCCGCTCTGTCGATCGCAAATCTAACAGGCAAAGATTGTATGGCTACATCGTGGACGACCTGATCGTATGCTCTTTGAAGAAATGTTGAGTATATCGCAGCGTAAGGTTTATACCCTTCAGTAGCCATGCCCGCAGCAAAAGTAACAGCATGTTGCTCAGCTATCCCAACATCAAACATTCTTTCTGGAAATTTTTTTCCAAATAAATCCATTCCTGTTCCTGATGGCATAGCGGCAGTTATGCCAACGACCTTACTATCTTTCTCTGCATGTTTGATTAATGAATTAGCGAATACTTTTGTATAAGAAGGAATATTAGATTTAGACTTTTCTTGTTCTCCTGTTTTTACATTAAATTTTGAAACACCATGAAATTTATCCTCCGATTTTTCAGCAAACGAGTAACCTTTTCCTTTTTCAGTTTTAACATGTATTAAAATTGGTCCATCATAATTTATATCTTTTACATTATTTAATACTGAAACCATTGAATCAATATCGTGTCCATCTATTGGTCCAATATAGTAAAATCCCATAGAATTAAATAATGTTCCACCAGTGACAGCAGATCTTAAAAAATCTTCAGCTTTTCCAGCTTGATTTTTAAATCTTTTTGAAAAAGCAGATATAATTAATTTTAATGTTTCTCTAAAACTAAAGTAAACTTTCCCAGATAAAATTTTTGCTAGATATTTTCTCATTGCACCAACAGGTTTTGAAATTGACATATCGTTATCATTTAAAACAACAATCATCTTTGTTTTGCTTCCACCTGCATTATTCATTGCCTCATAAGCCATGCCAGCACTTATCGCCCCATCACCTATGACTGCAATTACATTGCCTGATTTATTTGATAACTTATTGGCTACTGCTATTCCTAATGCAGATGAAATAGAAGTTGAACTATGAGCAGCACCAAATGGATCATACTCACTTTCTGATCTTTTTGTAAAACCTGATAATCCTTCACCTTTTCTAAGAGTTCTTATTTGTTTTTTTCTACCAGTTAATATTTTATGCGGATAAGTTTGATGTCCTACATCCCAAATTAATTTATCATGAGGAGTGTTAAATATATAGTGTAAGACAACAGTCAATTCTACAACTCCTAGTCCAGCACCTAAATGCCCTCCTGTTTCAGAAACTACATCGATTAACTCTTGTCGAACCTCGTCTGCTAAAATTTTAATATCAGATTGTGATAATTTTCTGATATCATCAGGAAAGTTGATATTATTTAGAAATTTATAATTATTGCTCACTTTGTTCTATTTAAAATATAATTTATTGTTTCTCTAAAATCGTCGCCTCTTTTTCCAAAAATTTTTAAACTTTTAAATATTTTTAATTTTAAGTTATCTGCATATTTAATAGTATTATTAGTGCCTAGTAAACTTATTAAAGTAGCTTTTCCCATTTTTAAATCTTTTTTGGTTTTTTTTCCTGCACTAGATGTTTTGCCTCTCAAATCTATCAAGTCATCAGCAATTTGAAATAATAATCCAATTTCGTTGCCTATTTTAGTAAACTTATTCAGGTATTTTGTTTTACCAGACATTATAATAGGGGCAACACAGCAGAAACTAAATAGCTTTCCAGTTTTTTTAATTTGCATATTTATAATTTGTTTTTTATTTTTTTTGATTTTTTCATAACTTAAGTCTAAAAACTGTCCACCAGCAATTCCTGAATGTCCCGAGCTTTCGGAAAGTAGATTTATTAATTCTATTTTTTTATGATCATCTAAATTAAATCTTTTTTCACTAAGAATTTGAAATGCAATAGTAAGTAGAGAATTTCCAGCAAGAATTGCAGTTGACTCACTAAACTTTTTGTGTGTTGTCAATTTTCCTCTTCTCAAATTATCATTATCCATGCATGGTAAGTCATCATGTATTAATGAATAGGCATGTATACATTCAACTGCTGCTGCAACTTGTAAAATATTTTTTTTATCTACTTTGAATATAGACCCAATATCAAATAGTATTTTTGATCTTACTTTTTTACCTCCAGGTAAAAGTCCATAAAGCATTGGTTTGATAAGCTCAGTTTTTTTTTGTTTTGAAAAATATTTATAAAGATAGTTGTTGGTTCTATTAACTATTTTATTTAGCTTTTTTTGCATTTTTATTTGATTTTATTTCTTTAATTTTAAAAATTGTTTTATCAGATATTTCTTTAAAATCTTTTTGGAATTTTTTTTCTATTAATCTATTAATTTTTAATAAATTTGCATAGTCCTCAGAGGTATTTTCTAGATTATTTCTATTTTCCAAATTTTTAATAATTTCGTCTGCTAAATCAGTAAGCTCATTTAAAGATTTTGACGCAATATCATCTGGCAAATTTTTTTCATTCATATATTAGTTGGTAATATTATATGAAAAAGAATGATTCAAATATTAAAAAAGCAATAAAATACTTAAATAATAATGAATGTATAGCGATCCCTACCGAGACAGTCTATGGTCTAGCAGGAAATGCTTACTCGGATAAAGCAGTTTCAAGAGTATATAAATTAAAAAAAAGACCTAGAAGCAATCCTTTAATTGCTCACTATTATAGCATTAATAGCTTAAAAAAAGATTGTGAAATTGATAATACTTTTATTAAACTTTACAAAAAATTTTGCCCAGGACCGATATCATTTGTTTTAAAATTAAAAAAGAAAAGTAGGGTTTCAAAAATCATTACAAATAATTCAAATTCAGTAGCAGTAAGATTTCCAAGCCATCCTTTAACTAGAAAACTGTTAAAAAAAATTAATTATCCACTTGCAGCACCTAGCGCAAACATTTCAACAAGTATAAGTCCTGTTTCAAAACAGGATGTGGTTGATGAATTTGGTCCAAAATTAAAGTTTATCTTAGATGGTGGTTCTTCGAAAATAGGTTTAGAATCAACGATTATAAATCTTATTGGAAAACCTCATATTTTAAGATTAGGGGGAATAAATAGTAAATTAATCTATAAAATAATTAACCCATTAGAAAATAAGAATAAAAAAAAAATTAAAATAAGAGTTCCTGGTACTAGTAAATTGCATTATTCACCTGGTATACCTGTGAGACTAAATGCCAAAAAAAATTATCAAAACGAAGCATATATATTGATAAAAAAAAGAAAAAAATTAGACAAAAACTATTTTTATATAAGTGAGACAAGTGATTTAAAGCAAGCTGCAAAAAATTTATATAAGACGTTAAGAATAATAAAAAAAAGTGGGTACAAAAAAATTGCTATTGAAAAAATACCCAATATTAATATTGGCGAAGCTATTAATGATAGAATTTTAAGAGCATCAAAAAAATGAAGAATTTAATTGAAGTTCAAAACATAAAAAAAAATTATGGCAAAAAAGAAGCTGTAAAAGGAATATCATTTAATGTTGAGGAAGATGAAATTTTAGGTTTGCTTGGTCCTAATGGATCTGGAAAAACAACAACTATTGGAATGTTGCTAGGCCTGCTTAAACCTACAAGTGGTCAAATATTTATCAATAATCTGAAACTTGAAGAAAATAGAATTCAAATTCTTGAAATGATTAATTTCATATCTCCATATATTGAATTACCCAAAAAACTTACAGTGAAACAAAATTTATATGTTTATTCTAAACTTTATAAAGTTAAAAATATTAAGGAACGAATTGAGTATTTGTCGGAAAAGCTAAGAATAGGTGAATTATTAAACAGTATTACCGGGGAACTTTCATCAGGTCAAAAAAATAGAGTAAGTTTAGCCAAAGCTCTTGTTAATGAACCAAAAGTTTTGCTACTTGATGAACCAACTGCTTCTTTAGACCCAGAAGTAGGAGATTTTGTTAGAACATTTTTAGAAGATTATAAAAAAGAAAAAAAAATTTCTATACTTTTAGCTTCTCATAATATGAATGAAGTCACACGTTTGTGTAAATCTGTATTAATGATGAAAAATGGAGAAATAATAGACCAAGGCAAACCTGAAGATTTAATTGCAAAGCATGGAAGAACAAATTTAGAGGAAGTTTTTTTAAAACTATCAAGGAGTAATAGTGAGTTTAACTAGAATATACGGTTTATTTATGAGACATTTTTATCTAATCACTAGGTCATTTCCTAGAATATTAGATCTAGTTTACTGGCCATCTATTCAAATTACATTATGGGGATTTATATCTAATTTTTTTGCAACACACACAACTTATTACAATAATGCAGTTGGTGTAATCCTTACCTGTGCAATTCTTTATGATTTTTTGTTTAGGACAAGTATTGGTTTCAATATGCTTTTTTTAGAAGAAATTTGGAGTAGAAATTTTACTAATCTTTTCATAGCACCAATGAGAATTAGTGAGATTTTAACCTCACTTGTTATAACTGCTTTAATTAGGTCGCTAATTGGTCTAGTTCCAGCAATTTTACTTACATCTCCATTGTTTGGAATTTCAATTTTAGATTTAGGAATATTTTTATTTTTTCTTTTTTTAAGTCTTTATATTTTTGGGATCACGCTTGGTATTTTAGTTTCTTCAGGTTTGCTTAGATTTGGTCCATCATTTGAAAATATAGCATGGTCAACAATGTTTTTACTGGCTCCCTTTGGATGCATTTATTATCCAATAGAAACTCTTCCAGAAATATTTCAAAAAATAGCTTATGTACTTCCATTAGTTTACATATTTGAAGAAGCTAGAAATATTTTGATTAATCAAACAGTTAATATCGAAAATGTTTACTATGCATTTATGTGGAACGCTTTTTATTTTTCTGTTTCAATTGCATTATTTTATTATTCTTTCAATGCTGCAAAAAATAAAGGGACTTTGATTAATATGGGTGAATAATGGTGCGCCCGCAAGGAGTCGAACCCTGAACCTCCAGAGCCGAAATCTGGCGCTCTATCCAGTTGAGCTACAAGCGCATATTGTATATTTATATCAATATGAAAAGTTTTATAAATATAAAAGTTAAAAATAAAGAAAAAAATTTAAGAATAGACATTCTATTATCCAATCAGGATGATAAATTAAGTAGGTCAAGAGTAAAAAGTTTAATTTTAGAAAATAAATTGAAAATTAATAATATTATTATTAACGACCCCTCTAAGAAAATTAAATTGAATGATGAAATTTATTTTGAGATTTCAGAACCAGAAAAAGAGACTCTTGAACCATTTAAATATCCTCTTGATATTGTCCACGAAGATAAAGATATAATAGTTATCAATAAATCTGCAGGAATTTCTATGCATCCTGGGCCAGGAAATTTTGACAATACAATTGTAAATGCATTGATAAATTATGATAAGAAAAATTTATCAAATATTGGAAACGAACTAAGACCTGGAATTGTACACAGGATTGACAAAGATACATCGGGATTAATAGTTATTGCCAAAAATAATATTTCACACGAAAATTTATCAAAACAATTTTCTGATCATTCTATTACACGAGTTTACCAAGCACTAGTCTGGGGTAAAATAAGACCTCAAAATGGAAAGATAGAGACTTTTATAACTCGAAGTTCAAGAAATAGACAAATGATGGAAGTTTCATCTAAGAAAGGCAAAAAGGCCGTGACCAATTATAAAACTTTAGAAATATTTGAAGATGAAAAAATTCCAACATTTAGTCTTGTTGAATGTAAACTAGAAACTGGGAGAACGCATCAAATAAGAGTTCATTTGTCTTACAAAGGTAATAATATTTTAGGTGACAAGAAATACAAAAAAAAATTTAAAAAATTTGTAGGTATTGATAGTGAGCTTGAGGATAGTATAATAGGACTTAATAGACAATTTTTACATGCGAAAACTATTGGCTTTATTCATCCTAGTAATAATACAAGACTTGAATTTACTTCAAATTTACCATCAGATTTAGGACAGATTTTAAAAAGACTAAGAAAAATCAAGTAATAAAATCATTGTAAAAATTTAATTATTTATTAAATAAATACTTCGAATGAATAAAAATACATACAACTTACCTGCACTTTCAAATGAAGGTGGATTAGCTGCTTATCTTGCGCAGATTAAGAAATTTCCAATGCTTGCAGCTGAAGAAGAATATATGTTAGCTAAGAATTGGCAATCAACTGGAAATGTTAAATCAGCAGAAAAACTTGTAACTAGCCATTTGAGACTAGTTGCAAAGATAGCAATGGGTTACAAAGGTTATGGTTTACCTCTTAACGAGATGATATCTGAAGGTAATGTGGGATTAATGCAAGCAGTAAAAAAATTTGAACCAGAAAAAGGTTTTAGACTTGCAACTTATGCAATGTGGTGGATCAAAGCTTCAATACAAGAATATATATTAAGGTCATGGAGTTTAGTTAAAATAGGAACAACGACAGCACAGAAAAAACTTTTTTTTAATCTAAAAAAAATTAAAAATCAAATAGCTCCTCGGTCAGAGGGTGATCTAAAAAAAGAACATGTTCAAGATATAGCTAAGAGACTTTCAGTAAGTGAAAGTGAAGTCGTTTCAATGAATAGAAGACTTTCAGGAAAAGAACAATCTTTAAATGCTCCAATAGGTGAAGATGGAGATGAGTGGCAAGACTGGGTGGTTGATAATGAAATGGATCATGAATTAAAAATCGCTCAAAGTGATGAAATGGAACAAAGAAAAGATTTACTTCAAGATTCAATTAAAATTTTAAATGAAAGAGAAAAAAAGATTTTATACTCAAGAAGATTGACTGATGATCCTATAACTTTAGACGAGTTAAGCAAAAAGTATAAGATAAGTAGAGAAAGAGTTAGACAAATAGAAAACAAAGCTTTTGAAAAACTTCAAAAGCATATGCTTAACTCTGCTAAATCAAAAAACTTATTGCCAGCAAATTAAAGATTAAAAGGATCTTGAATTAAGATTGTATCATTTCTCTCTGGGCTAGTGGAAATACTTGAAATTCTGGTCTCTATAAACTTTTCCAACTCTTTTATATAATTTTTTGCATTATCTGGTAGTTCTTCAAATTTTTTTATACCCACTGTTGAAGATTTCCAACCTTTAAATGATCTATATATTGGTTTAGCCATAAATTGGTCATCCACTGAAGCTGGAAGGTAATCATATTTTTTACCATTTATCTCATAAGCGATGCACATTTTAATTTCATCTAGTTGATCTAGCACATCTAGTTTAGTTAAGGCAATTCCATCAATCCCTGAAATTTTTAGTGTTTGTCTTACGAGAACCCCATCAAACCAACCACATCTTCTTTTTCTGCTTGTGACAGTTCCAAATTCTTTTCCTCTTGTTCCAAGTAAATCACCTATCTCATCATTTAGTTCTGTTGGAAAAGGGCCCTCTCCAACTCTTGTGGTGTAAGCTTTTGTAATACCTAAAACATAGTTAATGGAGTTTATACCGCAGCCAGAGCCAGTCGCTGCAGACGAAGCGACTGTATTTGAGGAAGTTACAAATGGATAAGTCCCATGGTCAACGTCTAAAAGAACTCCTTGAGCACCTTCAAATAATATTTTTTTGTTTTGAGATTTAAATTCATCTATTTTTTTCCATACTGGCTGTGAAAATTTGAGTATTTGTGGAGCAATATTTAAAAGATTTTTTTTTAATTGTTCTTTTTTAAATTTAGTTTTTCCTAAACCTTTTCTTATCGCATCATGATGACTTAATACTACATCTAATCTTTTATCCAAATTATTTTCTGATGCAAGATCCATTACTCTTATTGATCTTCTGCCAATCTTATCCTCATACGCTGGTCCTATTCCTCTTCTTGTAGTTCCTATTTTTGATTTTCCTGCTGCATCTTCTCTGATCTCATCCATTTCTTTATGAAATGGTAAAATAAGAGTGGCAGCTTCAGATAAAATTAAATTATCAGGATTAACTTCTACACCTTTAGACTTAATTTCATCAATCTCATCTAAAAGTGCCCATGGATCAACCACTACACCATTTCCAATAATTGATACTTTATTTTTTCTAACTATTCCTGATGGTAACAATCTTAATTTGTAAACTATACTATCTATAACAAGAGTATGGCCAGCATTATGCCCACCTTGAAATCTTACAATTACATCAGCTTCACTTGATAGCCAATCAACAATTTTACCTTTTCCTTCATCTCCCCACTGTGAACCGACTACAACAACATTTTTCATCTAAAATTTTTTTTAATTTGAATACTATTTAAATGGTTAACAGGACCGTGACCTTTCCCTAAGTTTGGTTGTGTTCTTAATGAATGATTTACATATTTAATTGCCATTTCACAAGATTTCTTTAAAGTTTTTCCACATGAAAAATAAGTAGTTATAGCGCTAGAAAGAGTACAACCAGTGCCATGGCTATTTTTTGTATTAATTTTCTTATTTTTAAAGACTGTAATTTCTTTTTTATTAATAAAAACGTCTTTAACATTTTTATAATTTAAATGACCTCCTTTGATAAGGACATTTTTTGCACCTAATTTTATTAAATAATTCCCTGCTAAAATTACATCCTGAATAGTTGATATTTTTGAGTTGGTTAAAACTTCTGCTTCAGGTATGTTTGGTGTAATTAAATCTGCTTTAGATAAAAGTTTATTTTTTAAAATTTTAATAGCTGGGTCATTTATTAATTTTTTTCCCCCCTTTGCCACCATCACAGGGTCTAATATTATTTTTTTTGCTTTTATCTTATTCAATGATTTTATTACTGAATTTATAACTTCTTTTGAATGAAGCATTCCTATTTTAACAGCGTCTGGTTTTATATCTTTTGCTGTAAATTCAATTTGATTAGAAATTTCTTTACTATTCACTGGAATAATTGATTTAACACCTGTTGTATTTTGTGATGTTATAGCAGTTATAGCGGTCATGGCGTATGAACCAAGCGATGTAATAGTTTTAATGTCTGCTTGTATGCCTGCACCTCCAGAAGAGTCTGAGCCAGCAATAACTAAAATTTTAGATTTTATTTTCAAATTATATAATTGATTTTTTTACAATATTAACACATTTTGAAAGCATAGTTTTATCTTCAGTTTCACACATTATTCTCACTACTGGTTCTGTTCCAGATTTTCTTACTAACATTCTACCTTTACCTTTTATTAAACTGTTTGCTTTTTTAATTGCATTTTTGCACTTAAGATTATTAATTATTAATTTATCTTTTACCTCAACATTTTCTAACAATTGAGGAGTAGGTATAAAATTTTCAAACATTTCACTAGCCTTTTTGCCTTTTCTCATGGAAAATAGAATTTCTAAAGCTACCAATAAACCATCACCTGTAGTCGCAAATTTACCAAGTATAATATGGCCAGATTGCTCTCCTCCTAAATTAAATTTACTTTTCTGCATTGCTTCTTTTACGTATCTATCACCAACTTTTGACCTTATAAATTTTATCTTATTTTTAGAAAAATATTTTTGTAATCCATAGTTTGACATTAAGGTACCTATAACACCACCTTTTAAAATTTTTTTTCTTTTCCATCTTGTTGCTAACATTGCTATTATTTTATCACCATCAATAATGTTACCCTTTTCATCACAAATTATAATTCTATCTGCATCACCATCTAAAGAAACTCCAATATGGGATTTATTTTTTTTTGTATGATATTTAATTTTATTTGGAAATGTAGATCCACATTTTTTATTTATGTTAAATCCATTCGGCGAAGTTCCGATTTCATGAACTGTGGCACCCAATGATCTAAACAATTGAGGTCCTACTTTATATGCTGCTCCATTAGCGCAATCTATAGTAATTCTTAATCCTCTTAGATTAAATTGCTTAGGAAAATTTGTTTTTAAAATTTCAAGATATTTATGGGAGCCATTCTCTAATCTTTTAACCCTGCCTAATATTTCAGGTTTTGATAATTTTTTTGATATTTTAGAATCAATTAATTTTTCTATTTTTTTTTCTATTTTATCAGACAATTTTAAGCCATTTGGCCCAAATAATTTTAAACCATTATCATAAAAAGGATTATGAGATGCAGTGATCATGATTCCCATATTAGCTTTCATTTTTTTTGTAAGCATTGCAAGACCATTTGTTGGCAATGGACCAAAAGTGAAAACGTGCATTCCAGCTGATGTTAAACCAGACACTAGTGCAGGTTCTAGTGCATATCCTGATAATCTAGTATCTTTTGCAATTATTGCTATCTGTTTAGTTTTTTTTTTATTATTAAAATATGTGCCAACAGCTAAACCAAACTTAAAAAACATTTCACCATTTATTTTACTTCCATTTACCTTGCCTCTTATTCCATCTGTGCCAAAATATTTTTTTGTCATTTATTAAAATTGAGTTTTTTAAAGACTTTTATTCCTTGGTTAACTTCATTAACATCATGAACTCTAAGTATTTGAACTCCTTGTAACATGCTGAAAATACCTGAAGATACAGTCCCACCTATTCGTTCTTTGCTATCATTATTTCCAGATATATCCTTTATAAATCTTTTTCTGGAAATTCCCAACATTACTGGTAATCCCAAGGAATGAAAAATAGAAACATTATTGATTAGAGTAATATTATGTTTCATATTTTTACCAAATCCTACTCCTGGATCTAAGATAATGTGATTATGTTTAATTCCACTTTTTCTAATTAATCTCAGCTTATCCTCAAAATAATCATATATATCCAACAAAACATTATTGTAACTAGGATTTTTTTGCATTGTTTCTGTGTTACCTTTCATATGATGCAGAACGAATGGTAACTTTGATTTTTTTAAAAAATCAATTGTCTCCTTGTCATAGCTTAGGCCAGATACATCATTAATTAAATCTAATTTATATTTTGAAGCTTTTTTCATTACAAAACTTTTTCTAGTATCTAAAGAAATGAAAAAACTTTTTGATTTTAAATAATTCATAACTTTGTTTACTCTCAGCCACTCTTCTGTTTGAAGAATTTCTTTTGATCCTGGTCTTGTAGACTCACCACCTACATCAATTATCTTTGCTCCATCGGCTATTAATTTATTAATCTGTTTTATTGCAGGAATTTTTTTATTAAATTTTCCACCATCAGAAAAACTATCTGGCGTAATATTTAAAATACCCATTAATATTGGTAAATTATCAAATTTTAATTTGGGAATTTTTTTAAATTTGGAAATATTGTTAATATCAATTAAGACTTTCTTTTTAATTTTTGACGGAAGATTTTTAATATTTCTAATATTTATTTTTTTTTTATTAGTCCTAGTAATAATTTCAATTGTGTCGAATGAAAGTGATTTATTACCACTAACTGGAAGTGAAATCTTTTTTTTAACTTTTTCTATGGATGTTCTGTTATAATAAAAATTACACGCCCTTGTGTAATATTTTTTCATTAAATTTTAATGAACAATCTTTGGTTTTAGTCCCATTGAACCTAAAGCAGAACTTTGATCATCTTCCTCTACTTTTAAATCTTCTTTATTTTTTGGATATAAATTTTTATTCACTATGTCTTCAATTTCTTGACCAGTCAATGTTTCATAAGTAAGTAAAGCTTTAGCTAATTTGTGCAAGTCATCAATTTTATCTGTCAAAACTTTTTTAGCTCTATCATAACCTTGATCAACAAATTTTCTTATTTCGGTATCAACTTTTCTTGCAGTTTCTTCAGACATATTTTGTTGTCTTGCAACTGATCTTCCAAGGAAAACTTCTTCCTCATTTTCACCATAAGCAACTGGACCAAGCTCTTTACTTAATCCTGCTCTCATTACCATTGCTCTTGCTCTTTTTGTCGCTTGTTCTATGTCACTTGCAGCACCAGTGGTCACTTTATCTTCTCCAAAAATAATTTCTTCTGCAACTCGTCCTCCCATTGCTATAGCCATTTGAGCATGTAGCTGTTCTCTTGTTTGAGATACCTCATCTCTTTCAGGAAGTTGCATTACCATCCCTAATGCTCTTCCTCTTGGAATAATTGTTGCCTTATGAATAGGGTATGCTGCTTTTTCATTAATAGTAACAATAGCATGACCAGCTTCATGATAAGCAGTAAGTTTTTTCTCTTCTTCGCTCATTACCATTGATCTTCTCTCGGAGCCCATCATTACTTTATCTTTTGCTTCTTCAAATTCCATATAGGTAACTATTCTTTTGTTTTTTCTTGCTGCTAATAATGCAGCTTCGTTTACTAAGTTCGCCAGATCAGCACCGGAAAATCCAGGAGTTCCTCTTGCAATAGTTCTTAAATTGACATCTGGTGCCATTGATATTTTCTTAGCATGCACTTTCAATATTTTTTCTCTTCCAAGTAAGTCAGGATTAGAAACAACTACCTGTCTGTCAAATCTACCTGGTCTTAATAAAGCAGGATCAAGCACATCAGGTCTGTTAGTTGCCGCAATTATTATTACACCTTCATTTGTATCGAAACCGTCCATCTCTACAAGTAATTGATTTAGTGTTTGCTCTCTTTCATCGTTACCACCACCTAAACCTGCGCCTCTACTTCTTCCAACTGCATCAATCTCATCGATGAATATTATGCATGGTGAATGTTTTTTACCTTGCTCAAACATATCTCGAACCCTTGAAGCTCCAACTCCAACAAACATTTCTACAAAGTCTGAACCTGAAATGGTAAAAAATGGTACTCCTGCTTCACCAGCTATAGCTCTTGCTAATAAAGTTTTACCAGTTCCCGGAGGTCCAACTAACAGACATCCACGAGGTATTTTTCCACCTAGTCTACTGAATTTTTTAGGGTCTTTTAGAAATTCTACTACTTCCTCAACTTCTTCTTTAGCTTCTTCAACCCCGGCCACATCGTTAAAGGTAACCTTACCTTTTAATTCATTCATCATTTTGGCTTTTGATTTTCCAAAACCCATCGCTCCGCCTTTGCCACCTTGCATCTGTCTCATAAAGAATATCCATACAGCAATTAAAAGTAGCATTGGAAACCATGATAAAAGTACACCAAATAATGAAGGCATTTTTTCTTCTAATGGACTTGCTGATATACTAACTCCTTTGTCACTCAATTTTTGAATTAGATTTGGGTCATCAGGAGCATAAGTATTAAACATTTCTCCATTAGACATTACGCCTTTTATATTTTTCCCTTGAATTTCTACTTGAACAACTCTTCCATTATCCACTTGTGTTAAAAATTCTGAAAATATAATGTTATTTTTTTGATTAACTGATCCTTGTGGACTCTTGAACATATTGTATAGACCTATAGTCAAGATTACTATTACTGCCCACATAGCTAAATTTCTAAAATTCATAGCTATAAATTAAGAATTATTATCAAATTAACAAGTGTCAATTTGTGCCAATTTGGAACATTCTATCTATTTTCTGAAGAAATAATGACTGAATTCTCAAGTTTTTGAATTATACATCCTGAAAGTGTTTTTTTTGAGTAATTATTATTAGATCTTAAAAATTTAAGTAAGTTATCAACTTTTGCACCCCTAGCAAAAGTTTCTTTTTTTCCTATTTTTTGTATCAGTTCTGAAAATGATCTAAAGACAATTTCATCTGGTTGTTTAAGAAAATCGTCTTTTAAAATAATTGAATTAGTTAATTTTAAGTAATTAGAGTTATCATTAATATTTTTCTGAACATAATAATCTATAGCAATATTGCTTTTGCTTAGATTGTTCAAAGATAATTTGAATTTGTTTAATGTTAATCCATCTTTCTCTAAGTTTGAAATTAATTTTCTTACTCTTGCTCTTAAAAATTTGTGATCTAAATTAGAAGGATCATTAACATTATAATCAAAGGTATTATTTGAAATATAAACCAAATCCTTTTTAGGTATATCAATTAAAGGTCTCAAAATATAAATTTTATCATCAAAGTTTACTTTGGATTTAATCTTACTAAATGAAATCAAACCTTTTAAACCTGAGCCTCTTAATAATCTAATAAAAAAGTTTTCAATCAAATCATCTGCGTGATGTGCTGTTAAAATCATATCAATTTTTTTAATTAAA
>CACKZF010000009.1 GCA_902604565.1 uncultured Pelagibacteraceae bacterium
ATGTGAAATTAATTACAGAAAATATTAACGTAATTAAAAATAAAGATTTCTTTAATAAATTTGAAGAGGAAGTTTTAATTTTAGAAAATATTAGATTTTATGCTGAAGAGGAAAAAGATGATCATGAATTTGCAAAACACTTAGCAAGTTTGGGGGATATTTTTGTAAATGATGCTTTTTCCTGTTCTCATAGGTCACATGCCTCAGTTCATAAAATTTCTAATTTTTTACCATCTTTTTCTGGATTGCAACTTGACTTAGAAGTCAATGCTTTAAATAAAATTATTACTGAAATAACTAAACCAATAACTTGCATAATTGGGGGATCTAAAATTTCAACTAAGATAAATATAATCAAAAATTTAATTCCTAAATTTGATAATATTATAATTGTTGGTGGTATGGCCAATAACTTTATTGAATATTTTGGAAATAATATTGGTAGATCAATTAAAGAAAAAAATTGTAATCAAATAGTTGAGGATATTATTTCACTTTCAAAAAAAGAAGGTTGTAAAATAATTTATCCTGAGGATGTGTTGGTATCTAAAAATTTAAATGGATCATCTATTAATAAAAAGTTAGATCAAATCTTATCTGATGAAATGATTTTAGATATAGGCCAAAAAACTATAAGTAAAATAACTAATATAATTGATGAAAGTAAAACTATATTGTGGAACGGACCTGCTGGATATTTTGAAAATCCAAATTTTGCCAAAGGTAGTATTGAAATAGCGAAAAAAATAATTGAAAATAATAAATCTAATAATATTTTTTCAGTTGTAGGTGGTGGAGATACTGTTTCATTTTTAAACAATCTTAATGTTGTGAATAATTTTAATTTTGTTTCAACTGCAGGTGGTGCTTTTTTAGAATATCTTGAAGGTAAAAAGCTTCCTGGTATAACCGCTTTAAATTAATATGTCTGAACTAAATAAAATTGCACTTAAAATAATTTCTAATGGTAAAGGTATCCTTGCAGCAGATGAAAGCAATGGAACAATGACCAAAAGACTTACAGCAGTTGGTGTAAACTCATCTCCAGAAAATAGACTTAAATTTAGAGAAACACTATTTTCATCAGAGTGCATGAAGGAGTGTATAGGTGGTGTTATTCTTTATGATGAAACTATAAATCAAATAACAAGTTTTGGAAAAACAATACCTGATTTAATTTCCTCATCAGGTGCCGTACCCGGAATTAAAGTTGATACGGGGGCAAAAGATTTAGCAAGTTCACCTGAGGAAAAAATTACTGAGGGCTTAGATGGTTTAAGAGAAAGATTAAAAAAATATTATGAGCTTGGAGCACGTTTTACAAAATGGAGAGGTGTTTATAAAATAAGTGAGAAATTTCCAAGCAAACTAGCAATTTATAGTAATGCACACGCCCTTGCAAGATACTCCGCATTAGTTCAAGAAAGTAAAATGGTTCCAATAGTAGAACCTGAAGTACTAATGGATGGGGATCATTCTTTTGAACTTTGTTTAAAAAAAACATCAGAAGTTATTAAAAAATGCTTTGAAGAACTAATTTTACATAATGTTGATCTTTCAGGAATAATTTTAAAACCAAATATGATATTAGATGGCAATAAATCAAAAGATAAAATATCTAGCGAAGAAGTTTCACAGAAAACAATTGAATGTCTGAAAGACTCAGTGCCAAGTGATGTACCTGGAATTGCTTTTTTATCTGGAGGTCAATCAGAGGTAGAAGCTGCAGAAAATTTAAATTCAATAAATAAAAATAATAATACAAATTTCATAATGACTTATTCATATGGAAGAGCTCTACAACAAAGTGCCCTTAGTGTATGGTCTAAAAACATTAATGATACATTGTCAACTCAAAATACTTTTAATCATAGAGCTAAAATGTGTACTCTAGCTGCTAAAGGGAAATGGTCCAACAAACTTGAGAATAAATAAAAAAAAATTTGTTTATCTTATTTCACCAAATATAATAACTAAAGATTTCTACATACAACTGGAAAATGTTTTAAGTACAAATAAAGTGAGTTTTTTCCAATTGAGACTTAAAAAATACTCTTTATCACAAAGAATTTCGATTGGTAAAAAAATTCAAAAAATATGTAGAAATAGAAAGGTAAAATTTATTGTTAATGACGATCCTTACCTTGCAAAAATACTTGATGCTGACGGATGTCATTTAGGACAAAAAGATATGAGTGTTGCTAAGGCTAAAAGCATAATTGGAGATAAAATTATTGGACTTACATGCCACAATTCTATTAGAATGGCGAAAGTTGGAATTAAATCAAATGTAAGTTATTTGGCGTTTGGAGCTTTTTATGCAACAAAAACTAAAAAGACAAAATATCAAGCCACTACAAAAATTCTAAATGATGTAAAAAAATTAAGCAACATCCCTTTAGTTGCAATTGGTGGAATTAACAATGCAAATTATAAAAAACTGTTGTTGAATAATGCAACTTTTTTAGCTATTTCAAGCTACATTTGGAAAAATAAAAAATATAAGCCAATTAAAGCAATAGAGTTATTAAAATGAAAATAAATGCTGGAGAAATTAGAGTGGGAATGTTACTTGAACACAAGAATGATTTGTGGCAAGTTCTAAAGACCCAACATGTTAAGCCAGGCAAAGGTGGAGCATTTGCCCAGGTAGAAATGAAAAGTGTGGGTAAAAACACAAAATTGAATGAAAGATTTAGATCTAGTGAGACTGTTGAAAAAGCATCATTAGAGGAAACTAATTTTAATTATCTTTATCAAGACGAAAATAATTTTTTTTTCATGCATCCTAAGACCTATGATCAAATAGAAATCAAGAGAGATATAATTGGAGAAAAAGGAAAATTATTGACTGAAAATCTTGAAGTTTCAGTGAGTTTTTTCAATGAGAATCCAATTTCAATTGAACTTCCAAATCAAGTAAAATGTAAAGTTGAAACTACTGACGCAGCTATTAAAGGACAAACAGTTTCATCGTCATATAAACCTGCAATTCTTGATAATGGAATTAAAATACAAGTACCTCCTTTTGTAGAAGCTGAGGATGAAATTATTTTAGATAGTAGAACATTCGAATATGTAAAAAAAATATAAGATATGAATTCTATTTCTCCAAATTTAAATATAATGATCAAAGCTTGCGAGAAGGCTTCTAAGGTTATCATTCGAGATTTTGGAGAAGTTGAAAATTTACAAGTTGCAAGAAAAGGACCAAGAGATTTTGTAACTAAAACTGATAAAAGAGTTGAAGAAATACTTATAGAAGAGTTGAGCAAAGCTAAAAAAAATTATTCTTTTTTAACTGAAGAAAGTGGTAAAATTGAAAATAATGATAAAGATAAAATATGGATTATTGATCCAATTGACGGAACTACAAACTTTTTGCATGGAATACCACACTTTGCAATTTCGATAGCTCTTAAAATAGATAATAATTTGAAATCTGCCATAATTCATGATCCTATAAAAAATGAAATTTTTTTTGCTGAAGAAAATAATGGTTCTTTTTATAACAACCATAGAATAAGAGTATCAAAAAAAAATGACATAGAAGAATGTTTATTCTCGTCAGACTCTAATGGATTAAAGTGTATATTTCCTAAACTGAACATGCGAAATTCGGGATGTGCTGCTTTAGATTTGGCATACGTTGGTTCAGGAAGATTAGATGGATACTTTCACAACAGTATAAATTTATGGGATATTGCTGCTGGTGTTTTGATCGTTGAAGAGGCAGGAGGTACCATCAATGATATTAGCAATTATGAAGAAGATAACATTAATATAAGAGCAGCTAGTAGCAATATATATTCAAAAATGATGGAAAAATTGGATAACTTTTAATTGTTTTTGTGAAGTTTTTTGTTATAAACCCGCTTATGAAAAAAAACTTACATCCTGATTATCATAATATAAAAGTTGAAATGACCGATGGTACTCAATTTGAAACAAAGTCTACATGGGGATCTGAAGGAGAAGTCCTTAAGCTGGAAATTGATCCAAAATCGCACTCTGCTTGGACGGGCGGTAAACAAAAACTATTAGACAAAGGAAGAGTAAGTAAATTCAATAAAAAATTTCAAAATTTTAGATCTGACAATAATAAATAATGAATAGTACACCACTAATGCCAATGGCAACAGCTGTTTGGCTAGTTGAGAACACATCTCTAACATTTAAGCAAATTGCTGAGTTCTGTGATCTTCATGAAGTCGAAATTCAAGGTATTGCCGATGGTGAAGTAGCAAAAGGTATCATCGGATATAATCCAATAATTGCTGGACAACTTACCAAAGAAGAAATAAATCTTTCTTCAAATGATGCAAACAGACCTCTATCTCTTAAGATGAATGAAATTAAAATTGAAAGTAATGAAAAAAAACTTAAAAAATATATACCTTTATCAAAACGTCAGGATAAACCAGATTCAGCCTTGTGGCTTATCAAGCAACATTCAATATTGAAAGATTCCCAAATTGCAAAATTAGTTGGAATAACTAAAAACTCTGCAACAGCAATAAGGAACAAAAGTTATTGGAACTTTAATAACTTAAATGCGAAGGACCCCGTCGCAATGGGATTATTTACACAAAAAGACTTGGCTGATGCACTTGATAAAGCTGATAGAAGAATTAGAAAAGAAAACAAGGAAAAAGAAAAATCTGAAAATTAAAATATGAAATATAATAGACAAACAAAATTTAAAGTGATAACTAATTCACTTTCTGGGGGTATTTATTAAAATAGAGGTTAAAGATAACAATATTGAACAAGCTTTAAGAGTTTTGAAAAGAAAACTCCAAAGAGATGGTTTTTTTAAAATAATTAAATTGAAGAACAATTATGAAAAACCTTCAGAAAAGAAGAAAAGAATACTTCAGGAAAATATAAAAAGAGTTAAAAAGCTTAATAAGTTAAAAAATAGAATTTAATTCCGCGGGGTGGAGCAGCCTGGTAGCTCGCAAGGCTCATAACCTTGAGGTCGGCGGTTCAAATCCGTCCCCCGCAACCAAATCCAAAAATTGTTTTTAAAATAGTTTTTTTTTAGTTAAATAGTAGATTAAGTACTGTAACTGTACATGCATTAATATATGGTGGGCATCCTCAGAAATGCCATAGTTATTTGAATCTATATGAACAGAAATATTACAATTCTTTTGCAAATACCCTCCCTTAAATCCACTAAATCCAATTGTTTTAATTTTTTTTTGTTTTGCAAAATTAATTAATTTAACAATATTTTGGGAATTTCCTGATGAACTTATAACAATCAAAAGATCTCCTTTACTATAATAGTTGTCTAGTTGATAACTAAAAATATCTTTGTAGTTTATATCATTTGATATAGCGGTAATAGATTCTATATTGTTTGATAAGCTAAGTATTCTAGGTTTAAGTTTTGTCTTATCTTTGAAAAATTTTAAAAAATCTACAACATAATGGTTTGCTATAGCGGCTGATCCTCCATTTCCACATACATATATTGTTTTTTTATTTTTAATTCTTTTTAATATTTCCATAGAAGATTTTTGTAAATTTTTCAAATTTGAGGATAATATTGATCTTGAGAGAAGGTTTACGTAGTCTTCGGTAAATTTGTTTAAATTAATCATGAATGATCATATTCTATAAAAGATTTTAATTAAATTTTAAATTTAGATTTTTTACTGTCCTTTAAAAAACCCCTAACAGTTTCCTTAGTTAATTGATCAAATGTTTTACCAAATTCTTCTATTTTAGATATTATTGAAGGTGGAATTGTTATTATATCGCAACCTAACTGTTTTGCTTGTAGATAATTGTATGGCTCTCTAACACTTGCCCACAGAATTTGAACATTTTTAAATTTTTTTGAAAGTTTTATACTTTTTTTAAATTCAGGAATAGGGTCCTTTCCAGTATCTGCAGCTCTACCAGCAAAAATCGAGATTATTACTTTTGTTTTATTATTAATTTTATTTAAAATTTTTTTTGTTTGATTTGCGTTATAGACAGCCGTCACATTAATCTTTATATTTTTGTTATTAAGTTTTTTTATAATTTTTCCTGAAAAAATTCCTTTTGAATTAATTACTGGTACTTTTACATAAACATTTTTACCCCAAGAGTTTATTTTAAGAGCTTGATCTAGCATTGTATGATAATTATCACCAAAAACCTCAAAAGAAATTGGTTTGTCGGTACAGAATTTTAAAATTTTTTTAGAATAACCCTCATAATCTTCAGCTCCCGCCTTTCTAATTAATGAGGGATTTGTAGTAAATCCTTTTACAATTTTTTTCTTATTAAACTTTTTAATAAGATCGATATCTGCAATATCACAAAAAATTTTTGTCAATTTATAAACTTTTTACTATTTCTTCTGTCATTTTTTTTGCATCTGCAAATAACATTAAAGTGTTATCTCTATAAAATAAATCATTATCAATCCCAGCGTATCCTGGTGAAAGGCTTCTTTTTACAAACAATACTGATTTGCTTTTTTCAACATCTAAAACTGGCATACCATATATCGGGCTTTGTGGATCAGACTTTGCTATTGGATTAGTCACATCATTGGCCCCTATTACGTATGCCACATCACAATTTGCAAAATCATTATTTATCTCATCTAATTCAAAAACTTCGTCGTAAGGAACATTTGCTTCAGCAAGTAAAACATTCATATGTCCTGGCATCCTTCCTGCTACTGGATGAATTGCATATGAAACTTTAACTCCATTTTTTTTTAAAGCATCAACCATTTCTCTTAAGGCGTGTTGAGCTTGAGCAACCGCCATTCCATAACCTGGTACAATAATTACCGAAGAAGCATTCTTCATAAGAAAAGCTGCGTCATCTGCGTTACCGTTTTTTACAGGTTTTTTCTCTTTTTGAACTGAAGAAGACGACGTTTCATCATTCCCTCCCCATCCTCCTAAAATCACATTAAAGAATGATCTATTCATTCCTTTACACATTATGTATGATAGAATTGCTCCTGAAGAACCAACAAGAGCCCCTGTGATTATCAAAGCAGTATTTTCTAATGTAAATCCAATACCTGCAGCTGCCCATCCAGAGTAAGAATTTAACATTGATATTACTACGGGCATATCAGCTCCACCAATAGGAATTATAAGCAATACACCAACTAATAGTGAAATGATAATTATAGCCCAAAATAAAGTATCTATTTGTTTAATACACAAGTAAGAAATTAATGCTAAAAGACTAATTCCTAAAAATAAATTTAAATAATGTTGGCCAAAAAATGTTATTGGAGATCCTGACATAATTCCTCTTAACTTTAAGAATGCAATTATAGATCCAGTAAAAGTTATAGCTCCTATGGCCGCTCCGAGCGACATTTCTATTAGACTTGCAACTTTTATATTTCCTGGTGTCCCTAAATTGAATATTTCGGGGTTTAAAAATGCTGATATAGCAACAAATACTGCAGCTAATCCTACTAAACTGTGGAAACCTGCAACAAGTTCGGGCATTGCAGTCATAGGTATTTTGAATGCAATAAAAGCACCTATTGAACCACCTATTAATAAAAAAATAATTAAGTATAAAAATCCTAAGGAAAAATTACCAACTGATAAAATCGTTACGCTTATGGCTAATGCCATTCCTATGATCCCATATAAATTTCCTTGTCTAGAAGTTTCTGGAGATGAAAGTCCTCTAAGTGCTAAAATAAACAAAACGCCTGAAATGAGATAAAAAATAGCTAGTAGGTTTGATGAGATCATTTTTTATCTTTCTTTTTTTTTTTATACATAGCTAACATTCTTTGGGTGACTAAAAATCCTCCAAAAATGTTTATAGCTGCCAAAATTATAGCTAAGAAACCAAAAATATTTGCTGTATCAAATACATTCATAGAGTTTCCTGCTAAAGCAGCAATTATGGCTCCCACAATGATTACCGAAGAAATTGCATTTGTAACTGACATCAGCGGTGTGTGAAGTGATGGAGTTACACTCCATACCACATAATATCCAATAAAAATTGACAAAATAAAAATACTTAGCCTAAATATAAATGGGTCTATTTCCATAAATTATTTTATTATAGTTTTTCCTATAATCTCATCTTCTAAATTAATTTTAATTTTTTTATTATCTTTGTCATATAAGTTACTTACAAAATTAAATACATTTTTAGCATACAAATTTGATGACGAGGATGGCAATTTATTTAATATATTTTTTTCGCCCAGTATTTTTACCCCATTTTTTAAAATAATTTTATCTATTTCTGTAAAGGCAGAGTTTCCACCTTGCGTAGCTGCGAGATCATAAATAACTGAACCATTTTTCATGCCTTTTATCATATTTTCTTTAATAATTAATGGAGCTTTTTTACCTGGTATTAGCGCAGTACAAACAACGATATCAATATTTTTTAATGTTTCTTCAAGTAACTCTTCTTGTTTTTTTTTAAAATCTTCAGATGCTTCTTTTGCATAACCTCCCTCGGTCTCTAAATTTTCTGAACCTTCAACTGTTAGAAATTTGCCTCCTAAACTTTCAACTTGCTCTTTTGATGCCATTCTTACATCTGTTGCATAAACAATTGCTCCCATTCTTTTTGCAGTTGCAATTGCCTGTAATCCAGCAACACCAGCTCCTACAACTAATACTTTTGCTGCAGGGATAGTTCCTGCAGCTGTCATCATCATTGGAATAGCTTTTTCAAAAATTGAAAAGGATTCAATTACAGCTTTATATCCAGCTAAGTTAGCTTGGGATGAGAGAATATCCATAGATTGGGCTCTTGTAATTCTGGGAAGTAAGTCTAAAGAAAAAAAGTTTATTTTTTTATTTATATATGATTCTAATTTTTCCTTATTATTATGAGGATTTAAAACTCCTATATAGATTTGATCAGATTTTAAAAATTTAAGCTTATCATCGTCTAGTAACCCCATCTGAATCAATATATCAGAACTATCTATTAGTGTTTTAGTATCGCTAACTACACTAACACCTTGATCCGTGAAATCAGAACTTACAAATCCTAAGTGATCTCCATAATTTTCTGATATTTGAACTTCAAAACCAAGGTTAATATATTTTTTTGCTATATCTGGAGTTATTGAAATTCTTTTTTCAAAAATTTGATCTTCAAAAACTGATCCGATTTTCATCAAATTAATCTATTTTTGTCTTGCTTTAAACTTTGGATTTTTTTTATTGATTATGTAAACTCTTCCCCTTCTTCTAACTAGCTTCGAATTTAGATCTCTTTTTTTTAATGATTTAAGTGAACTTGCAATTTTCATAATAAATAGCCTGGCAATGTCCTACTCTTCCATGTCTTAAGACAAAGTACCATCGGCGCAGAAAGGCTTGACTTCCGAGTTCGGAATGGGATCGGGTATTGCCCTTTCGCAATAATCACCAGGCAAGAACTATTACTCAATATTATATAAATTGTAAAGCAATTTATATAATCAAAACAAATATTTTTAATTATTTATCTTGTTTTATATAGATTTTTTATAAGATTTTTTTTATGTAATCAGCAAGCTTAATTTTACCAAACTTGCGCTGAATTTTGTTATTTAAGTTCATTTTTGTTAACTCTGAAGCAAATCTTTCACCCTCTCTTTTAGGCAGATAAGTAATTTTAGAATTAAATAGTTTTGCTACATCAATTATTGAATAACTTTTTTTACTGTAAATGCTATAATGAGAATTGTTATTTTTTTTCCATGCCAAATAACAAGTTTCTACAGTGTCATTTATATGTGTAAAATTTCTTTTTTGAGTTCCAGGCCTTACAATGGTTAGAGGTTTTTTGTTTATGTATTGATTTTCAAATATCCCAATTACGGTTGCCATATCTCCAAAACCAATTTGGTTAGGTCCATAAACATTATAAAAATAAATTATTTCAAATTTAAACTTAAACCATTTTTTTAAATTTTCTAATAGTTCTAGATTTTTAGATTTTGAAAATGCATAAGGTGATAAGTTTTTATTTTTACCATTTTTTCCAAGAGCTGCAGAAGTTGCTGAATAAACTAATTTAATATTATTATTTAGACAGAAATTAAATACTTCTAAAGATCCTATTGTATTTGAATTATAACATTTATTAAATTGCTTAAAGCTTTGATAAATTCTTGAGAATTCACCAAAATGAAAAATTGACTTTATTTGTTTTTTCTTTGAATTCAAAATTTTACTGATATTTTTTGTGTTACCTTTAATGTAGTTTACTCGTTTGTTATTTATATGATTTTTTTTTGAGCCAGCAGAATAATTATCAATTGATATAAATTTATAATTAGTTTTTAGTAGTAGATATTTTATCATATTACTACCAACAAATCCTGCACCACCAGTAACAACAATATATTTTAACTTCATCTTATAAAACTATTAATAAATTTATTTATACAAGTATATTAAATTATGTATTATTTTTATTTTTAAATTATTGAATTGATTATAAATTTTTTTTTGTATATACAATTCCCATGTCTAGAAAATCGTTAAATCTAGTAGATCTTTTTATTATTTACAAAAAAAATCTAAGATATGCATGGTACTTTATTGCTCTTGCTGTTTTATCTAGTTTAATTTTTATTCTTGTAAATTCTTCATACCTTAAAGGTAAATTTGATATTGACGCAAATATTTCCATTAAAAGTCCATTAGAAAATCTTGAGGTGGTTAACCTTCTAGGTATTAATAAATTAGTTGTAACAAAAGATGGTTCTACATCACTGACCTCAGTAAATGAAAATATTAACGAATATTATGTAATCACTAAAGAATATTTGAAAATCGCATTTAATGAGGCATCTAATCATACAGAATTTTTAGACTATGATTTTAAGATTAATAATGTAGATGATGAAATTCTTAACATTAAAATTATAGGAGTAGAGGATATAAAAATTGTTAACAATAAATTAAAAAGTTTTGTAAATATGCTGAATACAAGAATTATCGGGCTAATTCTATATAATGTAAATTATGAAGATAATTATTTAAAAAATATGGTGAACGCATCAATCGGAGAAGATAACGCATCAATCGGAGAAGATAAAGAAAGAAATGATAAATTAAGTTCTTTTTTAAATGATGCTAAAGCTTTAGGTGTTGATGTTGAAAGTCCAGAGTTTTTAAAAATGTGGATGATGAACGCATATAATGAAAGAAATAATGAATTACTCCTTATCCAAATGAGGAGTTTAATGACTAAAGATATAAAAACTGAGGAACTTGAACTATTTGAAATAGACTCAAGCAAAATAACAAGTCAGGATTTGCCTTTAAAAAAAATCATATCAATAATTTTTTTACTAAGTTTTGTGCTTTACTCGTTATTTATAGTAACCTTTCGATAGTATTTAAAAAGTATAATTGAATAAATTAAGCTATTAAAAATAAAGCAGTAAATAATATTAATATTGAAAATCTCATAAATTAATAATGGGAATATAACTAATAAAATTAAAAAAAATTGAGCGTATAAATTTTTTGAGAATAGTTTTAATAATATATGATGAATATGTAATCTATCACCCAAAAAAGGATTTTTATCATTAATCAATCTAATAAAAAATAGCCTAATTAGATCTACCACAGGATAAAACATTAAAAGAACAATTTCATCGCTATATAATATATTTTGTAAATTATAAATTTTTATAATTACGTAAGAGAGAAAGAAGCCTAAATAATACGCGCCAGAGTTACCAATAAAAGTCCTATTTAAAAAGTTTAAGACTAAAAAAATTGTTATAGGTAAAATAAAAAAATATAGAATCGTAAAACCACTTTTAAAAATCAAGTAACAAGTAAATATCAGAATATAATTTCCCAATTGAAGATCAGACCCATCGTACATATTCAATGCATTGATAAACAAAAAGATACAAAGAAATGTAAAATAAGTTGAGAGATCTAGTGTTAATATAATAAAATCTGTGAATGAAAAATATAAAACCTTAATCAATAAGTCTTGATCTGAATTTAACAAAATTATAATAAAAAAAATAAATAAGACAATTTTCTTATTTGCAGAAATATTTCTCTTATCATCTATTAGGCCAATTATAAAAAAACATATGGAAATAAATATAAAAATTAAAAATTGGTAAGTATAATTGAAAAAAAGGCTAAGATTTTCAGGAAAGTAGAAATATAATGAAACTAAATACAGAGAAAATGTAGAAAAGATATAAATTCCACCTAGTAAGGATGTTTTTTTTTGATGAATTTTACGATCACTTGGGTAGTCATATATATTTATTAATTTTGAAATCCTATCAAATAATAGATAAAAAATTAAAGATACTAAAATATTAGCTATTACTAATTGTAGCATTTAAAGAATTTTTATGAGTTTTTAAATAAAAATAGAAACCTAGTGGTAAAAAGTTACTAATTGAAATCCAATTGTTAAAAAAGTTTCCAGATGGAAATAAAGGCATAAAGTTAATTAAATTTAATAAAATAATATTGTATAAAAGAAAATCATACTTACCATATTTTTTTTTAATTAAAGCTCTAATAAAATCATTTATAAATAAGAAATAAAGTACAAAGAAAACAAATAAGGTTATAACTCCAGTTTCAGATAATAATTGCATTGTAAAATTGTGTGGGTGAGTTGAACAGCTATGTTCTGAAACTTTATACTTTTTTATATGACAATAATTTCTGAACATTTTAGGACCAATCCCAATTAGTTTATTATCATTATAAATTTTTAATGATGAAATATAATGATCTGTGTGAACTTGAGTAAAAATATATTTAAAATTTCCTGAATTTTGTATTAATTGTGTAATCAATCTTAATTTTATATCTGGAAATATTATAAACATAAGATTAATAAGAATTAATGGTAGAAAAAATATTACTAATTTTTTTTTTAATTTTATATTTATAAAATATAATATTGCAAAAAATTCAATAAAAATAACTATTGTTGCTTTTTTTTCAGCCGATAAAAAAACTAAAATAAAAGAAATTAAGCTAAAAATTAAAAATAATTTAATAAAATTTTTTTGATAAAAAAAGAAGATTAGTCCAATTAATAAAGGATAGAATTTAACTATATAAGTACCTAAAATTAATTCATCGCCAAAAAGGCTACTTATTCTAATTGATCCATTTGGAAGATTTATTCCAATTAAATTGAAGCCAAAGATTTTTTGAAAAATTGCATCTATAAAAAGAAAGATGAATATTAAAAATAACAGTCTTAAAATTTTTTTTATTATGTAAAAATCTTTTTTTAAGAATAAATAAATTACTAATGAAAAAATAATAAACCTAAGAAAAAAAAGTGAACTTTTGAGTGAATAAATTTTAGCATTTATATTTTCAGAAATATTAAAATTTTCAAGAAAATCAAGTTTTGTTAGTAAAAAACCAGATGAAGGAGTTTTGGCACAAAGCGAACTAATTATAAAAAGAAGCCATAATAAAATAAAAATAATTAAAACTTTATCTTTGAATAATTCGTTAAAGTTATCTTTTAAGAAGAAGCAAAATAAAAAAGTAGATAAAACTACATACAAATCAGGAATAAATGGACCTGTAATTAAAAATAATGGAAAAAAAATAAATAAATTACTAAAAATATTTAGTGATTTATCTTTAAACATTATTTTTTATAATAATTTAAAAAGCTTATTACTGATTTAGCAATAGTATTTGATATATTTTTATTTGAATAATTGAGGTGATTTTCTATTTTTTTTTTGTTTATATTGTTTAAATTGATAGCTGTAATTATTTTATCTTTATTAAAACTACTTAGTATCATTGCTCCATTTTCTAATCCTTCTGGTCTTTCTGTACAATGTCTTAAATGTATAGAGTTAATGCCTAGTATACTTGACTCTTCAGATAATGTTCCACTATCTGAAAGTGTTAAAAAAGAATTTTGTTGCAATTTCATATAATCTAAAAATCCAAAAGGCTTTATAAAAGTTATTCCTTTGAAATTATTAAGATTATATTTTTTTAATTTTTTTTGTGTTCTGTAATGAGTTGAAAAAATTATTTTTTTTTTATATTTTTTATACAAGAATGAAAATGCATCAATATATTTATAGAGAATTTTTTTGTCATCTACATTTTCTTCTCTATGTAAAGACACTAAAAAATAATTGTTTTTTTTTAAAGTTAATTTATTTAAAATCTTTGAATCATCAATTTGTTTTTTATAATGCTGAAATATCTCTAGCATCGGGCTTCCAACACATATAATTTTTTCATTAGATATACCCTCCCTAATTAAATTTTCCCTAGATATATTTGTGTAAGTCATGTTTAAATCTGAAATATGATCAACAATTTTTCTATTTATTTCTTCAGGTACATCATTATCAAAACATCTATTACCTGCTTCATAATGAAATATAGGAATTTTATTTTTTTTAGCAGCTAAAGCTGCGAATGCACTATTAGTATCCCCTAAAACAAAAATAGCATCTGGTTTATTTTTTTTGATATATTTTTCAAACTTAATTAATATATTTGAAATTGTCTCAATTGATGTCTTTTTTGCACATTGCAAGTAGATATCTGGCTTTCTTATTTTCAATTCCTTAAAAAAAATTTCATTAAGTTCATAATTAAAATTTTGACCTGTATGTATGATTTTATGATCAAATATTTTATCAAAAATATTAATTATTCTTGATAACTTGATTATCTCAGGTCTCGTACCTAGAACGGTATAAATTTTAAACATTGGTTATTTTTTTTGCTTCATTATAAAATAAACATTATAAATAATAACCATTAATACAGAAGAAAAAAATAACACAAATCTAAAATAAACTTTAATTAAAAATCCTAATTCAAAGTCAAAGTTCATTTTTTCAGTTAATAGGCCTAATCCAATTTCAGAAATAAAAATATTTTGAGGTAAGATACTCACGAATTCGATAATTATTTCTCCTATGAATATAATAAAAGTCTTTTGGAAAGAAATATTGTTTTGAAGTGAATCTATTAATTGAGTTATGATTATTAATTCTAAAATATGTACAGTTAATAACAGGAAAAAAAATATTTTAATAAAAGATAGATTAAAAATAGAATTAATGAACAAATCTACTAATTTGTTGAATTTAATTAAAAATTTATTCTTATACAAATTTTTATACTTCATTGCAAAACCTATAAGTTTTCCAAATATAATAGGAGACAGAAAAACTAAAACGCTTGAAATAAAAAAAATAAGAGAAATCGGTAGGTTAATAATTGTAATATTTTTAAAAATAAAAATAGATTCTATGGAAAAAAGAAGTAGAGTTATTGACACATATAACCATTTTATCATTAAATAAATTCCAATAAATTTATCGTAACTTAGATCAAATTTTTTTAGTTGAACAGCTCTATAAACAACGCCAAAAAATGGAATTGAATTTAAGAATTGGCTATTAAAGTAAATTAAATACCAACGAGATTTTGATATTTTTATATTACAAATTTTATTTAAACAAACAAATATTAAATTTGAATAGAAAAATATTAATATTAGAGAGAGTAAAATGATAAACGATATTTTAACATAATCTGCATCAGATATAATTTTAACTACTACATCATTATCTACTAGATATTTAAAAATAAAATAAAAACAAAGTAATATTACTGAAATTTTAAAAATTTTATTTTTCAATTTTTTCAATCTTTTGTATAAAATCAAATGTTAATTGTGATGTTTTTTTCCAACTATATTTATTAGACAGACTAATTCCTTTTTTTATCTTCTTATTCACTATTTTTCTATTTTTAGATATGTAGATTAATTTCTTTATTAAATCATCATTTAACTTAGAATAATAAAAACCAGCTTCTGAGAGTATCTCTTTTGAAATATCGCTTTTTAAAGCTAGAGTTGGCAAACCACATTTTACTGCCTCAAGCATAGTTAATCCAAATGTTTCTGCTTTGGAAGGATAAATTTTTATGTCATGTTTATTATAAATTTTTGTTAGTTTATTATATTTTATATTTTCATAAATTTTAATATCTTTTTCTAAATTATAATTAATAATTTTTTTTTTAATTTTTTTTTTAAAATCATCACTGCCATCACCTATTAATGTTAAACTTACATTAAGATTTTTTTTAATTCTATTAAATGAGTCAATTAATTCTAATTGGTTTTTATAAATATCAAATTTTGATACATAAATTAATTTCAATTTATTTTTTCTAATTTTTTTATTTTTTTGAGCCTTAAAGATACTCGATACACCATGAGAAATTATAATATTTTTTTTATGTTTAAATGATTGATTTTTGTTTATAATTTTCTTTGAAGAATTTGATAGAAAAATTATTCCCTGGGTGTTTTTAAAACTATGCAAATATATTGTTTTTTGTACAAAAAACTTAATTCTTGAAATTAAATTATATCTTGAAACTTCATCATCAATAAAAGGAAGAATATTCTGAAAAACTAATACGCTTTTAAAACTATTACTTAGTAAAACGCCTCCGGGTACAAATAGAAAATTACATCCATTATTTTTTAATTCTTTTGGTAATACGAATTTTTGCCATAATGTCCTTTTAAATAAGTTATTTGTTAAGTTATTAACATTTATTTTTTTAATGACTTTATTACTATTTATTTTTGATAATAATTTTGTATTACCCCATACAAAGATTTTTTTTATATTAAGTTTTGTGTAATTTGAATTATTCAGTATTTCAAATAAATGAACAATACCACCCTCACTTTTAATATTAGTTGCATCAATCCCAAGTATCATTTTCTTTTAATTGGATGGCTTATATAAAAATACAGCAAAGCTGCAAAAAATATTTTTAAAGACAAGAATAGATCTAGAGTAAGTCCACTAATTATTATTAAAGCAAGCATATATATTGGTAATTTTCTTACCATATAAATAGACACAAAAAAACCAACGAAACCTGTGCAAAATAAAATTCTAAAGATTGTTGATTCGTAATAAGGAAATATTCCACCTGAACCAAACAATATTGTCAAATTATTTGTCAAAAATGCATTATATAAAATGAGCCAATGTTGAAGTCGCGCAGCTATGGACCATAATTTTGGATCATAGTATGATAATTCATAAACATTTTTATTTATTAAAAAATCAAGAAACATGCTAAACACATCAAAATAAACTTTATTAATTTTAAAGACGTCAAAATAAATAATTATAATTACAGCTGAAATAATTGATGAGACAATAATTGCAATAAATTTTTTTTTATCTACAACCTTCTCATAATAATATAATAAAAATGAAATTGAAAAAGATATGTATACTGTTCTAGAGAACGATATCAAAATTAAAGAAATACAGATTAATAAATAAATATTCTTGGTGATGCTTTTATCTTTGTCAAATAAAAGCAATGTAAAAAAAAATATAGCTGACATATTTGCCAATTCCCAAGGGCCGCCTGTTAATCCATTAGGTCTGGAGTTATCAAAATTTTCCGGTGATTGATATCCTAATGAACTAAATTCACCAAACAATCCAAAATTCTGTAAAAATACAAATAATAAATTTAATATTAAAAATGATTTTATAACATTAAGAATAGTATTATTATTAAAACCATACCTATTGAAAAATAATAAAATGATTAAGTATTCTATATATCTTAAAACAACTATCCATACTTGATCATAGTAAATTGAACCTATAATCGAGGAAATTAAAAATAATACAAAATATAAAAAAAAATTATATCCTAAGTCACTTTTCCTCAATTCAATTTTTTTACTAAAAATCAGAAATAAAGCTAGAAAAAATATAACAATTTCCTCTATTCTAATTCCTTGGTGAGAGGACTCGAAAACTTTGAATAAGTTAATCTTTGGAAAAATTAATAATATAAATAAAATTGAATATTCAACAAACTTATCAATATTGAACCTGGCGTATAAAATATTTTTATTCAACAAAATTATTTAAAACTTTTGATGTCTTTAATAGTGAAATTACTTCTTTTTCATTGAGTCTTTTTGTATTATATGAATTATATTCTTTAAATTTTTTAATATCTTTATCACCTTTAACAAAAAATTTATCGTAGTTAAGATCTCTTTTGTCTTTAGGAATAATAAAATATTTTGGTTTTTCAATTACTTTTGACATTTCAATTTCAGATACTAATGTCTCGTGCATTTTTTCACCATGCCTAATTCCAATTCTTTTTACTGATAAGTTTGAATTTTTTAATATTTTTTTTAAAGCCAATACCAAAGTTTTAATTGTGCATGCAGGCGACTTCTGCACATATATGTCTCCTGAATTTGCGTTTTTTAATGCATAGAATACCAAATTTACTGAGTCTTCTAATGACATTAAGAATCTTGTCATATTCTCATCTGTTATTGTTATATTTAATTTTTTTTGGATTTGTTCAACAAACAATGGTATTACTGACCCTCTAGTACCCATAACATTTCCATAACGAGTTGCACAAAAAGTGGTTTTACTATTTCTTGACTTGGCGATCATAATTTTTTCCATCATTGATTTAGATAGACCCATTGCGTTTATTGGATAAACAGCTTTATCTGTGCTTAGGAGTATACATTTTTTAACATTTGATTGTTCTGCAGCACGAGTAACATTATCTGCACCAATAATATTAGTATTAACTGCCTCCATTGGAAAAAATTCACATGAAGGCACCTGTTTTAATGCAGCAGCATGAAAAATATAATCAACTTCCTTACAAGCTTCTAGAACACTGTTAAAATTTCTTACATCACCTAAATAAAGTTTTAATCTAGGGTCACTAATTTTTTTTCTTAAATCAAATTGTTTTTTTTCATCTCTACTTAAAATTCTGATTTCATGAATATTTGTCTTTAACAATTTTTTAAGGACTGCATTACCAAATGAGCCAGTTCCTCCAGTTATTAAAAATTTTTTACCTTTTAACTCCATAACTAATAATAACTCCTAACACTTTTTCCCTTTTTATCCAAAAATTTCTTCTTTAACCATAGAGCGCTATGTGGTTTAGAAAATTTAGTTTGATTTTTTGGTCTTTTATCTTTTGTATAATAATACAATATTAGAGACTTCCTTGATATATTTTTTGGAAAATTAATTGGATTAGGTAAACCGTGATAGCTATAATCATGAGTGTCAAAAGCAATTAATCTATTGAAAACTGGTGGAATTTTTTTTTCACATTTAGAGGCATCCCTTGAGTAAATTCCAAATTCTCCTCCCCAATTTTTCTTCCATCCCTTATTAAAATAAATTAAAACATTTATTCTTCTATTTAACGCACTTGCATCATGATAATTTCCATCAACATGTACGTCTAGAAGCCCACCTTTTCTTGTAATATTCAAACCACCGCCAGTAAAATAAGGATCAGGCATTAATTTGGGTATAGAAAATTTTTTTGAGAGAGATTTAAGTATTATCGAAGAATTTAAAATTCTTACAAGATCTATTATAAAATTTGGTATATCAAATTCAGATGTCCACTTAGATCTATATTTTATCTCAATAGAATCTAAATTCGATTTTTCCCAAGATTTTAAATTAAGTTTCGGAAAACTCTTAGAACAGTTTTTTGCAAAGTTTTTATCTATTACGTTATCCAAATACAAATATTTGTAGGGTTTATTAAAAAAATTCTTGTTATCTTTAGCTTTTAATATTTTTTTTGAAAGTTTTTGTGCTGTGGCTTTTAAAAATTTTTGTGAATACATCCCATTTTCTTAACAGAAATACTAATTTTTTCCATGGTTTTTATACATTTCTACAATTAGTTTTTCCCAACTTGGTGACTTATAATTTAATAAACTCTTCAACCTTGCAGAATTCAATGATCTGTCAATTTTGATTTTTGTATTTTTATAGATTTTTATTTTTTTTTTATAAACTTTAGATATTAATTTCAGTAAATCATATTTTGAAATTTTATGAGATGAAAGATGATAAATACCTGATAAACTTTTCTTATTAATTATCTGAAGAAGAATTTTATAAATTTCATTTGTTGGAAATCCACTAAAATAGCAATTAGAAAAACCCTGACATTTTTTTTCTTGAGACATAAACCATTCAAATAAACCGTTTTTACTATTGAGTTCTCTCCCAATAATAGATGTACGTAAAGTTAATACATTTTTACTATTAATTTCTCCAATTGTTTTAGACAATCCATATAAATCAAGAGCATTTGGCTCATGTTTTTCACTGTAATTTCCTGCCTTACCATCAAAAACACAATCTGTACTAAAGTGTATTAATCTTGCCTTTACAGTTTTTGAAATTTTATGAAGTTCATGAGGAAATACAGAATTAATAAAAAAAGTATTTTTTTCATTATTAATTCTTTGAATCTTTTGCTTTATTATACCTATACAATTTATAATTATATTTGGTTTAAATTTTTTGATATTACGATTTAGTAACTCTAAATTATTAACATCACAATTTAAATCAATGTTTTGGCTAAAATTTTCAAATAAATTAGGTAAATTTCTAGTAGACCCTCTCACTTTAAATTTTTTTGAACACATGAATTCATGAAAGAGTTTATTTCCTAACATGCCAGAGATACCAACAATATAAATTTTCATATCACTTCATTAAATATATTTTTAAATTTTTTATTTATTAATTTCGACTCATAATTTTTGTAGAAATATTTTTTTGAATTATTTGAATACTTAACCATAATTTTTTTTTTGGCATTTATCATTTTGATCAAATTTATGCTCAATTCCTTTTCATTTTCCGATTTTGAACAGAGACCACTTTTTGATTTATTTATGATTTTTTTTATTTCTCCATCAGCCGATGCAATTATTGGTTTTCCTAAACTTAAGTAAGTTTGTAGTTTTGCAGGTATAGTATAATTTAAATATTTGCTTTTAGATAAACTTAAAAAAAGAGCATCTGCATTGATATATTCCTTGTATAATCGAGTTTTAGAGATTTTACCAAATAATTTAACATTTTTAAGATCATTTTTTATAATATAGTTTTTTAAAATCTCATACTCAGAACCAAAACCAAATATTTTAATAAATAATTTATTATTATACTTCATTTTTTTTGCAGCTTTAAGTAAAGTTAATAACTTTTGTGCTTTTCCTAAATTACCAGCGTAAATTAGAATAAATTTTTTAACCTCAATTTTTTTTTTTGAATATTTTGATTTAAAGATCTCTGAATAATTAGGAACATAATAAACTTTCTTTATTGTTCTTTGTTTAAGCACTTTTAAATAACTAGGTGATTGACCAATAACTATATCATTTAAATTGTATAATATTTTTGTCAACTTTCTAATTAAATTTAATAAAGATTTTTTTCTTACAATATTTAAAGCTTCCAAATTTTCAGGCCACAAATCTTGTACCCACGTAACTAATTTACCTTTAACAATTATTTTCATAAAATATCCCACAATTATTTGAAATATTGGTGATGAAGCAAATACCATGACAATGTCAAATTTTTTGTTGAACATTTTAAAAAAACCAAAAATTGTTCCAAACAAAATAAAACTTAAATAATTAAAAAAAATTAATAAGTAATTATTTTTCCCTCTAGGAATAGTTGGAATTCTGTGAACTTTAATACCTGCAAATCTTTCTGTATGAAAATCGAACCAACTATATCCTTTATAAATTTTTCCTTCTGGGTAATTTGGGATTGATGTAAGTACCTCTAAATGATTTCCATCCCTAATTAAATTTTTGACAACATCAGTAGAGCGAAAGTTTTCTGGCCAAAAATTTTGACAAATAAATAATATTTTTAGTTTCTGCTTTTTGCGTTTCATGATAAGTTTTAATATCCATTTAATACATGAAAAAAAAAAATCTTGTTAGCATTATTATGAATTGTCATAATGGTGAGAGATATCTAAAAGAAGCATTAAATTCAGTATTAAACCAATCATATAAAAAGTGGGAATTAATCTTTTTTGATAATAATTCAAAAGATAACTCGGCTAATATCCTTAAATCCTTTAAAGACGAAAGAATAAAATATTTTAAATCAAATTTTGTTAATTTAGGAATAGCCAGAAAAAAGGCATTTGAATTATGTAATGGAGATTATGTAACTTTTTTAGATTGTGACGACTTTTGGGTTAAAGATAAATTGAAATTACAACTCAATGAAATGCTAAAAGATCAAAATATAGGATTATGTTTTTCTAATTCATTTTTTTTTAAAAAAAATTTTAAAAGAAAACTTTATAATTCTAAACCAAGTGATGGTTATGTATTTTATAATCTTTTAAAAAAATATTATATTAGTTTTGATACTGTATTTATTAAAATTAAATTTATTAAAAAGTTAAATTCTGGTTTTGACAAAAGACTTACAATTATTCACGATTTAGACTTAATAATCAGATTGAGCCAAATAACAAAATTTAAATACATAAACAAAACTTTGTCTTATTGGAGAATTCATGAAAATAGTTTTAGTAAAAATAAACTTTCAAGAATAAATTTTGAAAAAAAAATTTTCAAAACAAAACTCACACGAATGCTAAAAAATAATAAAAAAAGGAGAGAATTGTTAGAATTATATAATCAAAATTTAAAAGAAACATTGTATGAAGAATATTTTTTTAACAGAAATATATCAAAAATGCTTTCTGTACTTAAAAACAATGAAACAAGATCAGTAAAAAATTTAGCAATGTTTTTTTTGATATTTTTGCCTTTTGGTCTAGGTTTTTATAGGTTGTTAAAGAAATCATAAATGAAAATGAAAATAAATTTTTATAATGGACGATCTGCATTATCACATGGTATTGATATTTTAAATATACGTGAAAACTCTTACGTATTAATGCCTGAAATAATTTGTGACGTAGCTGTGAAGGTATTTATTAATAAAAAAATTAATATTATTTATTACAAATTAGACAAATATTTTCAACCAGTATGGAATAATTTAAATAATATAAAAAATAAAAATATTTCTGCAATTTTAATGGTTCATTTTTTCGGATATCCACAAAATGTAAATAATTTTAAAAATTTTTGTAAAAAAAATAAAATTTTTCTAATTGAAGATAACTGTCACTCTTTAAATATACTTAATAACAAAACTAAACTTGGACAGAATGGTCATATAGGCATTGACTCACCTAGAAAAATTATAAGTAATTTGTACTCTGGTGGTAGACTTTTTGTAAATATAAATACAAAAAAAACCAAAATAAAATTTCCTAGATATGTTCCAACTAAAATACAAATAATTAAAAATAAAATAAAAAAAAATAGCCCAATATTAACAAATTATTTGAAATTTACAAAAAAAAGACCAAATTATGAATCGCCTTATTTTTTTTCTGACAAAGATAATGATTTTTCTATAAAAAAAATAGACTTTGCCTCCTTGAACAAAATTAATAATTTTAAAATAAATAAAGAGATAAATAAAAGATTTATAATTTTATCTAAATTAAAGAAATTTGCTAAAAAAAATCAACTTGAAATAATATTTAAAGAAAATAAAAAAATTCTCCCAATGTATTTTGTTGCTATAGCAAAAAATAATTTACATAGAAAGACAATATTAGATTGGGGATGGAAAAATAAAATAGATATTGTTACTTGGCCGAGTTTTTATAAAAAAAACAAATTATCTCCTGAACTTTTAAAAAGGTGGAAAAAATATATTTGCATACCCCTAAACCAAGATTTATCCAATATTGATGAAAAAAGAATATAATATAGAGCTTAAAACTAATTTTGATGAAGAATTAGAAAAACAGTGGCTGGATTTAGAAAAAAACTCTGAAATAACTTTTTTTCAAACATTAAGTTGGCAAAAATATTGGGATAAAAATTGTGGTTTTAATTTATCAAAGATTTTTGCCTTATTTTATGAAGACAATATTCTTGTATGCATTTTACCTTTAAATATAAATAAAAAATTTTTTATTAAATACTTGAATTGGAATGGATTTCCTTTTTCAGATTATAATTGCCCTTTGGTCAGAAAAAACTTCGAATTTAATAGTGGACATTTTGAATTAATTATAAATAAAATAAAAAAGAGCTCAAAATTTGATTTCATCAACCTAATAAATAATACAAATAATTCTTATTTATCCGGGAAATTTTTTAAAGCTAACAATTCATATAAATTAATTTTTTCAAAAAAAGAATCATCGGTTAACATAATTTCTAAATTACAAAAAAAAGTAAAATATGAGGAAAATAGAATTCAAAAGTCTTTTAAAATAGTTTGTGATTTAAAGCCTGATATAGAGACAAAAAAACAAATTATTAATTTTTTTATGGTAGAAAAGAAAAAACAATTAGATAGATCCAATGCATGGAACTACCTCAATATAAAAAAATTTTCTGATTATATTGCCAATCTTAACGATTTTAACTCAGAATTTATTGATTTTAGTTGTTTAAAAATAAATAGTAAAATTGTTTCCTCTCACATAGGTTATAAATTTAATAGGCAATTTTATTATATTTTTCCAGTATATGATACAGCATTCAAGAAATACTCTGTTGGCAATATACTTTTACATAAATTAATCAAAAATTACGATGAAAATAATTATGAATTGTTCGATTTTACAATTGGTAGCGAACTATATAAAAAAAAGTTGAATAATAATGAGATAGTTTTATTTGATTATTTGAGACATAATAATTTTATAGGAATCGTTTGTGTAAATTTTTTAAAAATAAAATATAAACTAAAAAGATTTTTAAATACTAAAAAAATAATTTAAGTAATTATTGTTCCAATTACAAAGAAGATGATGCCTATTTAAAAAAAATACATCCATTTGTTCCTCTGTCATTTTTCCTCTTACTGTAGTTGAAAGACTTTTATAACCTGCATTTTGTATTAAATTTTTATCTCTTGATACAGAAAAATCTCCAACAGGAGGAGCAAAATGATTACATGCAATTCCTAATTTATTTTCAATTATTTCTTTTGATTTGACTATTTCAAATATTGAATCTTCCTTAGATAGTTTAGAAATTAAATTATGATTAATCGAGTGAGAACCAAATGTGAATAGTTTTTCTGATAACATTTTTTTACAATCGTCCCAACTCAAAAATTCTATGGCTATTTTGTTATTATTAAAAAATATTTTTCCAGAGTCCTCTCTTTTGTTATCAATAAAACTAGTTGGTATAAAAAACGTTGATGGTATTTTAAAATTAATAAGTATTTCTGATACATTATTAAAAAGATTTTTAAACCCATCATCAAATGATAAACAAAAATATCTATCTTTGCTATTTACTCCAGATTTTAAGATTTTCAATGAATCATCATATGAAATAAAATCTCCATAATTTCTCATAAAATTTAATTGAGAATTAAAATTTTGAATTTCATCATCAAATATATGATGATAAAAAGGATAAATAATAAAACCCTTTTTAAAGTTAAATTTTTTTTTTAATAAATTATTAATTAATAAAGATTTTATTTTATCTTTTATTTTTTTATTAAAATTTTCTAATTCACAAAGTTGTTTATATGAATTGATATAAATCATTTATTTAGATTTTTTAGTTTTTTTAATAAACTAAAAATTTCGTGTTCAAAATTCATTTTAGGTTGAATTTTAAATTTTTTTATTTCACTTATATCAAAATAATAATTGATACCTGATTTTTTTATTTTGTTTTCAAAAAAAATCTTTGGGTTTAAATTAAGTTTTTTTGATTGTGCCCTTAACACATTTACTAATTGTCTCATATTAAATTGTTTTTCAGATGCGTAATTAATTATAGTACTAAAATTTAACTTTCTTTCACAAAAACCTACTTTAATAAAATTAATAAAATCATTTATTGATACATAATTTCTACATTCAAGATAATTAGATTTAATTGAAATTTTTTGTTTATTTATAATTTTATAACAAAATTGATTAATAGCTAATCTATTCATTGATTTTGAATAATATTTTAAATTTGATTGAATACCAAATACATTTCCAATTCTTATTATATGTACTTGTTTCTTTGAGCCATTGAATCTTTTGATTAATAAATTTTCACATACTATGTTTCTAATTGCGTAATGTGTTCGTGAATTAAGTAAATTTTTTGAAAGGGATTTAAATTTATTATAATTTTCATAAACATGAATTGAGGAAAAGTATATTATTTTTGTTTTTTTCTTCTTATATTTAAGAATTTTTTTAGTCTCCTCATTTAAAAAACTAACATATTTAAATAGTTTTTTTTTGCTATCCTTTGATGAAGGTCCATTGGCTAAAATTATAAAATTGGCATTATTAATTTTTTTATTAATTTTTTTTCTATCCTTTTCTAAATTAAGTATGTCGGTATTTTTAAAATTTGTATTTTTCCTGAATTTTCTTGAAATAATTGAGATATTATATAAATTTTTAAAGGCACTAACTAGTGCAGTGCCTAAATATCCTGTACCTCCATAAATTACTATATTCAAAATTTATTTCCACTAATTGGTATAATTTTATTATTTTTTTCCAATTTGCTCAATTTACATTTTTTATGTTTTTTTTCTAAAGCATTAATTAAAATATTTTTTTTATTCATTCCCTTAAAGCCATACCATACATTTTTTGGAATTAATATTTTTGAAAACTTTTGATTTTTTCCTAAAATAAATTCATGAATTCTTTTATTATTTTTATTTCTATCATCAAAAATTAAAAATTTTATCTTACCCTCAAAAATATATATAAATTGATTACATGTTTTATTTTTTTTCCAAGCTTTTATTTTAGAATTTTTTATTGATGAAAAGTATACTTCATCAATTCTAGGAAATTTTTTAGATAAAGATAAAAATTTATAAACATTTCCATCTCTATTTAATTTAATATCATTTTTATATAATTTAATTTTAGTCATTTTTAGTCCAAAAATTTTTTTTGTTTAAATCGATATAACTTTCAATTTGTTTAACAGAAAAATCTATAATATTTGTTCTCTTAGAATAATAATTTTTATACCATTCTAGTGTGCTTTTTACAGTTTGTTGGAAGCTGTAAGAGGGTTTCCATTTGGTATAATTGGATATTTTATTACAATTCAATCTTAAAAGTTTAGCTTCTTTTTTTGTTTTATCGTTTGAGATTGAAAATTTTAGGCTACTTATATCTTTTTTTATCATCCTTATAAGTTGCAATACACTTTTATTGATATTCTTTTTTGGTCCAATATTAAAACTTTCAAAATTTATTTTTTTATTTTTTTTTAATAGTAGCGATCCTAAGTAAAGATATGCTGCAACTGGTTCTAATACAAATTGCCATGGTCTTGTTGAATTGGGATTTCTAATTTTTAAAGTTTTCGATTTTGACCACTGTTTAAATAAATCTGGAATAATTCTATCTTTTGACCAATCACCCCCCCCCTATTACATTTCCTGCTCTGGTTGTGCATATTTTAACCTTTTTATTATTTGTATATGAATTTAGATACATATTTATAATTATTTCAGCACAACTTTTAGAGGCACTATAAGGGTCATTGCCCATGAGTATGTCTGTTTCTTTATATCCTTTATTGATTTCTACATTTTTATAAACTTTATCACTGGTAATTAAAACTATTGCTTTTAATGATTTACTTTTCTCACTTGCTTTTAAGATATTGAGTGTGCCTATACTATTTGTTTTAAAAGTATTGATTGGATCTGTATAAGATTTTTTAACTAAAGATTGTGCTGCCAAATGAAAAATTATATCTGGTTGAACTTTTTTTACTACTTTAGAAATTTGATTAAACTCAGATATATCTCCAACAAAATGTGAAATTTTTTTTTTTAGTTTTAGAATTTCGAATAAAGAAGGATTAGTTTTTTGAGTATTAGAAAAACCAACAACGTTTGCTCCTAGTTGAAGTAACCAAAGTGTCAACCAACTACCTTTGAAACCAGTATGACCTGTGACTAAAACCTTTTTTCCCTTATATACTCCATTAAACAATTTTGTATTCACCATTGATTTTTATTTTTTTTCCATATTGAAGTAAGAAGATTTTTATCTCTAAGATTATCCATACATTGCCAGAAGCCTAAATGTTTGAAAGCAACAATTTGTTTTTTTTTTGTTAAATTAGCCATTGTATCTCTCTCTAACATGGTATTTGATTTAGGAATAAAATTAAATATTTTACTATTAAAAATAAAAAAACCACCATTTATCCAGCCCACATTTATTTGATTTTTCTCATCAAATTTTGAAACTAAACTTTTTTTTAATTTTAACTCTCCAAATCTTGCAGGAGGTCTTACAGCAGTTACTGTTGCAACTTTTTTTAATCTTTTATGAAATTTTAATAAAGAATTTATATTTAAATTTGACAACCCATCACCATAAGTTAAGAAAAAGTCTTCATTCTTATTAAAAAACTTTTTTAATTTAAATAATCTTTTTCCTGTTAGCGTGCTATTACCAGTATCCACTAGTTTAATATTCCAATTTTTTTTTTTATTTTTTTTGAAATATTTTCTAATTATACTTTGTTTGTAACCAAGAGCTAAAATAAAATCGTTATATCCATATTTTGAGTAAATGTTCATTATATGAATTAAAATTGGTCTATCTCCAATTTTTACCATCGGTTTTGGTATTTTTTTGGTTTCTTCTGACAACCTTGAGCCCAATCCTCCACAGAGTATTATTACTTTCATATTAATTTCAAGTTTAAAAAAGAATATTTTTTGTCACTAAATTTAACCAAGTTATTATTTTTTGTTGATTTGTAATAAAAAATATTGTTTTTTTCTATAGATTTAACATTTTTCCAAATCGCCTCTGAATATACATCTAATTCTTTGTTAATTGGTATATGAATAATTTTAAGGTTTTTAACCAAATATTCTAATATAGAGGAAGTTGTGCCAATAAATATACACACTTTGATTTTATTATTTTCATGAATATTTTTATTACAACTATTTAAAATTTTTCTAAATTCTTTTTCTAAAGAATTATGAATTAGAGAATATTTCATTTGTGGATGATTTCTTATTTTTAATTTTGGATATTTTATTATTTTACTATTACAAACTAAATTTTTAAAAGTATTTTTTAATTTATCAATTTTATTGAGATTAATTGGAAAGAAAATTGAACCAATGATTTTCTTATCATAACCATAATTTAATCTTAAAGAATTACTTAATAATATTTCATTATTTTTCCATCCTAATAACTTAACAAGTATTTTTTTTTGTTGAATTCCAGAAATATAGATTTTGTCAGGAGATCCATCCCTTTTAATTAAATTGAGAGGTACAGCTGGAAGTATAGAGTGAATAATTCCAACTGTATTCACATTTAATTTTTTTAAATTTTTAAAAAGATAATTCTGAAATGGTTGACCTTCATATGGTAAAATAACTTGATTAAATTTAATCTTTTCATGAATATCTAAAATTTTTTTGTTTATCAATTCAGCAAATATCGTTTGTGATGATAGGTAATGAAAAATTTTTCTTAAATTTAAATTATATTTAATTATTAAATTTATTATTGTGGTAATTAAGAAAAAAACACTTCTAGATTTATTTTTTTTATAAAAAACAACAACATTTTTTGGTATTTTTAATGGTTTTTGATTTTCAAGTAAAATTACAAAAAATAGCGAGTTTTTAGCTTTATCAGATCGAATATTCAAAAAATCATCATAATAATAATTTTTTTTAAAATTTTTTTTTCTTCCCCAGCAGATAAATATATTTTTAAATATATTTATTTTAAGATTACTACTTTGATAATTATTAAAAGATGAAATCGCTAATAAATGTTTAATTATTATTTTAAAAAAAAAAAAAATAGAATTTCTTTTATTTAACCAAATAAGTAATTTACCATGTCCTGGATTAATGCCATAAGTTGATAAGTAGCATAATGAGCTTTTACTTAAATCAATACCCTTTAACTTTAAAAATTTAAAATATTTTTTTGATTTAGAAACTAAATAATACTGTTTTTTTTCGATGTCTGTCATTAAAACTTTGAAACTTATTTTAATTTTTTTTCACTTGTATAAAATTTTTTTAAACCCTGATCTATATTGATAAATTTTTTATATTTAAAATCTTTACTAATTTGATAATTATTAGAATATGAATTAAATTGATCTCCAATTGTTCCTCTCATTTTAAGAATTTTTTTTTTTCCAGTTAAATCTAAAATTTTTTTTAATAAATCTCTTACTTTATAATTAGAGCCTGAAGACAAATTATAAATTTTATTAATTTTTTTACTTTTTATTGTTTTCATCCATATATTTGTTACGTCATCAATATGTATGAAATCCCTTTTTCTGTCTAATGATCCTTTAACTACAATTTTATCTCCTTTTAAAGCTTGAGATAGATAAATACTAACCATACCCTGCTTTAAATCTCTCATATTTTGACCAGATCCATATACATTAAACATTCTAAAGATTATATATGGAAGTTTTTTTGAAAACACTTTTATGTATTTTTCTGATGTTATCTTTGAGACACCATAACAAGATATTGGATTTATTTGAGATTTTTCATTTAAACTTTTATTTGATGGCTCTCCATAGACAGACATTGAACTAGCATAAATAATTTTTCTGCATTTATTCTTAATACCATATTCAATCATATTTATAGTTGAAATTGTATTTTTTTCTAAATCTTTGATTGGATAGTCAAAACTTTTTTCACCTGAAGACTGTCCAGCCAAATGAAAAATAATATCGCACTTTGGAATTTTTTTTATAGAACTTTTCCTTGAAAGATCTAATTTTAAAAATTTTATACCAATTGGTATATTTTTTTTTTTTCCATTCGACAAATCATCAATTCCAACAACTGTATATTTATTTTCGATCAATTTTTTACAAATTTTAGATCCTATGAAACCGGCTACCCCAGTTACTAAAATTTTAAGATTTTTTTCTTTGTTCATTGAGAATTTTTTCTACTTTCTTTTTATCTGAGGGTTCGTCTACTGCAATAGCTGAATTAGATACTTTTACCATTTTTATTTTCTTATTAAGTTCAAAAAATCTTAATATTTCAATATCTTCAATTTTCTCAATATTTGATTTTCGTTTCATATCTTTAAAAGATTTAAGCTCTTTTTTAGTAAAAGCATAAATACAAACTTGTTTGAAATATTTTATTTTTAAATTTTTTTTTTTTGCAATCGGAACTGGACTTCTCGAGATATATATTAATTCATTCATTTCATTAAACACTACTTTGGGTATTGTCATTCTAGATGGACTTTCATCTTTTTTTAGATCACAATATGCACAGACAACTTTTTTCATATTTTTTCTTTTTTCATTAATAACTTTTAAAATATCATTCGGATTTATTAATGGTTCATCGCCTTGCACATTTATAATTATATCAGCTTTAAGTATCTGACTAGCCTCAGCAACTCTGTCTGTTCCTGTGAGATTTTTTTTAGAAGTCATTACATATCTAAATCCATAATCATTAACAACTTTTGAAATTCTTTTGTCATCAGTTGCTACATAGACATTATTTTTATCTATTGCTTTTATGCATTTTTTAACAACTCTAATAACTAGAGGAATTTTATTTATTTTGATAAGTGGTTTACCTTCGTAACGTGACGAACCAAATCTTGCTGGAATAATAATTACGACTTTCATTAATTTAAAGTTAAATACATTTATATTATTTTACTTTAAAATTGATATAAATAATTTCTTATTTTAAAGCTAAAAATATTTTTTTGCTAAAATAAAATCATCTCTATTATCGATATCAATTGTCTCTTTAAAGGTTTTAGTTTGATATAAGTATGTCTTTTCAGAAAAAAAATTTTCTTTATCTTTTAATTCATCTACAG
>CACKZF010000010.1 GCA_902604565.1 uncultured Pelagibacteraceae bacterium
GCAAGATTGGTGATGAATTTAGATACAACATTAAAAACTCTCAAGAACTCAAATCTTTAGTTAAAAAAATTATAAAAAGTTAATCTGGTTTTATCATTTTATTGGGATCAACAATTTTATCATATTCTTTTTCGTTTATTAGACCCAATTTCATTGTTTCAGCTTTAAGAGTAGTTTTATTTTTTAATGCATTTTTAGCAATCTTTGCAGCATTATCATAACCAATCTTTGGAGACAAGGCAGTTACCAACATCAAAGAGTTATCTACTAAATGTTTAATTCTATTTTTGTCAGCTTTTAGTCCCGAGATGCAATATTTTGCGAAACCTCTTGTGCTATCTGAAAGAATTTGAATTGATTGTAGTACATTATGGATTATTAAAGGCTTAAATACGTTGAGTTCAAAATGACCATGTGATCCAGCCATTGTTACTCCATTATGGTTGCCAATTACTTTAACACAAACCATTGTTACTGCCTCACATTGAGTTGGATTTACTTTGCCAGGCATAATTGAAGATCCAGGTTCATTTTCCGGTAATATCAACTCTCCATATCCTGCTCTTGGTCCTGAGCCTAAAAATCTAATATCGTTTGCTATTTTCATTAAACTCACTGCAGTTGTATTTAGTGTACCTGAATAATTAACTATTGCATCATGAGCAGCAAGTGCTGCAAACTTATTTTTTGCTGGCTTAAAAGGTAACTTAGTTATTTTTTTTATTTCATTTATTATTTTCTTATCAAAATTTTTTTTAGTATTTATACCAGTACCAACAGCAGTGCCGCCTTGTGCTAAATAATAAATTTCATTTAGTGAAAATTCTATTCTTTTAATACATTCTTCCAATTGTGATTGATAACCTGAAAATTCTTGACCTAATGACAAAGGAGTTGCATCTTGTAGATGTGTTCTTCCAATTTTAACTATTTTATTAAATTCTTTTACTTTTTTTTTTAATTCTTTATTTAATAATACTAAACTTGGTAGTAGTTTTTCTCTAGTTTCCATTGCTATCGCAATATGCATTGCTGTAGGAAAAACATCATTAGTAGACTGAGATTTATTAACATGATCGTTTGGATGTACAGGTTTTTTTGTACCTTTTTTACCCTTAAGTATTTCAATTGCTCTATTAGAAATAACTTCATTAACATTCATATTTGTTTGTGTTCCAGATCCAGTTTGCCAGACCTTAAGAGGAAAGTGATTGTCTAGTTTTCCTGTAATTACCTCATTAGAAGCTCGTACAATTGATTTATAAACTTTTAAACTAATATCTCTATTTTTATAGTTAATAACAGCAGCTGCTTTTTTTATAATAGCTATAGATTTTATTAATTTTGGTCTGACTAATACATCTCCAATATCAAAGTATTTTTTTGATCTTTGTGTGGATGCTCCCCAATACTTATCCACAGGCACATTTATAGAACCTATGCTGTCATATTCTTTTCTGAATTTCATATTTTAGTTTTGAGAGTATATTTTAAAACTTATACAATAAAAAATAATAAAATCATATAGGAGTAAAATGACAAATTTTGAAAAAGTTGGCGTCTTCATGAAAACTTTTAATCAAGATGTTAAAGATTCATCTAGTTTAAGTACAGAAAAAATTAATTCATTAAGAATTTCGTTAATTAATGAAGAGTTAGAGGAACTTAAACAGGCAATATCAGAAAAAAATTTGACTGAGGTTGCAGATGCATTAACAGATATTTTGTATGTTACCTATGGTGCGGGACATGCTTTTGGTATTAATTTAGATAAGTGTTTTGAGGAAGTTCAAAAATCTAATATGAGTAAATTGGGAAAAGATGGCAAACCAATATACAATGAGTTCGGAAAAGTTATGAAAGGACCAGACTATTTCAAACCAGATTTATCAAAATTTATTAAATAATTTATATCCAACTTGGTTTTAATACTTTTATTTTTGCATTTCCACACTTTAGATCTTTGTCAAAATTAAAGCTTTTATCTTCAAGTTTCATTAAAGCAAATGGATTTTTATTATTGATCAATAGCTTTCCACAATTTTTATTTTCAGAAGTAATTTCGTCACTATTGATCTCTCCATCTAAAACTTTGATTGCGAATAGTCTTTTATTAATTTTATCTTTAAGTTTTATTCTAGCTGTATTTTCTTGCCCTACGTAACATCCTTTTCTAAAGTCAATTCCATTTAGTTCTTCAAAATTACACTCAATTCCAAATATTTTATCTTGCAGATTATTTGTATCAATTTGTGCAATTCCTAATTCATGACTAAAATTATAATATTCATTAATATCAGAAACTTTTAATCCCAATTTTTTTATAGAAAGATACAATTTTTCTAAATTAATCACTAATCTAGCTCCTAATTTATCAGACCTTGGATCTAAAAGAATAGGATCTTCTCTAAATTTTATAGTAAAACCCATCTCATCTTTAGAATTTTCTAATTCTAGAAATTTTTCCTTTGTTAAATTTGCAACAACAAACTCATTACTTAGATTTAAAATTTCTACTTTAGATCTAAGCTTGTATAAATTTAATTGTTTATATAAATTCCCAATAATTTTCTTTTCACAATCTAAAAAATAGCCTGATTTATGTTTAATAATTATAAAATCGTAAAGATATTTGCCTTGTGGGGTTAAGAGAGCTGAGAAACAACTTCTATTATCTGATACATTTTCAATGTTATTTGTAATTATATTTTGTAAAAATTCTTTAGAGTCGTCTCCGTTAATATAAAGAAGACCTCTATCTTCTAGGATGTAAATATTATTTCTATTCATATTGTAATATTATAACCAATGATATAAGTAGTTTTTCGATAAATGTTAGACTTAATAATTAAAAATGGGAAGTGTTATATTGATAAAGATCTGAAAGATGTTGATATAGGTATTCAAAACAGCAAGATTGTAAAAATTGGTAAGTTAGATGAAGATTCAGGTCAATCAATTGATGCAACTGGACTTACTGTTCTTCCTGGTTGTATTGACACTCAGACGCATTTTAGAGAACCTGGTTCAACAGATACTGAAGATTTGGCTTCTGGAAGTAGAGCGGCAATTGTTGGAGGTATAACCTCAGTATTTGAAATGCCAAATACTAATCCTGCAACTACAAATAAAGCAGAATTTCAAAGAAAAATAGATTTAGCAAAAAATAGAATGTATTGTAACCATGCATTTTATTTTGGAGCAACTCCAACTAATCAAAGCGAATTAGCAGATCTTAAAGGTTTAGACGGATGTTGTGGAGTAAAATTATTTGCAGGCTCGTCCACAGGAACATTATTAGTTCATAAGGAAGAAGACATTGAAAAAGTATTTGAAAGTACATCTAAAATTGTTGCAGTTCACTCAGAAGATGAGGATATTTTAAATTTAAGAAAGAAATTAAGAGAGAAAGGCAATGTTCATTCTCATCCAATTTGGAGGGATGAGGAATGTGCAATTTCCTCTACTAGAAAAATTGTTAAAATTGCAAAAAGATTAGGTAAAAAAGCTCATATTTTGCATATTACTACAAAACAGGAGATTGATTTTTTATCTCAGAATAAGGGAGACATAACTTTTGAAATAACCCCACAGCATTTAACAATGTTTGCACCAGATTGTTACGATAAACTTGGAACTTATGCTCAGATGAATCCACCTATTAGAGAAAAAAGTCATTACGACAGGCTGTGGTATGCAGTAAGAAATAATTATAATGATACTATCGGTTCAGATCACGCTCCTCATCTGAGAGAAAATAAAGATAAAGAATATCCGGATACTCCTTCAGGAATGCCAGGAGTTCAGACCTTATTACCTGTAATGCTTAACCATGTAAATGATGGAAAACTAACTTTAGTTCAGCTTATGAATCTCATCTGTGAAAATCCGGCAAAAATTTTTGGTATTATAGGTAAGGGGCATATAAAGGAAGACTATGATGCAGACTTTACGATTGTGGATATGAATAAAATTATCGAAATCAAAAATGATAAAATAGAAAGTAAGTGTGGATGGTCACCCTTTGATGGACATAAGTTTAAGGGAACTCCAGTTTATACAATCATAAATGGAGAGATTAAAATGAAAGATGGAGAAATCCTTGGAGATGCATCAGGTAAGCCCATCAAGTTTGATAATTAATCTAATCTATTTGGTAAGAATATTATTATCTATTAAACTTTGTGTGATCTCATCTAAAATTGCAGGATCGTCAATTGTTGCTGGCATTTTGTAATCTTCCTTGTCGGCAATTTTACGAATAGTTCCTCTCAATATTTTTCCTGATCTTGTTTTAGGTAATCTTTTAATAACTATAACAACTTTAAATGCAGCAACGGGTCCGATTTTATCTCTAACCATTTGAATACATTCTTTTGATATAGTTTCATTTTCTTTTTCAACACCAGATTTTAGAACAACTAAACCAATAGGTAATTGTCCTTTCAATTTATCTGCAATTCCAAGAACAGCACATTCAGCAACAGACTGATGTTCAGATAATACCTCTTCAATCGCACCAGTCGATAACCTATGACCAGCAACATTTATAATGTCATCGGTTCGCGACATAATCCAAATATATCCATCTTCATCAATGTGTCCTGCATCATAAGTTTGATAGTAACCCTTATAATTAGTCATATAATTTTCTTCATATCTCTTATCAGCATTCCAAAGTGTTGGAAAAGTACCTGGAGGCAAAGGTAATTTTACAACTATATCACCCATCTCATTAGGTTTTGCTATTGAATGATCTGGTTTAATTATTTTTACATCATAGCCCGGAACTGCTTTACATGCAGAGCCATACTTTGTTTTTTGCATTTCTATCCCAGTACAATTCGAACTTATTGCCCAGCTAGTTTCTGTTTGCCACCAGTGATCTATAACGGGAATATTTAAAAGATTTTCAGCCCATTTTATTGTATCAGGATCAGCTCTTTCTCCAGCGAGGAATAAAGACTCAAAAGAACTTAAATCATATTTAGAGAAAAACTTTCCACCTGGGTCTTCTTTTTTAATAGCTCTAAAAGCTGTTGGAGCTGTGAATAAAGATTTAATTTTATACTCTGAAATTATTCTCCAAAATACTCCCGCATCAGGAGTTCCAACAGGTTTTCCCTCAAATAATACAGTAGTACATCCTTTAAATAACGGAGCATAAACAATATAAGAATGTCCTACTATCCAACCAATATCACTAGCTGACCACCACACATCATTCTCATCAACATTATAAATATTTTTCATTGTCCATTTAAGAGCAACTATATGACCCCCTACATCTCTTACAATGCCCTTTGGAATACCAGTAGTTCCTGATGTATACAAAATATAGGCAAATTCATTTGCTCCAATCTCAACACAATCTTTATTTTTGGCGTTAACAAGTGCCTCCTCCCAGCTGATTTCAAGTGGAGAGTTAAGTTTTACTTCGTGAGCTTTCCTTTGAAAGAAAATCACCCTCTCAACTTTATGTTTTGCAAGTTTTAATGCTCCATCAACTAAAGGTCTATATTCAACAGTTCTTCCTGGCTCAAACCCACAAGAAGCAGTGATTAAAATTTTTGCTTTACTATCATCAATTCTGCTTGCTAATTCGTTTGAAGCAAATCCACCAAAGACTACAGAGTGTATTGCACCAATTCTCCCGCAAGCAAGCATTGCAATAACTGCCTCAGGTATCATAGGCATATAAATTATTACTCTGTCACCTTTTTTAATACCTTGATTATCAAGTGCTCCAGCAAATTTTGAAATTCTTTCTCTTAATTCAATATATGTATACTTTGCTTTACTATTAGTTATAGGGCTATCATAAATTAAAGCAGTCTTCTCACCATTGCCTTTATCAATATGAACATCAATAGCGTTGTAACAAGTGTTTGTAACACCATCTTCAAACCATTTATAAAATGGAGGATTAGATTTGTTTAAAATCTTAGTAGGTTTTTTAAACCAGAAGACATCATCAGATACATTTTTCCAAAATTCCTCAGGATTTTGAATAGATTCTTGATAAATTTTGTTAAAACTATTTGTCATAGTGATTTGTTTTTTGACTCACTTTTTTAAAGATTTTATGTAACAGGTTGTATTTAATTTTACAAAGTAAGTAAAATCAATACTTTTTAGAGGTCAAAAACTCTTCAATTAAGTAAATTTTTTTGCTATCTAACCCTAACTTTAGACTAATCATTAGGTTAGTCTGTAGTTTAAATTTAAACTAATAAAAAAACTAACTATGAGGGAGTTTTTTATGAAGACAATGAAAATGTTAGCATTAGCGGCAGTGCTTTTCGGAGCAACTACAGCAGCTAACGCAGCAACAGCCTTTTTAGCTACAGACGATTTCGTAGGTATTTCGTTTTGGTTAATATCAATGGGTATGTTAGCAGCTACAGCGTTTTTCTTTATGGAACAGGCTAACGTCAGTTCACAATGGAGAAAATCAGTAAACGTAGCTGGATTAGTAACAGGTATAGCATTTATTCACTATATGTATATGAGAGCAGTTTGGATCGAAACAGGTGATACTCCAACTGTTTACAGATACATTGACTGGTTAATTACTGTACCACTACAGCTAGTAGAATTTTACTTAATTCTTTCAGCAGTAAGAAAAGTTGACACAAACATATTCTGGAGAATCTTAATTGGTTCACTAGTTATGTTAATAGGTGGATATCTTGGAGAAGCTGGATTCATTAACGCTACACTAGGTTTCATAATCGGTATGGCTGGATGGATTTACATTCTTTATGAAATCTTTTCAGGTGAAGCAGGAAAAGTTGCTGCTAAATCTGGAAATAAATCTTTAGTAACTGCATTTGGAGCTTTAAGAATGATTGTTACTGTAGGTTGGGCTATTTACCCATTAGGTTACATTTTTGGTTACCTAACAGGTGGAATAGATGGTAACGCGTTAAACGTTATCTATAACTTAGCAGACTTTGTTAATAAAATCGCATTTGGTTTAATTATCTGGTCTTGTGCAGTATCTAACTCTACAAGAAGAGCGTAGTAACAATTAGTTACGAAATATAAAATAGGGCAAGTTTGATTACTTGCCCTATTTTTTTTTGTGCTTATATAAATGCAATGGCTAAAATCAAATATATTGAACACAATGGTAAAGAACATGATATCGAAGTCTTAAATGGCTTTAGCGTGATGGAGGGAGCTATTCAAAATGATATTCCTGGAATTGATGCAGATTGTGGAGGCGGTATGTCCTGTGCTACCTGCCATGTTTATGTCAAAGAGGATTGGTACGATAAGTTACCAAAAAAAGAAATGGGCGAAGATGATATGTTAGATCAAGCTTATGAACCAAAACAAAATAGCAGATTGAGTTGTCAAATGATTGTTTCAGATGACTTAGATGGATTGGTAGTTTATATGCCAGAAAAACAGGTTTAATGATTAAAACAGATGTTGTTGTAGTTGGCGCAGGTCCAACAGGATTATTTTGTGCACATCAACTTGGTATTATTGGATTGAAGTGTGAAATAGTTGATAACCTAGATAAAATTGGTGGTCAATGTATAGAACTTTATCCAGATAAACCAATTTATGATATTCCTGCTGTTCCAGAGTGTACTGGAGAAGAGCTTACAAATAATTTAATAGAACAAATTAAACCATTTAAATTTAATTTTCATTTAAATGACAGAGTTCAAGAACTTCGAAATGAAAACGATAATTGGATTGTTAAAACAACTAATGGAAAAAAATTCCAAACGCCAAATGTTGTAATTGCTGGAGGTGTTGGATCATTTGAACCAAGAAAGTTTCCAACAAAAAGTGCTGAAAAATTTGATGGAACCTCAGTTTTATATTCAATTAAAGACAAAACTATTTTTAAAGATAAATCTGTAGCTATATTTGGTGGTGGAGATAGTGCTCTTGATTGGGCAATTGAACTATCTAATACTTCTAAAGTTTCACTTATCCATAGAAGAGACGAGTTTAGAGGCGCACCTGCGAGTGTTCAAAAAATTAAAGAATTAAGTGAAAAAAATATAATTAATTTATTTACTAAATACTCAATTAAAGATGTCAAAGGAAATGGGTCTTTAGAAGAAGTAGAAATTAAAAGTGAAGAAGGGAAGAGTAAAATATTAAAAGCAGATTATGTTTTAGGTTTCTTTGGTTTGATAATGCAACTTGGACCAATAGCAGAATGGGGCCTTAATTTAGATAAAAAAGCAATCCCAGTTAATACTGAAAACTTTGAAACTAATAAGAGAGGTATATTTGCTATTGGCGATATATGTACTTACCCAGGAAAACTTAAATTAATCCTATCAGGTTTTCATGAAGGTGCTTTAGCTGCCAGAGGTTGTTTCAAGTATGCAAGACCTAAAGAAAAATATAGATTTGAATTTACAACAGCATCCAGCACCATTAAAGACAGATTGGGTGTAAAATAGTGATTGAGTTATTTACTGCTGACACTCCAAATGGTTGGAAAATTAGCATTATGCTCGAGGAAATAAATTTTGAGTATAAAATAACAAAAGTCAACTTAAGTGAAGGTGAACAACATAAACCAGAATTTAAAAAAATTAGTCCTTTTAACAAAATACCAGTTATTAAAGATCACGAAAATAATAAGTCAATTTTCGAGTCCGGTGCAATACTGATGTATCTTGGTGAAAAAAGTAACATGTTTTATCCTGAAGAGAATAGGTTAGAGATAAATCAATGGTTAATGGCTCAAATGGGTTTAATCGGTCCAATGATCGGACAGCATCATCAATTTCACTTTTATCATCAAGGCAAAAGTGAGTGGGGAGAAGAAAGATATTTTAAGATTACAAGAAAACTATATGAAGATTTAGAAGCAAGGCTTTCTGCGAGTGATTATTTAGCAGGCAAAGAGTATTCAATTGCAGATATCGCAACATGGTCTTGGATTGCAAGACATAAAAGACATGACATAGGATTAGAAAACTTTAAAGATTTATCAAGGTGGTATGTTGATATAGCTAAACGTCCCGCGGTGATTAAAGGATTTAAAATATTAAATAAAGATGCTGAAATAGATTACCCTTAAATATCAGCGTAAACTTTTTCTTCTTTTTCATGTTTCTCTTGTGCTGCTATGCATAAAGTTGCAACTGGTCTTGCCATCAATCTTTTAAGACCAATTGGTTCTGCTGTTTCCTCACAGAAACCATAAGTTCCATCTTGAATTTTTTTTAAAGCTCCATCAATTTTAGAAATTAATTTTATCTGTCTATTGATAGCTCTCATCTCAACATTTTTTTCTGTATAAGAGCTTGCTTGATCGACAATATCTGCAGATGCACTATTATCATCCATTGAAGCATTAAATATTGCTTCGTTGTTTGTTCTTTTTAGATCTTTTTTCCAATCTGTCAGTTTTTGTTTAAAAAAGGCAAGATGCTTAGCGCACATATACTTTTCTGTTTCTTTTGGGATATATTTTTTAGAGATTTTTACCATACTCAAATTTATGAATTTCGAGAATATATTCATCATTTAATCAGTGTCAAGAATGCATTAATTGTATAAATTAATAAAAATGGCTATTTATAAAAAGAATATAAGTAATTTATTTTATATTTTTGTTTCAGCTCACTTAATCATATGGACATTAGTTCCAAGTTTAACAAATAACAATTTACCACTTGATACTATAGAGGCTTTAGCATGGGGTAGTAATTTAGACTGGGGATTTAATAAGCACCCGCCAATGAGTGCATTTTTACCTGAAATATTTTACCAAATCTTTGGGCCTCAAGACTGGGCTTATTATTTGTTAAGTCAAATCTGTATCGTAGTCTCTTTTCTTGTAGTTTTTAAGTTAGCTGAAGATTTTTTTGATAACAAAATTTATTGTTTACTATCGGTTTTGTTATTAGAGGGAATATATTTCTATAACTTCACTACACCTGAATTTAACGTAAATGTTTGCTTAATACCCTTTTGGTCTCTTTCAGTTTTTTACTTATGGAGGGGAATTAAGAATAATAAAATATTAGATTGGTTACTACTCGGTCTTTTTGCTGGATTTGGGTTTCTATCTAAATATTTATTTGTCTACTTAGGTTTAGCAATAGATGTACTTTTAATTTACATGATTTATACCAAAAGATTAAATTTAAAGTGTCTAGTTTCTTTCGTTCCTTTTATAATAATTTTATTACCACACATTATTTGGTTAACTGAGAATGATTATGTAACTATTACTTATGGACTTCTCAGAACTGGATCAGAAGAAGCAAGTATTTTAAACCATATAAAACATCCTACGATATTTTTAGCTAAGCAAGTTGGAATATTATTGCCGTTTTTACTAATGATTTTTGTTTTACTTAAAAAATTTAAAATAAATATTAATTTAAATGACGAAAAGCTTTTGTTTTTATTGTCAATTAATTTAATTCCAATATTTTTTATTTTTCTTACATCATTTACTATGGGTGTAAAAATAAGAACTATGTGGATGACGCCATTTTATATAAGCTTTGGCTTGTTATTTGTTTATGTTTTAAAATCAGAAATTAATTTTGAAAAAATGAGAGCTTTTACCTCTGTCTTTTTAGTATTATTCTTATTATCTCCAATTTTGTATTCTTATATTTCAATTACTCAAACTGATAAAAGAACTGATTTTGGTGGCAAAAAGTTAGCTGAGCAGGCCAAACTTTTTTATGAAACTGAGGGTAAGGATCTTGGAAAATTGAAATATATTAAAGGTAATGAATGGATTGCAGGAAATATATCTTACCATCTTCCAGAAAGACCAAAATGGACTTATAGTTCAACTGAAGTGCAATTGTGCAACAAAGATATGAAATGCTTAACATATAAATGAAATTTCAATTAAACCAAAAAAACAAGAGACTTTTATTCATTATTGGAATTGTTGTTTTAATCGAACTCTCTGGATATGGTTTTTTTGCCTCTCTATTTAGACTGATAGGCTCAGTAAGTTAATGAAAATAGTAATTCTAATTCCAGTCTTTAATGACTTTAAATCTGCATCAAAATTAATTGAGGAAATTGACATTAATATATCCGACCTTAACGCTTCATTTTCAGTAATTGTAATGAATGATGCTTCCACTGAGGAAAAAATTTTAGAAACTAAAAATTTAAATAATATTAAATCACTAAAATTAATAAATATGAGAAATAATAAAGGACATGCACGTTGTATTGCAGTAGGGCTTAAACATATTTCAGAAAATGAAGATTTTGATTATGTAATTCCAATGGATGGAGACGGAGAAGATAGACCTGAGGAAATAAGAAACTTTGTAGAGAAGATTAAAGATAATCCTAATAATACCATTGTTGGAGAAAGAGTTAAAAGATCTGAAAGTTTAGTTTTTAAGGTCTGTTATTTTTTTCATAAAATTATTACTTTTACCTTTGCTGGAAAATTTATAAAATTTGGAAATTATACTTGCCTCACAAAAAAAACTGTTAAAAAATTAATTGAAGACAAAGCAACCTGGAGTAGTTTTTCTGGTTCACTAGCAAAAAATGAGATTAATTTAATTAAATCTCCATCAATAAGAGGTCCAAGATACTTTGGCCCATCAAAGATGAGTTTTTTAAATTTGATAAAGCATTCTTTGTCAATAATTGCTGTGTTTAAAACTGGAGTTATCTTTAGATCGATAGCATTTTATGCAATATATTTAATAATAATCGCAGAGTATATAAGCGTAATTACAGCAATACCTCTAGCTATAATCATTTTTTTTGGTCTAGTTATTTTAAAAATCTCAGGAAGAGAAAATATGACTGAATTTAATAATTCTTTAAACAATATTGAAGATATTGAGAATTTGAAATAAAATTATCTTATCAAATGAAAAATTTTTTTAGAAAAGTAGCTTTTGGTTTAGGTCCTGATGAACATATACCATCTGATCCTTTAAATTGGGCACAAAGCCAAATTACAGATCAAATACCTGAATTTGCTTTTAAAGGAAAAATTTATCCAGAAAAAGAATTGAGAAAACATTATAATAAGTATGTTTATCAAGACAGAAAAGTTTTAAGAAAAAAATTTAAAAATGATAAAATGGGTTATAAAGCTGCAAAAAATAAAGCTAGAGCGGATACAGGACAAAAGTTTTGGAGAAACCTAGAAATTGCCATTAGACATAAAGAAGCTACATCAGGAAGCCACCCAGTACTTGCAAAACTTTGGTATTTTTGGGGAAATCATTTTACAATAAGTGAAAAAGACTTTTTGGCTCATTACTCAACTGGTGCATATCAAAGAGAAACTATAAGAGCTAATATGAACCAAACTTTTGAGAAGTTGGCTTATGAGTCAACTGTTGCTTGGGCCATGATCCATCATTTAGATAATGCTGAAAATGTTGGTCCTAAATCTGAAGATGCTAGAGCAGAATGGAGAAAAAGAAAAAAAAGACCAGCCACAATTAACGAAAATCATGCAAGAGAATTATTAGAACTTCATACAGTATCCCCAAATTCTGGTTACACACAAGAAAATATAACTGAGCTAGCTTACATTATGACTGGTTGGGCTCCAGATGATAAATATCATAAGACTAAGCTTGAAACTGCAGATGTTAAATTCCAGAGAAAATACCATCAACCAGGAAAAAAAATATTTTGGGGTCAAAATTTCCCAAAAGGTAAAAAAGGTTTGCCAGCTGCAATTAAATTTTTATCAGAGCATCCGTCTTGTAGAGAATTTATAGCTTACAAACTATGCAGATACTTAATAACAGATTATCCTACAAAAGAAATGACTGATCCAATTGTTATTGCATGGGAAAAAAGTGGAGGTTATTTACCAGAGGTACACAAAGCTGCAATTGAAGTAGCGTTTAGATTTAATGATGAGTATTCTAAATTTCAAAATCCTGAAAATTGGTGGTTACAAATGAGTAGAATGACAGATGCAAAGTGGCCTCCAAAAGAGGAAAAATTTGATAATTTTTTATTAGGGTATGGTCTTGATCCTTATCAAGCTAAACCACATAAATTTATGAAAGATATGGGTCATCATCCTTACCTTTCGCAGCAGCCTAATGGATATTCAGATATAGCTGAAGATTGGATGTCTCCAGAACTTATAATAAGAAGACTTTTATATGCTAGACAAGGTTATATTAATTTAAAACCTGATAACAAAAACGATGAATTTTTTAAAAGTGTAGTAGAAAAAAACTTCGATAATTCTGATAAAATAATGAGCATTTTAAATCAAAATGAAAAAACAATTGATAAGCATATATTGTTATTTAACTTACCGGAGGTTTTAAGAGCATGAGAATTTCAAGACGAGGTTTTTTAAAAGGATCTTTGGCAACATTGTTTTTAGCAGGAACAGGTCTTCCAGTTTATTCATCTACAAAAGCTAAAAAAAATCTAGTTGTTATAATGTTAAGAGGTGGAATGGACGCCCTTTGTGCAGTTCCAGTTATCGGAGATAAAAATTTCGAAAAAAGAAGAAAACAATTAATTTTAGATGACACGATTAAATTAAACTCTGATTTTTCATTACATCCTGTATTAGATAATTTCCATGATTTATGGAAAGAAAGTAAAGGGGCAATAGTTCATGCAACAAATATTCCTTATACTGAAAGATCACACTTTGATGGACAAAACTTAATGGAGTCTGGTGGAAAAGTTCCATACAAAGTAAAAACTGGTTGGTTAGGCAGAGGAATGAAAGCTGCAGGTTTAAGGCAAGAAGGATTAGCTTTAGCATTACCAATGCCTCTTATTTTAAGAGGAGTTCCTCAAAATAATAATTACTTTCCAACTAAAGGAAAGCTTCCAACTGATAAAGTTTTATCGTTGTTAAAAGATGTTTATAAAGAAAGATCTGAAGATGAACTTATCGGAATGTTGGAAATAATTAAATCAAGACCTAAAGAAAGATCATATGCTGCAGATGATTTATATTCATTAGCCAATGAAGCAGGAACTTTACTAAAAAAACCGGATGGTCCAAGAGTTGCAGTTTTTGAAGTTGGAGGTTTTGATACTCATGCCGCACAAGGAGGTGTACATGGAACTCATTCAGATTGTCTAAAAGAAATGGATTTAGTATTTGGTACCTTAAAGAAAAGATTGAAAGAAGAATTTGATAATACGTTGATTGTTACGCTAACCGAATTTGGTAGAACAATAAAACAAAATAGTGGATTAGGAACTGAACATGGTTATGGATCTGCTATATTTATGGGTGGAGGTCTTCTTAAAAAAAACCAAGTTTATACTGATTGGCCAGGCTTAAAAAGTAAAGAGTTGTTCCAAGGAAGAGACTTAAATTCAACAATTGATGCAAGATCTGTATATGCGTCAGCTATGTCTACTGTCTTTGATATTGATTTTAATACAATTAAAGACAAAGTTTTCTGGGGCGAAGACCTACAAAATTTATCAGACAAACTTTTTAAGGCTTAGTGAAAAAACTAATTTTTGTTTTTGTATCTCTTATTTTGGTATCTGCAAATTCTATTGCATCTGAAAATCCATACAAATTTTTAAAAAAAGAGATTTTGATTGGTAAAGCAAAATCAGAAATGAAAAATGATACAAGGTCAATATCTAAAAAAAAAGCACTATCTATTTTTGAAGACTCAGATGGTAAAGCAATTAAAATTACACTTGATACTAAGTTTAAAGGGCACAAGAATGACTGGGAGAGGACTGGTCAAAGAAACCAAAGATGGGAAACTGCAAATAGGAAAAAACCAAGAAAATTTAAGAAGCCTGTGTTTATAAAATATACTTTTAAATTAAAAGACTTTCCCACTCATCATGCAGTGGGGGGAAGTTTTTTTCAAGTCATTGCCAACAAGGGCAATTCAAGACTTTTACCTTGGATGAAAACACAATTTGATGGAGATAAAATTTTACATCAATTAAATTTTACAAAAGAAGTTTTTTATTTAAAAGGAGATCCAGAAAATTCTAATTTTGATAAGGTTGGCTATAAATTTGAATTGGGTAAAGTCTCTCATTTTAATGACTACAGAACTTTAAGTTTTAAAATTTTAGCGTCGAAGAAAGATAATGGAGAAATAATTGCTTGGTTGGGTAATAAAAAAATTTTTGAAGTTTATGGTCCTAATTTTACTATAGGTGATGGTTATACATTTAAATGGGGTTTCTACAGGTGGTTAAAAGATGCTTTTTTAAGTGAAACACCAACACAGTCTCTCACAGTGAAAGAATTTGGCTTTAGTAATAAATGTGAAGAAATTTTAGATCAAGATAAATGTTCTTATGTATCAGAAAATAAAGATTCTGTTTCTTATGTAAGTTTTAGAAAAAGTAGATATAGGATGCCTACCTACGGAAAAAAAATTTCTAAATCAATTAAATGGACAAAGCCTTTACCAGAAATAAAAATAAATTAATTAATGAAAAAATTATTAACGATTTTGTTATCACTTTTATTTTTAACTAATTTTGCAAATTCTCAATCTAGATTTGGTGAGTTAACTGAAATGAGAGACAAAAAAATGCGTGGTAAAGATGGACAATGGGTTAGACCTCATCCAGGGCCCTTTGTTTGGAATCACATAGAAAGTGAAAAGGGTAAATTTTTTTGGAAAGATGTAGATAAATACGTAGTATATGCACAAGATCACAACCAAACAATTTTAGCAACTATCTGGCCTCATACAAATTGGGATCAAAAATCTTGTAAAAGAAAAAAAGCTAGAAGTCCATTTGGAAAACATTTTACAAAATATTTGAGCAAACCATGTTCAATGGAAGATTATAAAACTTTTCTTATAAAATTAGTTGACCGATATGATGGAGATGGTTCAAATGATATGCCTGGATTAACAAAACCAATTATATATTGGGACGTTATGAATGAACCTGAGTTTGATATGTTTTTTAAGGGAAGTGAAGAAGATTTTGTTGAAATTTTTAATTTTTCTTCAAAAGTAATTAAAGAACAGCAACCGGATGCTGTTATTATTATGGCTGGTGCTGCAGGAATGTTTCCAGAAAATAAAAAATACTGGAAATCAGCTTTGCCAAAAATTAAGGATCATTTTGATATTGCAAACATTCACCATATAAGCGGTCCAGATGGTCGTTGTGATAAACAGCTTTGGGTTGACGAATTTGCAGATTTGTTAAAAAGTGTTGATATTGATAAGCCGATTTGGTTGACAGAGGCTATGACTTGTGGTCCTCCGATAAAAGCTTATGTAAATGCTTTTTTAAATGGTGCTCAATTAATCATTGATGTAGGTGTAAACGCACCAGGTAAAAAAATGTCAAAGAAAAGTAGAAAAAAATTAAATGATTTTATTTCTGAGTATGATGGTTTTGTATCAATAAAATCTATTTCAAAAGAAGAGGTAGAGTTTACTTATATAGATGGTTCAACAAAAAATTTAAATTTAAAATAAGTAAATTAAGCCCTAATAGTTGGCAGTAAGTAAAAATCTGCAGTATCTATTTTAGAAGAATGCTCTCTTCTCATATTCCATCTTTTTTGAACACCAGCGCTAGCAAGACTTAACGTAGATCTTCCATACCGATAGTTAGTATTATCAATAGACTTCATTAAACCCTTTATTTTCTCATCTTTTTCAGAAGAAAATAGGTTCTTACTACGATCTTCATTGGATAAACCAGTAAGCATCACACCTGCTTTTTGATAACGGTAACCATTTTTAAAGATAGAGTCTAAAGCAACTAAAGCAGTTTTAACTATTTCAATACTGTTGTTTGTAGAAATTGCAAAATCTATTGTTTTTGAGTTTGAATAATATCCAAATCTACTTTGAAAAGGACTTGTTCTAACAAAAACAGTAATTGATTTTGCAATCAAAGACTCAGATCTTATTTTTTCAGATGCATTCAAACAGTAATTTGCAACTGCTTCTTTTAATTCCTGATATTTTTCAATTCTTTGACCAAAAGAACGAGATACAACACAACTTTTTCTTTTTGATTGCGTTGTTTCAATATCAATGCAAGGAACTCCTCTTAACTCCATTGCAGTTCTTGACCCTAAAACATTTGAGTTTTTCTTTATCCATGTATTAGATTTATTTTTAAGTTGCTTAGCATTATAAATTCCATTTTTATGATAAAATTTTGTTAATTGTCTTCCAACACCCCATACATCGTTAATTTCAACTTTTTCTAATATTGGATCAATATTTTCAATTCCTATCAAACTTGTTACGCCTGATTTCTTTTTTTTTGCAATATGGTTTGCAACTTTACTTAAAGTTTTTGTTTTAGCGATACCAATACTAGTTGGAATACCTGTCCACTTTAAAACTGTTTCTCTAATTTCCTTTCCAACTTTTTCAACTTCACTATCTGGAAAATTTGATAAATCTAAAAATGCTTCATCAATAGAATAGACTTCAATAGCAGAATTAAATCTTTTTAGTGTTCGCATCACTCTTCTAGACAAATCTCCATATAAAGAATAATTAGATGAAAAAACTTCAACTTTATTTTTAATGATAATATCTTTTGCTTTAAAATAAGGTTCCCCCATTTTAATGCCTAAAGCTTTTGCTTCAGTTGATCTTGAAATTATACAACCATCATTGTTAGATAAAACTACAACAGGTTTTTTTCTTATTTTAGGATTGAATAATCTTTCACAAGAAACATAAAAAGAATTACAATCAATAAGTGCTATTTTTTTAGTATACTGAATGGATGACATAAGTTACAACTCCCCAAATAAATACATCTTCTTCTTCGTTGATTAAAATTCGATCTGTAAATTCTTTAGAACCTGATGTTAAAAATTTTTTATCTCTTTCTTGAACTAAACTTTTAACAACTAGTTCATCATGAACATTTGCAATAACTGTTGAGAAATTTTTTGGCGTTAAACTCTTATCAACAACTAATAGATCGCCATCATTAATTCCAACATCCACCATTGATTTTCCTTGAACTCTTATGATGAAGGTTGCTGGAACATTTTTGATTAAATGAACATTTAAATCAATATCTTCCTCAATATAGTCTGTGGCAGGGGACGGAAAACCTGCGCCAGCTTTATGTAAATAGTAAGGTATAGTTAGCTTCATAAATGTTCTTATTTTGTTCTAATTAATATCTAAGTTATTCAATAGTGTCAATCAGGTTGTATTTTGAGTCTGTAACTGAATCAAAAGTGAATCAAAACGTGAACATCGAAACCACATATTGTATACATGTGGATAACTTTAACCACAAATAGATTAAATATTAAAATGGAAAAAAATAAAAACTTAACCGGCGGATGTATATGCGGGCAAGTTAAATATACAATTACAGAAAAACCTTTATTTACCCAAGCTTGTCATTGCAAAGATTGTAAAATTATAACTGGATCATCTTATGTTATTAATTCGAGTGTTTTGGATAATACTTTAATTATAGAAGGTGAAGTTTCATCAACTGAACTTAAAGCAGGGAGTGGAGCTACTTCCAGAGCATTTTTTTGCAACAAATGTGGTGCTTATATTTATACAGATTATGCATCTGCTGTTGGTAGACTAACAGTTAGGACTAAAACTTTAAATAATTCAGAAAATTTTCCTCCCCAAGTCCACATATTTACAAAAGATAAAGATCCATGGTTAAACCTTACAGATGATGTAATTTGTTTTGAAAAAATGTATGATCCAAAAAAAACATGGCCAGAGGAAAGTTTAAAAAGATACGGTGAGTATTTAAAAAATAATAATAAATAATTTTTTAGGAGATTAAACTATGAAAAAATTATCCTGTCATTGTGGTGCAATAGAAGCAGAGATTAAGATGCCTTTGGGTGGTATTGAAAAAATTATGCGCTGTAATTGTTCAATATGCAAAAAAAAAGGTTATATTATAGGAGTAATTGGTCCTGATGATTTTAAACTTACAAAAGGAGAGGATAAGTTATCACTTTATCAGTTTTATACTAATACTGCCAAACATTACTTTTGCTCAATTTGTGGAATTCATACTCATAATAGACCTAGAAGCAATCCAAAAATATTTGGTATAAATATTGCCTGTATAGAGGGTGTGGAGCCATTTGAAATTGAAGATGTGCCAGTGAACGATGGCAAAAATCATCCTTTAGATCAAAAACAATAAATTTTTTATGCAATCAATTACTGAGTGTTACAGAAAAGTTAGTAAAGATTGCTTTAAATTTATTAGATCTCAAGAAACATCTAAAGAAAAATTTAAAAATAAAGAAAATATGATTAAATCTTTTCTAATTCCAATTAGTTTCTGGATCAATAATAGAACAAATAAATCTAAACCTTACTTAATAGGCTTAGCAGGAGGTCAAGGTACTGGAAAAACAACGATTAGCTCTATTTTAAAAATCATTCTAACAAAATATTTTAAATTAAATGTTTTTAAAATATCAATTGATGATTTGTACAAAACTCAAAAAGATAGAATAAAATTATCTAAAAAAATTCATCCATTATTAATGACTAGAGGTGTTCCAGGCACTCACGATATAAATTTTATCTTTGATCTTTTAAAAAAAACAAAGAGCAAGAGATTTAATCACCAAAGACTTCCTAAATTTAATAAGGCAATAGATGATAGATTAAAAAAAAAGTCTTGGTATCTAATTAAAAAGGTACCAGATGTTATAATCTTTGAGGGATGGTGTGTTGGAGCTAGAGCAGAAAAAAATACAACCTTAAAAAAATCAATTAATTCACTGGAAAGAACAGAAGATAAAAATTTAATATGGAGAAAATATGTAAATGCTCAGTTGCAAACTAAATACAAAAAATTATTTTCTAAACTAGACTGTTTGCTATTTTTAAAAGCAGGTAATTTTAAATTATTGCAGAGCTGGAGACTTAAACAGGAGGTGTTACTAAAATTAAACTCAAAAAACAAAGCAAATAGTAAGATTATGAGTAAAAACGAGGTATTGTCATTTATGCAGACTTACCAAAGGGTCACACAAAATATGTTTAAATTTGCTCCCAAATATTCTTCAATTGTATTAAATTTAAATAGAAATCATCAAATTAAATCAATAAAATATAATTAATGAAAAAAATCTCTTTAATCACTTTCTGCTTAATAACTTTTGTACTACCAGTAAATGCAGCAACTTTGAGTGATGCATTGAAAAAGACCTATCAGAACAATTTAGAGCTTAAAGCTGAGAGAAAAAATTTAGAAGTTCAAAAGGAAGTCTTAAATATTTCTAAAAGTGATTTTTTTCCAACTTTAACTCTATCAGGTACAAAAAGTTTTGAAGATACCAATAAACTTACAAATCAAAATGGTACTGATGCCTCTATAACAAATACAAATCCTATGACAACCTCTGTAAAGTTAGAGCAAACACTTTTAGATGGCAAGGGTAGGGACTCTACATACGAAAAAAGTAAATTAGGACTTAACCTTTCTGAAGCAAAACTTATTAAAAAAGAGCAAGAGGTATTTTTAAAAGCTATTGAAGCTTATACAGGTTTAATTTTAGCTTATGAGAAACTAAGCATAAATGAAGAAAATGTAAATCTACTTCAAAGACAATTTGAAATTGATAATGCAAGACTTTCAAGAGCTCAAATAACAGCAACTGATTTAGCTCAATCGCAATCATCTTTAGCTGGAGCACAAGCTGGATACATTGGAGCACAAAATAGTATTATTACGAGCAAGCTAGCATATGAAAATATTATTGGCCCAATTAATAGTAGTGAAAAATTAAAAAAAATATATAATGCAGATGTTTCTATTCCATCAAGTTTAGTAGAAGCAAAAAAAACCTCTGAACAAAAAAGCCCTGAATTAATTATTGCAGATATTGAATATGGACAATCAGAGTTAGATGTGAAGATTGCTCGTTCAGATCTTTCTCCAACAGCAAAACTGTCATTAGAGAGAACTTATGTTGACGATTTGAGTGCAACTTACGATGAAAGAGAAAAAGACGTTCTTCAAGCAACTGTTAGTTGGCCTTTTCAGTTTGGTGGAAAAAATAGATCTAATGTTAATAAAAATCTTCAAGTGAAAGGTATGAAAAAATTGTTACTTGAAAATGCATATAGAAATAATACACAGTCAGTAACGGCAGCTTGGTCGACATTAGAGTCATCAAAGAGTTTTTTAAGAGCTGTACAGTCACAAGTTAAAGCTGCTGAAATTGCAAACGAGGGAATTAGCTTTGAATATGAGAGTGGGTTGAACAGATCTACGTTTGATGTTCTGCAATCAAGATCAAATCTAATAAATGCTAAAATAAATCTTGCCGAGGCTGAGAGAAATTATCTTTTAGCTCAATACAGATTAATAAAGTCAGTTGGCTTACTTAACAGCGAGTACTTAAAACTTAGATAAATAGGGACTTCTGGCCCTAATTTTAAAAAAATATTGCCAATGAGAACAAAATGTGTACATTTATTTTCATGATTCGAATGTTAATAAATGAAAAAAACGAGGCAAAAAATGACTAAAAATAACTTAAAAGTGGTGAAATCCACAAAAGATAAAGAATTGGAAGATAAAGAAAAAAATAAAGCACTAGATGCAGCTATTAGCCAGATAACAGATAGTTTTGGAAAAGGCTCTGTGATGAAGCTTGGAGAACAAAAAGCAATGGATATTGAGTCTATTTCTACTGGATCTCTGAGTTTAGACTTGGCACTTGGCATAGGTGGATTACCAAAAGGCAGAATTGTTGAAATTTATGGACCAGAGTCATCTGGTAAAACTACATTAGCATTACAAGTTGTTGCTGAAGCACAAAAAGCAGGCGGAATTTGTGGATTTGTTGATGCAGAGCATGCACTGGACCCGGTTTATGCTAAGAAATTAGGTGTTAATACTGAGGAGTTGCTTATTTCACAACCAGATACTGGTGAACAAGCATTAGAAATAACTGATACCTTAATCAAATCTGGCTCAATGTCAGTTTTAGTAGTCGACTCAGTTGCAGCATTAACTCCAAGAGCAGAAATTGAAGGAGATATGGGAGATCACCATGTTGGTCTTCAAGCAAGACTAATGTCTCAAGCACTTAGAAAATTAACAGGATCAATTTCAAGAACTAATACAATGGTTATATTTATTAACCAAATTAGAATGAAAATTGGTGTAATGTTTGGAAGTCCAGAAACAACATCTGGAGGTAATTCTTTAAAATTTTATTCTTCTGTAAGAATGGATATTAGAAGAATTGGAGCAATAAAAGACAAAGAGCAAATTGTTGGAAATACAACGAGAGTAAAAGTTGTTAAAAACAAAGTTGCACCACCATTTAAAGTTGTTGAGTTTGACTTAATGTATGGAAAAGGAATTAGTAAAGTAGGGGAACTAATCGACCTTGGTGCCAAAGCTGAGATTGTTGAAAAATCTGGAGCATGGTACGCTTACAAAGGTGAAAAAATTGGTCAAGGTAGAGAGAATGCTAAACTTTACCTTGAGCAAAATCCAAAAGCTGCTGCTGAAATTGAAATGGCTATTAGAGAAAAAGCTGGCGTTATTTCAAAGAAGATTGAGGGTAATCCTTTAAGTGAAGAAAAGCTTGAAGCGCAGAAGAAAGAGGAAGAAGTTCCTACTAAAAAGAATTAGCAGATAACTTTTAGTTATTAAAAAAAGGCGCTCTATTGGGCGCCTTTTTTCCCTTCAGAAGTGTAGACATCATATAAAAATGCTGTATTTTGGGTAAATATGGCTAAAACATTAAATGAAATTAGGTCAGCATTTTTAGATTATTTTGAAAAAAATGATCATAAAATAGTTGAGTCTAGCAATTTAGTTCCTAATAATGATCCAACATTGATGTTTGCCAATTCAGGAATGGTTCAATTTAAAAATGTGTTTACCGGACTGGAAAAGAGAGACTATCAAAGGGCTACAACATCTCAAAAATGTGTAAGAGCAGGTGGTAAGCATAACGATCTTGAAAATGTTGGCTATACTCCAAGACACCATACATTTTTTGAAATGTTAGGAAACTTTTCTTTTGGTGATTATTTTAAAGAAAAAGCAATTGAACTTGCGTGGAATTTAATAACAAAAGAATTTGGTTTAGATAAGAACAGGCTTTATGTAACAGTCTACCATAACGATGATGAAGCCTTTAACTACTGGAAAAAAAATTGCTGGGTTAAGTGAAGATAAAATCATAAGGATAGCAACATCTGATAATTTTTGGTCTATGGGCGAAACAGGACCTTGTGGTCCTTGTTCAGAAATATTTTATGATCATGGAGACCACTTAGAAGGTGGATTACCAGGAACAAAAAATGAGGATGGGGATAGATTTATAGAAATTTGGAATTTAGTTTTTATGCAGTATGAACAAATTTCAAAAGATAAGCGAATTAATCTGCCAAAACCATCAGTTGATACTGGAATGGGTTTAGAAAGAATTGCTGCATTACTTCAAGGAACTCACGACAACTATGAAACAGATCATTTTAAAAAAATAATTAATTATGCTGCAGAAATTTTAAAAGTCGAGCCTAAGAACGATAATTTAGCAAGTTTTAGAGTAATAGCAGATCACTTACGAGCAAGTTCATTTTTAATTGCGGAGGGAGTTTTGCCATCAAATGAAGGAAGAGGTTATGTACTAAGAAGGATTATGAGAAGAGGAATGAGGCATTCACACCTACTTGGTTCTAAAGAGCCAATTTTTTATAATATATTTAAAACTTTAAAAGATGAGATGAAAGGTAATTACTCAGAAATAGAAAGAGCTGAGTCTTTAATAAAAGAAACACTAAGAATGGAAGAAGAAAAATTTTTAACTCTTTTAGACAGAGGTATTAAAATATTAAATGAGGAAATAACTAAAATAGATAAGATGTTACCTGGAGAAATAGCCTTTAAACTCTATGATACTTACGGTTTTCCATTAGACCTGACACAAGACATCTTAAAAAATAAATCATTAACAATAGATAACGATAAATTTCAAAGTTTAATGAAAGAAAGTAAAGAACTTGCTAAGAAAAATTGGAAAGGCTCTGGTGATAGTGCTGTAGATGATATCTGGTTTTCTATAAAAGATAGATTAGGTCCTTCAGAATTTCTAGGCTATGAGACAGATCAAGCAGAAGGTATTATTCTATCATTATTAAAAGACAATAAAGAAGTAAATGTGTTGAATGAAAATGATGAAGGAATTATTATTTTAAATCAAACTCCTTTTTATGGAGAGTCTGGGGGACAGGTAGGAGATACTGGTGAGATAATATCTGGAAACTTTAAGTTCGAGATAACAGATGTCCAAAAAAAATTAGGTGATCTATTTGTGCATTACGGCAAAGTTAAATCAGGAAGCATAAAAATCAAAGACAATGTTGAGATGAAAATTGATATTGATAGACGTAATAATATAAGAGCTTATCACTCAGCAACACACCTTTTGCATGAGTCTTTAAGAAGAGTATTGGGTACTCATGTTACACAAAAAGGATCATTAGTAGCACCAGATAGACTAAGATTTGATTTTAGCCATATGAAACCAATTTCAGAACAGGAAATAGAAAAAATAGAAAATCACGTTAATTCTATGGTTCAAAAAAAATCAGAAGTTAAAACAAGAATTATGACTCCTAAAGAAGCAGTAAATAATGGAGCTCTGGCACTCTTTGGAGAGAAATATGGAGAAGAAGTTAGAGTATTATCTATGGGAGATGAGAAAGAAAAGTATTTTTCCACTGAATTATGTGGAGGTACGCATGTACGAAACACTGGTGACATTGGAAGATTCAAAATTATTAGTCAATCATCAATTGCAGCAGGTGTTAGAAGAGTAGAAGCTCTTAGAGAAAATCAATTAAATAGTTTTTTACAAAATAAAGAGAAATTATCTGACTTATCAGCACAAAAAGATGAAGAAATGATTAATAACTTATCAAAACAGATAATTAAATTAGGCGGCAAACCAAATTTAGAGGATGAAGATAATAAGATTTTAATCAAAGAATTATCAAAACAACTAGAGCAATTAAAATTTAGTTCAATTTTAGAGAATAATTCAAAAAATATAATTCAAGATATTAAAATAAATAATGTAAGTGTAAGATTTCAAAAAGTTCGTGATCTCCCACCTAAAGAGCTAAGAAAATTGGTTGATGCAGGGAAAAAAGAGCTTAAAACAGGAATTATTGTAGTTTTTGCAAGTCTAGATGACAAAGTAGGTCTTGCAGTTGGCATAACAGATGAGCTTATTAATAAGTATGATGCAGTTACATTTGCTAAAACAGGATCAGAAATTATTGGTGGAAAAGGTGGTGGTGGTAGAAAAGATTTTGCACAAGCAGGAGGCCAATTCAAAGATAAAATTGATGAGGCTTTTGAAAAAATTAAGACTTTAATTTAGTTTTTGTTTCAACTTACCATCTAAAGTATCTAAAAATTGATTAGTTGTTAAATACTTTGTCGAAGGTCCTATCAAAATAGCTAAGTCCTTAGTCATTGAGCCTTCTTCAACACAATCAACACATACTTTTTCAAGCGTTTCTGCAAACTTTATTAATTCTTCATTTCCATCTAATTTTCCTCTATGAGCCAACCCTCTTGTCCATGCAAAAATAGATGCAATTGGATTTGTTGAAGTTTCTTTACCTTGTTGATGCATTCTGAAGTGTCTTGTTACTGTTCCATGTGCAGCTTCAGCCTCCATTGTTTTGCCATCTGGAGCAAGCAAAACACTTGTCATCAAACCTAAAGATCCATATCCTTGAGCAACGGTATCTGATTGCACATCTCCATCATAATTTTTGCACGCCCAAATATATTTGCCATGCCATTTCATTGCACATGCCACCATGTCATCTATCAATCTATGCTCATAAGTAATTTTATTTTGATCAAATCTATCTTTAAATTCCTTTTCAAAAACTTCTTCAAATATATCTTTAAATCTTCCATCGTATCTTTTTAAAATTGTATTTTTAGTAGAAAGATAGACTGGCCATTTTTTAATTAATCCATAGTTAAAGCAAGATCTTGCAAAGTCTTCAATTGATTTATCCAAATTATACATTGATAATGCAATTCCAGGACCTGGGAAATTGAAGACTTCATATTTTTGCTCATCAGAACCATCTTCAGCAGTCCATTTTATTTCTAACTTACCTTTACCAGGCACTGTAAAATCTGTTGCTCTGTATTGATCACCAAAAGCATGTCTACCAATGATTAATGGATCTGTCCATGAGGGCACAAGTTTTGGAATATTTTTACAAATTATTGGCTCTCTAAAAACAGTTCCTCCAATAATATTTCTTATTGTACCATTTGGAGATCTCCACATTTTTTTTAGATTAAATTCTCTTACTCTAGCTTCATCGGGTGTGATAGTTGCACATTTAATACCGACGCCATTTCTTTTAATTGCATTCGCACATTCAATTGTTATTTTGTCTTCAGTTTTATCTCTACTTTCCATTCCTAAATCGTAGTACTCAATTTTGAGATCAAGGTAAGTTAAAACGAGCTTATTTTTTATGAAGTCCCATATAACTCTGGTCATTTCATCACCATCTAATTCTACAATGGGGTTTTTAACCTTAATTTTACTCATTTTTTCGATATATCTTAATAGTTGAATTTATTCTTTTTGTATACATATTAATCCGAAATTATCAATTATAGGATTGTTATGAGTAAAATATTTCCAAAAATACATAACGAAGGATACAAATTTATTATTATTTTCGCAATCGCAACTATAATTCTTTATTTACTAAATGGATTTCTGGGTTTTTTAGGGTTGATATTAACCATTTGGTGCTATTATTTTTTTAGAGACCCTGAAAGAATTTCTATCGGTGACGAGAATTATCTTACAAGTCCAGCTGATGGAGTTGTACTACAAGTAATGGATACTAATGGTCCAAAAGAATTAGGTTTAGAAAATAAACAAATGAAAAAAATAAGTATTTTTATGGATGTCTTTGACTGTCATGTAAATAGGTCTCCATGTTCAGGAGCAATATCTGAGATACTTTATAAACCAGGAAAGTTTTTTAATGCATCTTTAGATAAGGCAAGTGAAGATAATGAGAGAAATTATTATAAAATAAAAAATTCTAATGGAGAAGATATAATTGTTGTCCAAATAGCAGGACTTGTTGCAAGACGGATTGTAACAGAAGTTTCTAAAGATGAGCTTGTAGAACAAGGTTCAAGAATAGGAATGATTAGATTTGGAAGTAGGGCTGATATGTATTTTGAAAATTACATTCCTTTGGTAAAAGTTGATCAAAAAACTATAGCTGGCGAAACTTTAATTGCAAAAAAATGATTCAATGGAGCCTCAAAATAAAAATATAAAATTAGTTTCTAATAAAAAAACAAGAGTCATTCTACCAAATATTTTAACACTTGTTGGGGTATGCATTGGATTGACATCAATAAAGTTTGCATTTGATGGTAAATTTGAATTATCAATTATCGCAGTTATAGTAGCTGCAATTATTGATGGATTAGATGGCAGAATTGCAAGATTAATTAAGGGAACTTCTAAAGTAGGAAAAGAACTAGACTCTCTTACTGATGTTATAAGTTTTGGTGTTGCTCCAGCTTTTATAATGTATTTTTGGGCTTTGTCTGAAACCGGAAGAGTAGGTTGGTTAATTTCGTTAATTTATGTTGTTTGTGTTGCACTTAGACTTGCAAGATTTAATGTTTCATCAAACGAAGAGAGTTCTTGGAAAGATAATTTTTTTGAAGGTATTCCATCCCCAGCAGGTGGAGTCCTTGTTTTAATGCCTTTGATATTAAGTGTTAGTGAATTTCAGTTTTTAAACTTAAATTATCAAATTATCGTACCCGTTATGTTTATAATTGTTTCAATATTGTTAATAAGCAAAATACCAACTTATTCTTTTAAAAGGATAGCTGTCCCAAGAAGTACATCAATATTTTTGTTATTTGGAATAATTTTATATTTTGGCTTAATTCTTGTTTATACATTTAATGCTATTATTATTTCAGGTGTAATTTATTTGTTAATGGTACCAATAAGTTCAATGCATTATCTTATGAATAAAAAGAATGCGAAAGCTACCGCAGATGATACTGATCATCATGAAGATGTGTTATAAATGAGGGAAAATACAATAATCTCATTAGCAGATTCAAATTATTTCAATCTTCTAAACGAATTAGTTGATTCAATTAATAGATTTGAACAAAGCAAAACAGTAGATATTTGCATCATGGATGCGGGATTAACTGATGAACAAATTAAAATATTAGAAAAAAAAGTATTTCAAATCAAAAAAGCGGAGTGGGATATAGAAGTTCCAAATTTTAAGATTAAAGGAAGAGAGTGGTTGAAAAGCCAGGTATCTAGAGCATTCTTGCCAAATTATTTTCCAGGATATAAAAAATATTTATGGATAGATGCTGATGCATGGGTAAACTCTTGGTATGCAATCGATCTTTACTTACAGGGCTCTGAGAATAATAGATTAGCAATAGCAACATCAGCAGATAGATCGTATGGAAGAGTTTTAAGAGCAGATTGGGTATGGGGAAGTTTTGCAAGAATAAAATCACAAAATTATAAACATGCTAAGTCATCTGGTTTCTCAGAAAAAGTTTCAAGAGAAGTTGCACTTAAACCCCATTTGAATATTGGATTATTTTGCTTGGAAGAAAGCGCTCCTCATTGGGAGATCTGGCAAAAAAATTTAAAAAAAGCATTGTCTTCCGGAAAAATTTGGGGTTCAGAGCAAATAGCGATGAATATTACAATATATTCAGATAATTTAGATGTAGAAATTCTACCTGCTTATTGTAACTGGACTCTTATAGAGGCAATTAAATTTGACAAAAAACATAATACCTTTGTTGAACCATATTTACCAAACCACGAAATAGGAATTATTCATTTAGCGGGAAAAAATAATGACAATATAAGAAATAATAAAAATTATATATCCAAAATTAAAACATTGGACGGAGATATAATTGAAAAATCCTTAAGATTTGAGAATTAGTTGAAAAAGAATAAATTTTCTAAGAATTGGATCATTAAGCAAAAAAGAGACATTTACGTCAAAAAATCAAAATTAGAGGGTTATAGGTCAAGAGCTGTATACAAATTGCAAGAAATAAACGATAAATTTAAAATAATAAAAAATAATATTTTAGTTATAGATCTTGGTGCAGCCCCAGGCAGTTGGTCTCAGTATATATCAAGAAATTTTAGTAAATCTAAAATAATTTCAATTGATTTAAAGGATATTGAACCAATTACAAATTTAGTACATATAAAAGGGGATTTTACTGAGGAGGAGCAAAAAAAAAAAATCAAAAATTATTTTGGTAAGAAAGTAGACCTTATAGTCTCTGATATGGCAGTTAACACCACAGGAAATAAAAGTGTCGACTCATTAGTTACAGGAGGATTATGTTTAGAGGCAATGAATTTTGCGATTGAATTTCTAAATAAAAAAGGAAATTTTATTTCTAAACTTTTTATGGGATCATCTTTTAACGAGATTGTCGCATTAGGTAAAAAATCTTTTAAAGATGTTGATATTTTTAAGCCACCTTCAAGCAGAAAAGACTCTAAAGAAAATTTTATAATTTGTAGAAATTTAAGATAGTTATCCTTTTATTTTTTCAAGAATCATTTATATAGGGACATGGAAACTATTAAAGAAGCTTTAACATTTGATGATGTTACTTTAGCGCCAAATTACTCATCAATTTTACCTAGTGAAGCAGACACCTCTGTGAATTTAACAGAAAGTTTAAAGATAAAAATACCACTTTTGTCATCTGCAATGGATACTGTTACAGAGTCGTCAATGGGGATTGCAATGGGAAGAGCTGGAGGGTTAGGAATAATTCATAGAAACTTAAATATCCAAGAACAGATTAAAGAAATAAGAAAAGTAAAATCAAAAAAAATACTAATAGGTGCAGCAGTTGGT
>CACKZF010000011.1 GCA_902604565.1 uncultured Pelagibacteraceae bacterium
TTTGTTTGGTTATAAGCAAAAGTCTTTAGAGTCTTCCGATTTAACTTATGGTTATATTCAAATTATAATATATGTAGTTTGTATTCTCTCAGTTGTTTTTTATGTCTTCAAGACATACTCACAAACTTTAGTTGACGATTCAAAAATATTATCAAAATTTTCAGCGTATTTAATTAGAGGATCTTTTTGGGCTGTATTTTTAGTTGGTTTAGCTGATTTCATAATTTCATTTATGGTTGTTGAAAGATTGTGGGAAGCTATATTTAGTCCTGAGGTAAAAGCTTTCATGGTAAAAGCTCCAGAAAGAATAACGTATATACATTTTCCAATAATATTAGTTTCATTTATAATAGGTTACTTTACAAAATCTGTTGGTTTTATATGGCTTGCAGTATTGGTAGTCTTAAGTGAATTTGTAATTGTTTTATCAAGATTTGTTTTCTCTTATGAACAAGCTTTTCAAGGAGATTTAGTTAGATTTTGGTATGCAGCTTTATATTTATTTGCAAGTGCATATGCTTTAATTCACGAAGGTCATGTTAGAGTTGACGTACTTTATTCATCTTTTAGTGAGAAAAAAAAGGCTTGGACCAATATGGTTGGTTCAGCATTATTAGGGGTCCCTCTTTGTTTAATAGTTTTATTTTTAGGTTTAAATGGTAAAGCAAGTATTATTAATGGACCTGTAGTTGCTTTTGAAGTCACACAACAAGGTTCTAATGGATTATACCTTCTTTATTTGATGGCAGTTTATTTAGCAGTTTTTGCCGTCACAATGCTATTACAATTTACTAGCTATTTTATGTCCAGTAGCCATAAAATTATTTTTAATAATATTGAAGATCAAGCTCAATCAGACAATCCAGATCAAGTCAGATTAGAAAAAGTCGAGAGTAATTAATGGAATTATTATTTCTAGCTATTCTGGTTTTAATTATGATTGCAGCACTTGCTTCAGGTTATCCAGTGGCCTTTGCTCTTCCCGGTTCAGCAATAATTTCCATCGGTTTGGCTGCATTTTTTGGAGCAATATTTGAGGGAGACTCAAGTGCTTATTTCACAGTTGATGGACCTATAGAATGGTTAGTAGCTGGAATTACTAACTTTAGAAGTAACTATTGGGATGTTGAAACAGACACCTTAATTGCAATTCCTTTGTTTATTTTCATGGGGATAATGCTTCAGAAATCTAAAATAGCTGAGGACTTACTAATTACCATGGGTCAACTATTTGGTCCTATTCCTGGTGGATTGGGTATATCGGTAATTTTTGTAGGAGCCTTACTTGCTGCAACTACAGGAATAGTTGGTGCTACCGTTATCGCAATGGGACTAATTTCTTTACCAACAATGTTGAATAATAATTATGACCGTAAACTTGCGAGTGGTATTGTTTGTTCATCTGGAACTCTTGGACAAATAATTCCCCCTTCAATTGTTTTAATTATTATTGCTGACCAATTAGCTAGTGCCTCAGATGTTGCTAATAATATTAGACAAAATGATTACAAAGCTATCACTGGTGAATTCAATATGCCTGGTGAGTTTAGAGTTGGATCATCTAGTGCTGGAGATATGTTCTTGGGTGCTTTGTTACCAGGTCTAGTTCTAGTAGCATTGTATATGATATATGTCTTCATCTATGCAAGAATTAAAAAGGGAGTTGCACCCCCTGTTCCATTTAAAGGAACTTTTGATTTTAAATTTTGGTTGAGAGTTATAGTTATTATCATCCCTCCTCTTGCACTTATATTTGCTGTATTAGGATCAATATTAATGGGTATTGCAACTGTTAACCAAGCTGGATCTATTGGAGCAATTGGCGCAACTTTAATGGCTGGATATAGGTTGTTTGAAGGTAAGAAAAGTGCATTTTATCCTTTAATACTAATTATAGGATCAATAATACCTATTACTTTTCTGGCTTCAACTTATGAACTCAATGTAAAAAATTTAGAAGAAAGAGATTTGGGTGCAATCTACATTACAGCATTTTTTGTAATTATACTTGTTTATGGAATAGCATGGAGCTTCTGGAGAAGTTATAAAACAGACAATGTACTAAAAGAAGTTGTTACAGAAACTTGTATTACCACTTCAATGGTTTTCATAATTCTATTAGGTGCTGCAATGCTTACATCAGGATTTAGAGCATTTGGTGGAGAAGAGTTGGTTAGAGATTTTCTTCAAGATCTACCTGGGGGTTTCTGGACTCAGTTTATCGTGGTTATGGTTGTAATTTTCCTTCTAGGTTTCTTTTTAGACTTTATAGAAATAGCTGTTGTAGTGGTTCCAATTATTGCGCCAATATTACTTGCTGAAACAGGTGCAAATGTTACAGCAGTATGGCTTGGAGTAATGATAGGTGTAAATCTACAGACATCATTCTTAACACCTCCATTTGGGTTTGCTTTGTTTTATCTAAAAGGAGTAGCTCCAAAAATAATTCAGACATTGGACATCTGGAAAGGTGTTGTACCTTTCATAGCTCTACAGCTTATTGGCCTAGGTATTGTTGGTTTTTATCCAAGTCTTGTTAATTATCTGCCTAACAGAGTTTATTTAACATCTAATGTTGCTCCACCTCCAATGAACCCTAAACTTCAATACTGTTTGCAAGAATACAAATTTGCAAACTTTGAAACCAATGGAGATCAAATTAAAACTAGCATTAATGAATTTGATGATATCATTTTAGCAAATCTACCAGCAGATAAATTAAGCTATTTTCAACGTCATGTTGATAATTCTAAATATTCTTTTGAATTAGTTGATGAAGTTAAAAGTGCTCAGTCAATCTATGATGATTATGCTGTTGATTACAGAGACTTACATTTTAAAACAAGAAAAAAACAAAAGAAAATATTAAAATTAAATAAAAAGATAGATAAATACAAAGCTGAGATAAGAAATCTTGATGATGAAGATGTATCAGAGAAAAATAAAATTTTGCAAAAAATTGAAAATGTTAAGTTAGAGATAGAGGAAATTCAAAATACAATTCCTCAAGAGTGGAAATCTAAAAATGATGAATTTAATAAAATTAACAAAGCGAAAAATTTAGCTGTCAAAAAATATAAAAAGACTGTGGATAATGCATATGAAGATTTATTATTAATTAAGGAATTTATAAATCATGGAGAAAAATTCGAAGAATTAAGTCAAGATATGAAACTTCTTAAATCAAAAATAGATAATAGAGGTTATATTGATGCAATAGAATTTATTGATAATATTTTTGAAAAAGTTGGAGAAATTTCAGGATCTGATGAATTTGCAGATAAGCTAGATTATTTAATTACCCTTATGGATGAAGATGAGGTTGATTTTGAAAAACTTCAAACGTCAGCAAATGATACTTATGTTTTATTCCAACAAGAGATAGATTGGAGAAAAAATTTCAAGAAAAAGCATATGGATAAGATAAATGCTCATGATAAAATTATTAGTGAAACTATTGGATTACGTCTGCAATCAAAACTTACAAAAGAGCAAGCGATTTATGTCTCAAAATGTAATTCAATACATAGAGACATTTCTTTAAACTTTTAGTTAATTCGTAATCTGATCAATTATTTTTGATCTTTTGTATAATCCTAAGCCCTCAGCTTTTTGTTTTAGCTTGTTATATTCAGACTTTAAGTTTTCAGTATTTACATTAATTTTATTTCCAATTTCAATTATTGATCCAATGATTGGATCAATTTCTAGGGGACGTTTTGCATGTAAATCTTGAGTAGTTGAAGGTTTATGGCCTTTTATTGAAATTGCTGCCTTAATTCTATGATCTATCGAAACATTAAATTTAACGCCAATTTTTTCTCCCACTGACTGACATTCTTCCATCAATTTTTTAACTATATTTAACAGTTCTGGTTCGTTACCAATTTCATCTAAAGATTTATCGTGTAGTGCACTCACAATATTAAACGAGCAATTACCCCAGAGCTTAATCCATATTTCATCTCTTAGATTACTTTTTTGTGGAGCTTTTAAACCTCCTGCAATTAATAAGTCTGCAATAATTTTAAGTCTTTCTGATTTTGACCCATCTGGTTCGCCTAATGTAAATCTTTCACCACCATTGTGTTTAATAATACCAGGTTCAGTAATTTCAGCTGCTGGATAAACCACACATCCAAGAGCTCTTGAAGGCTTCAAAGAATTCCAAATTTTACCATCAGGATCAACACTATCTATATGTTTCTCATCTAAGTTTGTGCCCGTGTTAGCTTTATGAAAATACCACCAAGGTAAGCCATTCACAGCAGATATTATAGTTGTATTTTCTCCAATTAAGCTTTGAAGAGAGTCTACTATATTAGAAATTGCATGAGCTTTTACTGAAATAAAAATATAATTTTGAATTCCAAGTTCTTTGGGATCATCTGTTACTTTCAATTTAAAGTTTTCTGTTTTATCTTTTTTAATTAACGTTAAGCCATTCTCTTGTATAGCTCTTTTGTGCGGACCTCTGGCTATAAGTGATAAATCAATATTATTTTTACTCAAACATGCAGCTAAATATCCACCAATTGATCCTGCACCAAATATACAAACTTTTATCATTAATTATTTAAACCAAATTTTTTTGCTAAAACATTTCTTTGTAATTTTCCTGTTGCTCCTTTTGGAATTTCTTCAACAAAAAAAATTTTTTTTGGTATTTTAAACTTAGCAAGTTTTTCTTGAGCATACTTTAAAACATCATTTTCTGAACATGTCTCACCATTTTTTATTATAATTGCACTAGCGATATTTTCTCCAAGCATTTTATCTTCATAGCCAAAACAAACTGCTTGATCTATTAATGGATGGTCCATTAATACATTATCAACTTCTAATGGAGATATTTTTTCTCCACCTTTATTAATTATTTCTTTTAATCTTCCTGAAATCTTTAAATAACCCTCATTATCGAAATAACCTTGATCGCCAGTTCTAAACCAACCATTGGTAAAACTTGTTTTGTTTGCTTCTTCATTATTATCGTATCCAAGAGTTACATTTTCACCTTTTATACACACTTCTCCTTCATCACCTTGATTTAGCACTTCCCCATTTTCATTCATAATACAAACTTCCGGACCTGCTGGAAGGCCTACAAATCCTGCTTTTTGTTGCTTGGGTGGCAATGGATTAGAAGTCATTTGGTGAGTAGCTTCTGTCATACCGTATGCTTCAATCACTGGGCAACTAAAAACATCATTTAGATCTTTGAATACCACTGGCGGTAAAGATGCAGATGATGATCTAATTAATCTTAGTTTTAGTAGCTTAGCAACTTCTAAATTTCTACGTGCTCTTAATAAAATCGCCTGATGCATTGTAGGCACCCCTGAGTACCAAGTTATTTTTTCTGATTTAGCCATATCTAAAAACTTGATAGCATTAAAACCATTTGATGCGCATACAGATGCCCCAGCTTTCATTGATGAAGCTAAAATAGCTATAAGACCATGTATATGAAAAAGTGGCATAATATTAAGACAATGGTCATTTTTAGAAAGATTTAAACTTTTAGAAATATTTTCTGCAGAAGAAAAAATATTTTTATTTGTTAAAGGAACAATTTTTGGTCTTGATGTAGTACCAGAAGTGTGTAGCACTAATGCTTCATCATTTTCATCAGGTAAAGAATATTCACTTTCTTTTTCATAAATATTAAATATTCCTGAAGGTCCATCCTTTTCTGGATTAATCTCACATAATTCTATTTTTAATTTTTTTGCTACATCGACAACTGGATTTTCAGAATTTTTCTCAACCAAAACAATTTTTGGATTTAAATCTTTTAAATAAAATTCATACTCCTCAGATTTATATGATGGATTTAAAGGTGCAGCAGACATATAGCTTGAAATAGCTAAAAAACTTGAAGCCATATATGGCCCATTTGGTAAAACTATCGCTGCTCTATCTTTGTTTGATAATCCATTTCCAGCCAGCTGTTTAGAAATTTTATCTATAAATGATTTTAAATCTTTGTAATTTAGTTTTGTACTGATTTCAGAGGTTAGAGCAATATTTTCATCATTCACATTTTCAAAAATGTTTCTAACAATTCTTTTTGACATTATTTAGTACCCTTTTGCGTAACCATCTTTTCTAGGATCAGATCCTCCTAAAAGATCCCCTTCTGCACGATTTATTTTAATAGCTTGACCTCCACCATGAGTGCCATCAATATACTCAACATTATGACCGATTTCTTTCAATTCGTTAAAAATTTGATTATCAACTGATTTTTCAAGCTTATAAATATTGTTAAAATGAAAGGCTCTTGGAAAACTTAAAGCCTCTTGAGGACCCATGCCGTAATCAATCATATTATTTAAAACATGCACCTGTCCTACTGGTTGATATTGCCCTCCCATAACTCCATAGCTCAAAGTTGTATTGTTATCTTTGTCAATGACCATACCTGGAATTATAGTGTGTAATGGTCTTTTTAAGCCCTCAATACAGTTTGGATGTCCATGCTCTACTCTGAAATTTGTACCCCTGTTATGTAAAAGTATTCCACTTTTATTTGTAGTGATACCTGATCCAAATACGTAACAAACTGAATTAATGATGGACACACTATTTAAGTCTTTATCTACAACTGTTAGATAAATAGTTTCTGGGTGAGCTGGAATATTTAAGTCACCAACATCACTGCATGAATTGAGCTTAATTTTATTAAAAATATCCTCAATATTTTTATCACTTAAAATTTCATCTAAATCAAAATTTACAAAATTTGGATCGCCTAAGCTTGTTTCTTTAACTTTATAAGCTTGTTTTGTAACTTCGGCTTCAAGATGAAATCTTTCAGTACTATTGAATTTATAGTTTTGAATATTTAGTTTTTCTAACAATTTCATCATAATCAAAACAGTTACGCCTGGTCCATTTGGAGGACATTGATGAATAAAATCACCCTTATAACTAGATTTTATTGTTTCTGATCTTATTGTGTTCTGTTTAGAAAAATCCTCAAAAGTATGCACACCCCCTAATTCACTTAAACTTTCAATTATATCTTTTGCAGTTTCACCTTCATAAAATTCTTTACTTCCTTTTTTACTAATTGCCTCTAATGTTTTTCCTAATGGAATATTTTTCATTAATTCATTTTCTTGATAAGTACGACCTTCTTTCAAAAAAATTTTTTTAGAATTTTCATTTCCATTAATTTTATTTAAGCTATTATGCCAAGCATTTGACACTACTTTAGAAATCTTGTGACCATTTTTTGCAATCTCAATTGCACCTGTAAATAATTGTTCAAAATTTAATTTTCCAAATTCTTTATGAATAGTTTCCCAAGCATGAACTGCACCAGGAATCGTTACTGAATGAGGACTTGTTAATCCAATTTTATCTATATTTTTTTCCTTGAAGAAATCATAACTTAATTTCTCTGGTGCTAACCCAGATCCATTAAAAGATACTGCATCCTTATTATTCATTTTGACAATTGCAAAACAGTCTCCACCAATACTTGTTGCATTAGGCTCAACCACAGATAAAACAATTGAAGCTGCTATAGAAGCATCTACTGCATTTCCACCCATTTTTAGTATTTTTAAGGCCTCTTCGGTCGCTAATGGATGAGAAGTTGCAGCCATAGCATTTGATGAGCGTGCATCTTTATCTTTTGTTGATTGATTATTCATAGTACAGATTAAATCTCAAAAATTTATAAATGATTACTAAAGTAAATAAAAGCATTATCATATTTTGTATTTTTGCCTTTGGTTTTTTATTATCAAATCTTGTTAGATCTATTACTGCAACATTAACACCAGTCCTGACATATGAATTCGATTTAACAGCAGGAAATTTAGGACTGTTAGCAGGAGGCTATTTTATTGGCTTTTCAATTATGCAAGTCCCAATAGGACTACTACTTGATAAATTTGGACCAAAAAAGGTTGTTGGGTATTTTTTAATAATTGCATTGGTAGGAACCGTATCATTTGCATTAGCAAAAAGTTTTTCTGGGTTGCTTATTTCAAGAATATTTATTGGGATCGGAGTGAGTACTTGTATGATGGGACCTCTAACAGGATACAGAGTTTGGTTTGCTGAAAAATATCAACAGCGCGCTAATTCATGGATGTTAATGGTAGCAAATATAGGTTTTGTATCATCTACTTTACCTGTACAGATTTTATTACCATACATAGGATGGAGATGGATTTTCATTTTAATAGCTATACTTATTTTATTAAGTATTATTTTAATTTTCTTATTCACTCCTAATTGGGAACAGAAAGAAAACTTCACTGTTGATGAAGAAAAAAAAGGTTTAGCACAAATTTGGAAGAATAAGTTTTTTATCAGTATGGTACCATTAGCATTTATTAATTATGGTGGTATACAGGCAATCCAAACGCTTTGGGCCGGTCCTTGGATGCTAAATATTACAGGTTATTCTCCATTTCAAAGTGCTACAGGCTTATTTTGGATCAATGTAACTATGTTAGCATCATACTTTTTATGGGGATATATTCTCCCCAAACTCTCTGATTATGGAATAAGTAGTGTTAAACTAATTAAATTTGGACTCCCAATAAGTTACTTTGTTTTTTTTCTAATAATCTTTTTTGGTCCTAAAGCTGGAGCTTTTTTATTTGCAATATACATTATGACTTCAATTGTAATTTCTCTAACTCAACCAGCTATAGCTTTAAACTTTTCACAAAATTTAGCAGGCAAGTCACTTACTTCATATAATGTATTCATTCATTCAGGAACATTCTTTATGCAATGGGGTATTGGATTATTTATAGACTTATTTAATTCTAAAGGATTTGATATTGTAAGTAGTTATAGAATTTCTTTTTCAATTTTTTTAATTCTTTGTATATTAAGTTATATTTTTTTCATTTATCTAAATAGAAATAATGATTTATAAAAAAATGACACTAACAAATATATTATTATTAATATTAATAATTTATATGTTTATTTGCATTTTTATTTTTTTTTATCAAAGAAATCTTCTGTACCATCCAGGAGAAAATAATTATTTAGACGAAGGACCTTTGAATCACAAAATAGAAAAGGTATTTATTAACTCTGAAAGTAGTTTGGTTGGATGGCACTTTCAAAAGAACGAAAATTATAAGACTATATTACTTTTTCATGGCAATGCTGGCAAACTTGATAATCGTATTTATAAGTTAAATGAATTCTCAAAAATGAATGTTAACTATTTGATATTCGCTTATAGGGGATTTAGTGGAAATGATGGAAAACCTTCAGAAATAGGCCTTTATGAAGATGCTTTGGCAGCAAAGAAATGGCTAAATTCCAAGAAAATTGAAGATAAAAATATAATCTTGTACGGGGAGTCGTTGGGTACAGCAATTGCATTAAATCTAGCACAAGATTATTCTTTTAGTGGTGTGATATTAGAGTCACCGTTCACATCTATGGAAACACTAGCAAAAAGTTATTATCCATATTTGCCAGTTAAATATTTGTTAAAAGATAAATACAATTCGATTAGCAAATTGAATAAAAATACATCTCCAATTCTGGTAATGCATGGTATGAAAGATAAAATTGTACCATTTAAAATGGGCAAAGAAATTTATGATAAATTTAATGGAAAAAAATCAAGTTTTTTTGTTGAAAATGATGATCATATGATGGATTTTAACGAAAATCTCATAAACTCAATTGAGTTATTTATTACAGAATTAAATTAAGACACAATTCAAACAAATATTAAGCAACTTTATATTTTTAAAGTCATATATGGCAAGAATTTTATCTATATTAATTGTAATTTTTTTTTCAAATTTTTCTTACGCTGAAATTAGCAACGAAACTAGGAATAAATATTTTTATGTCGGTAAAATGAAATCATATAATAGTCAATTTACATTATATTTCAAAACAAGAGACAAAGCCATTTTAGCTAGAGGAGAAGATGCAAACTATATTAATGATTATCCACAAGATCTATATATTTATAATCATAATTCAAAAGAGGATTTCCCTTTACTAACATATGAATGGTTTCCTAAAAAAGTTAAAAAACTTGTAAAAAATTATACCTATCCAGTTTTTCCTGAGGACTTTGCATATTATTTAATGAAAGATAATAATACCTTAATTTTAGTAAGTGGTAAAAAAAATTTTCATCAAAATCTAGAATATAATATTCAGTCTAAAAAATTAAAAAATTTCGAGAACGACGGGAAACTAAATTTCATTATTTCAAGTTATGCAAAAGTTTGTGGATATGAAACAAATAAGAATAATTTTGAATGTTCTATTGAAAAACCTTTAATTTCTAAAAATCTAATTAATTAAATTGAGTAAATGCATCTGCAAATTGTTCAGCATTGAAAATTTGTAAATCGTCTTCTTTTTCTCCAAGTCCAAGTCCTAAAATTGGAACCTTATATTTTTTTGAAATTGCAATTAGTACTCCTCCTTTTGCTGTCCCATCAAGTTTTGTCATAATTAAACCGGTAATTTTTATAATTTTATCAAATTCTTCAAGTTGATTTATTATATTTTGCCCGGAGGTTGCATCTAGAACTAAAACAACATCATGAGGTGCACTTTCATCTGTTTTTTTTATAACATTTGCAATTTTTTTGAATTCATCCATTAAATTTTTCTTATTTTGCAATCTGCCAGCGGTATCAATTAGTACCCGTTTAATATTGTTGTTTTTTGCATGTTCTATCGCTTTATAAGCTACTGAAGCAGGGTCAGACCCTGGATTTGATTTGATAATTGACGCTCCAATCTTATCAGACCAAGACTCTAATTGCTCTATTGCTGCTGCCCTAAAGGTATCACAAGCAGAAAATATTACTTCTGAGCCGTTATCTTTAAATATTTTACCAATTTTACCGATAGTGGTCGTCTTACCTACCCCATTTACACCAGAAATTAATGTTACGTTTAAATTTTCTTTATTTTCAAAAAAATCTTTTCTTTCTAAGGGTACCATTAACTCTAAAATATATTCTTTTAAAATAGCATTTATTTCCTCAACCGCATTTTTCTTAGGATCAATTTTTTTCTGAGAGATAATATTTTTTATTTCAGCTGAAGCGTCAATGCCAACATCAGAACTAATCAAAAATTCCTCTATTTTGTTTAATGTTTCATCATCAATTTCCTTTTTTACTATTATATCTCTAAGCCCTGAGGAAATATTATCAGCACTTTTTTTAAAACCTAATTTAAACTTTTCGAAAATACCCATTAGATATTTATATCTATTTCTCTGATACTAGATACAGGTCCTTTCATATGAATTTGTTGACTTTCATCAATAGAAATTATTAATTTTCCTAAACTGAATTCAATTTCAGTTCTAGAATTTTCTAATTTTTCTAAATTTGCAGCCACTGCTGTTGCGCACGCAGCAGTTCCACATGCTTTTGTTAAACCTGCACCTCTTTCCCAAACTTTAATTTTATAATGATTTTCATTTAATTTTTGAGCAAGAGTGAAATTACATTTTTCCGGAAAAAATTCATGATTTTCGATCTCAGGTCCAATTTTTTCTAAATTGAAATTTTCTACATCTTTTACAAAAAAAATAGCATGAGGATTACCTACGTTAATAGCTATACCGCCACTCACTGCTTGGTTATTGTTATCTTCTATAATAATTCCTAAATTTCTAGTGTTTAGTTTTTTAGATAAAGGAATTTCATTCCAATTAGTTTTTGGTACACCGATTATTGTTTCAACTTGACCATCATCAAGTAACTTTGAATTCAACTGTTTTGATGCTACTTGAACGCTTATATTTTTTGTATTTTTTTCTTTTGATAATAAAAAGGCTACACATCTTGTACCGTTTCCACATGCGTCAGCTGCCGAACCATCAGAATTATAAAACTCTAGATCAGCATCAGCATTATCACTGTTGTTAATATAGACTAGTTGGTCACAACCAATAAAGTTTCGATCACAAATTTTAATAATTTGATCCTTGTTTAATTTCACATTATTTGACCTATTATCAATAATTACAAAATCATTTCCAAGACCATCCATTTTAAAAGCTTTAAATTCCATATACTTCAGTATTTAACTTATTTATTGACATTTTGAACCTCTATTATAGTTTATCGCCGTTTCCGCAAAATACAGCAATTTGCGGTGTCTTTGGTAACAAAGAGATCGACACCAGTCAGCGAGAGTTCGCCCACTGGTGCGATACTTGCTGGATGTGATTATGTTTGAAAATTTAACAAATAAATTTGAAGAAATATTTTCTTCTTTAAAAAAGGCGCCTTCGCTTGATGAAAAGCAAGTAGATGAGGGTTTAAGAGAGATTAGGCTTGCTCTTTTAGAAGCGGATGTATCTTTAGAAGTTGTAAAAGAATTTATAAATAGAGTGAAACCCAAAGCTCTTGGTCAAGAGATCATTAGGTCTACTTCACCAGGACAGATGGTAGTTAAAGTTGTTAACGATGAGTTAATTTCTTTCTTAGGGGATAAAAATTCTGATATTGAATTAAATGCAGTACCTCCTGTTCCAGTGATGTTAGTTGGGTTACAGGGTTCTGGAAAAACTACAACTACAGCTAAGTTAGCAAGATTTTTAGAGGCTAACAAAAAGAAAAAAGTTATGATGGCTAGTCTAGACGTTTACAGACCTGCTGCACAAGAGCAACTAAGACTTTTGGGTGAGCAAAATAATATAATAACGCTTCCAGTCATCAAAGATCAACTTCCTGCAGATATTTGTAGAAGAGCGATTAGTGCTGCTAATCTTAATGGAGCAGATGTAATTCTATTTGATACAGCCGGAAGAACTCAGATTGATTTACAAATGATGAGTGAGATTAAACAAATTGAAAGTATTATAAATCCTTCAGAAACAATTCTTGTCGCAGATTCTTTGACTGGCCAAGTAGCAGCTAATGTTGCTAAAGAATTTAAAAGTACTGTTAATCTGACAGGTATTATTCTTACAAGATCAGATGGCGATGGAAGAGGTGGAGCAGCATTAAGTATGAAATATGTTGCAGATGTTCCAATTAAATTTTTAGGAGTTGGTGAAAAGATAGAAAATTTTGAAGTTTTTCACCCAGACAGAATTGCCAATAGAATTTTAGGTATGGGAGATATTGTTTCCCTTGTTGAAAAAGCTGCAGAAGATCTAGATGAAGAAAAATTAAAAAAAACAGAGGAAAAATTAAAAAAAGGTCAGTTCTCGTTAGAGGATTATCTTACACAGCTAAGACAAATGAAAAAAATGGGTGGTATTGAAGGTATAATGTCTTTTTTGCCTGGTGTTTCAAAAGTTAAATCTCAAATGGATCAAGCTGGAGTGGATGAAAAAATAATTACTCAAAACGAGGCGGTAATATTATCTATGACTAAAAAAGAGCGTGAAAACCCTAAGATTATAGATGGTTCTAGAAAAAAAAGAATTGCTAATGGCTCAGGAACAGACGTAGCCACTATCAATAAATTGCTTAAGCAATTTAAGATGATGTCAGAAATGATGAAAAAAATGTCCAAAGGAAATACAAAAGGGATGATGGATAAAGGCATACCACCAGAACTTTTTAATCAATTAAAATAAATAGGAGAACAAATGTTAAAAATGCGTTTATCAATGGGAGGAACTAAGAAGAGACCAGTTTATAAGATAGTGGTTGCTGATAGTAGATTTCCAAGAGATGGAAGATTTATAGAAAAATTAGGTTTTTTTAATCCTCTAATTCCGAGAGAAAAAAAAGAAAGAATGGGATTAGATGTTGAGAGAGTTAAGTATTGGCTGGGTCAAGGGGCACAACCAACAACTAGAGTTGCAAGATTATTAGGAGAAAATGAGATTATGCCTATGCCAGCAAAAGGTAATAATCCTCAAAAAGCAATTCCAAAAAAAGATAGAAAGAAAACTGATGAGGGTGGCGAAGCTAAAGCAGATGCTCCTAAAACAGAGGCTCCGAAGGAAGAAGCTAAAACAGAAGCTCCAAAAGCAGAGGCACCAAAAGAAGAAGCTAAAACAGAAGCTCCGAAGGAAGAAGCTAAATAGAATAATGTTTTTGTCTAGAGTATTTACGTTGTATCCTGAATATTTTCCTGGTTATTTGAGTAAAGGCCTTTTTGGAAAGTCAAAAGGAAAAGAATGGGATTTAGAAACAGTAAACATAAGAGATTATGCTTTAGATAAACATAAAACTGTTGACGATACTCCTTATGGTGGAGGGAATGGAATGATTATGAAAGCAGATGTTTTGGCAAATTCATTAGATGCAAATATCAAGGCTAAAGAAAAGACCCTTTATTTAAGTCCAAGAGGAAAAGTTTTTAATTCTAAACTTGCAAGAGAGTTTTCGAGTGAAAAAACAATCAATTTAATTTGTGGACACTTCGAAGGAGTAGATGAGAGAATACTAGAAAGTAGAGATATTGAAGAGATTAGCATTGGTGACTTTATATTGTCAGGGGGTGAGGTTGCTGCATTTGTTGTAACAGACTCTATTTTAAGATTTATTCCAGGAATTCTAGGTAATATTAATTCCTCAAGAGATGAGAGTTTTGAGAATGGCCTTCTTGAATATCCACAATTCACAAAACCTCAAGTTTGGGAGGAAAAAAAGGTCCCAAATGTGCTAATTTCAGGTGATCACGCCAAAATTAAAGACTGGCGTTTATCCCAATCTGAGGCTATAACACGCGACCGAAGACCAGACTTGTGGCAAAAATATAAGAAAAATTAAAATGAAAAATATTGAAGAAATAAACAGATCAAATTTAAACAAGATTATTTCTGAGAGAAAACATCCTGATTTTTTCCCTGGAGACATCGTTAAAGTTGGAGTTAGGATAACAGAGGGTAAAAGAGACAGAATTCAATATTTTGAAGGTGTATGTATCGCAAAAAAGAGTAGAGATATCAATTCATCTTTTACTGTTAGAAAAATTTCTTTTGGTGAGGGAGTAGAAAGAACTTTTGCATTATATAGCCCAATTGTTGATACAATAAAAGTTGTAAGATCAGGAAAAGTAAGAAGAGCAAAATTATACTATCTAAGAGATAGAACTGGTAAATCTGCTAGAATAGCTGAAAAAATTAAGAAGACGATTGGTATTGATTTAGAAACTAAAATTAATGAGGTTACTGAGGAAAACGTAATGCCATCAACTGATCCTCAAACAGAAGCTCCTAAAGAAGAAGTTAAAGCAGAAGCTCCTAAAGAAGAAGTTAAAGCAGAAGCTCCTAAAGAAGAAGTTAAAGCAGAGCCTGTAAAAACAGAAGAACCGAAAGAAAATCAAGAACAGAAAAAATAATTTTTTTCTAAATGCCTTTTACAACTTACGATAAAATTTGGAACGATCATCTAGTTGATGAACAACCTGATGGTACATCACTTTTGTTTGTAGATAGACATTTGATTCATGAAGTTACAAGCCCTCAAGCATTTGAAGGCTTAAGAAATTCAAACAGAAAAGTAAGACACCCTAAACTAACTCTTGCTGTTGCAGATCATAACGTTCCAACAACTGACAGGTCAAAAGGTATCGCAGATGAAGACTCGAGAATTCAAGTTGAAACTTTGAACAAAAACTGTAAGGAATTTGGAGTAGAGATTTTTGGAATGGATGATAAAAGACAAGGCATTGTCCATATCATAGGGCCTGAACAAGGTTTTACACAGCCTGGAAATATTATTGTTTGTGGTGATAGTCATACTGCAACTCATGGAGCATTTGGAGCTTTAGCTTTTGGTATTGGAACTTCAGAAGTAGAACACGTTTTAGCAACACAAACTTTAGTTCAAAAAAAATCAAAAAACTTTAGAATTAGCGTAAATGGTTCATTACCTATTGGCGTAACATCAAAGGATGTCATCTTGCAGATAATTGGAAAAATAGGAACAGCTGGTGGTACTGGTTATGTGATTGAGTATGCCGGTAACCTTATATCTAATCTAAGTGTTGAACAAAGAATGACGATTTGCAACATGACGATTGAAGGTGGGGCAAGAGCAGGATTAATTCAACCAGATGAAAAGATTTTCCAATATTTAAAAGGTAAACCAATGTCACCAAAAGGAGAAAACTGGGAAAAAGCTTTAGAATATTGGCATACATTAATATCTGATAAGGATGCAAACTTTGATAAAGAATTAACGTTAGATGGATCTCAAATTAAGCCAATGGTAACTTGGGGAACATCTCCCCAGGATGTGGTTGAAATAGACGGTAAAGTTCCCAATCCTGAAAGTGAAACTGACCCAGATAGAAAAAATTCAATTAACAGATCATTAAATTATATGGGATTAAAACCAAATACGAATATTCAAGATATTAAGATTGATAAAGTTTTTATAGGAAGCTGCACTAACGGTAGAATAGAAGATATAAGAGAGGCAGCTAAAATATTAAAAGATAAAAAAGTTGCATCACATGTACATGCAATGATTGTTCCAGGTTCTGGTTTAGTTAAAGAACAAGCAGAGCAAGAGGGTCTGGATAAAATATTTTTAGAATCAGGCTTTGAATGGAGAGAACCAGGCTGTTCAATGTGTCTAGCAATGAATGCGGATAAGCTTAAACCTGAAGAAAGATGTGCATCTACCTCTAATAGAAATTTTGAGGGTAGACAGGGAAGAGGTGGTAGAACACATTTAGTTAGTCCAGCAATGGCTGCAGCAGCTGCAATTTCTGGAAACTTAGATGATGTTAGAAAATACCAAAACTAAATGAATAAATTTATCTCAATTAAAAGTATTCCAGCTTATCTACCTATCGTCAATATAGATACAGACATGATAATTCCTAAACAGTTTTTAAAAACCATAAAAAGAACTGGACTAGGAAAAAATTTATTTTTTGAAATGAGATATGATCAAAGTGGTAAAGAGATAGATGACTTTATTTTAAATAATAGTCCGTATAATAATTCTAAAATTTTAATTGCAGGAAAGAATTTTGGATGTGGCTCTTCTAGAGAACATGCTCCTTGGGCTTTAATGGATTTTGGAATAACTTGTGTAATTAGTTCAAGTTATGCAGATATATTTTATAATAACTGTTTTAAGAATGGGATTCTCCCAATTACAATTTCAGAGGATCAAATCAAAGAAATTTCAGAGTACTCGAATAGAAAAGAGGAAATTTCTGTAAATTTGCCTGAGCAAACAATAAGTTTTGGTAATAAAGAAATAAAATTTGAAATAGATCAATTTAAGAAAAAATGTCTAATAGAGGGATTAGATGATATTGCGTTATCTCTAGAAAGATCTGAAAAAATAGTTTCATACGAAAATAAAATTAAAGAGGCAAAACCTTGGATATTTAATGATTAAAATTAAAAAAAGAAAAATTTTATTATTACCAGGAGATGGTATCGGACCAGAGGTAATTGCTGAAGTCAAAAAAATAATTGAATGGTTTAACTCAAATAAATCCTTGGATTTTGAAATTGACCAAGATTTGGTTGGTGGTGCTGCTTATGACAAACATGGAACCCCAATAACTGATGAAGCATTTTATAAGGCACAAGAAAGTGCTGCAGTAATACTAGGTGCTGTTGGTGGACCAAAATGGGATAATATTGATTTTTCAAAAAAACCAGAGAGAGCTCTATTAAAATTAAGAAAAGAATTAAAATTATTTGCAAATTTGAGACCTGCAATTTGTTTTAAACAACTCGTTGATGCCTCAAGTTTAAAGCCTGAATTTGTTTCTAATTTAGATATACTTTTTGTTAGGGAATTAACGGGCGGGATTTACTTTGGTGAACCTAGAGGGATAAAACCAATTGATAATGGTGAAAGAAAAGGAATTAATACTCATGTCTATACTACTAGTGAAATCGAGAGAGTAGCCCGTGTTGCATTTGATCTAGCCAGAAAAAGGAATAATAAAGTTACTTCCTGTGAAAAGTCGAATGTCATGGAGGCAGGTCAATTATGGAAAGAAGAAGTGCAAGCAATTCATGAAAAAGAATATAGTGATGTAGAATTAAAACATATGCTAGCAGATAACTGTGCAATGCAGTTAGTTAGAAATCCTAAACAATTTGATGTGATAGTGACAGATAATCTTTTTGGCGACATGTTATCAGATGAAGCTGCAATGTTGACTGGTTCTCTAGGGCTCTTGCCATCTGCGTCCCTTGGAGCCAAAGATAAAAACGGTAATATGAGATCTTTATATGAGCCAGTTCATGGATCAGCACCCGATATAGCAGGTCAAGGTATTGCTAATCCAATAGCAACAATACTGAGTTTTGCAATGGCTTTAAGATATTCTTTAGATCTAGATAAAGAGGCAGATAGTTTAGAAAAAGCTGTTCAAGGTGTGCTTGATGAGGGTCTTAGAACTAAAGACATTATTTCTAAGGGAATGAAAGAAGTATCAACATCAGTGATGGGAGATGCGATAATTTCAAAATTGCAATAATTAAACATTTATTCTAAAGTATACTTATGCCAACTTACAACGCACCAGTAGATGATATGATGTTTCTCTTTGATAAATTGAGGAACAATAAAAAATATAATGAAATTGAAAAATATAAAGAAGTTAATACAGAATTAGTTAAAGATATTTTAGAAGAAGCAGCAAAAATTACTCAAAACTTAATCTTACCTCTTGCAAAAAGTGGAGATGAAACTCCAGCTGTTTTAGAAAATGGCGTGGTTAGAACACCGCCAGGATATAAGGAAGCTTATCAAAAATTTATAGAAGATGGATGGATTTCCTTATCTTGTGATCCGAAATATGGTGGTCAAGGAATGCCTAAAACAGTAAGCACTTTCTTTGATGAGATGTTATCATCTGCAAGTTTATCTTTTAAACTTTACAGTGAATTGACTATAGGAGCATATAACTGTTTGTTAAGGCATGCTGATGATGAAATAAAAAATACTTATTTACCTAAAATGGTTGAGGGTAAATGGAGCGGCACAATGTGTTTAACAGAACCAGTATGCGGAACAGACTTAGGTCTTCTAAAAACTAAAGCAGTAGATCAAAATGATGGAACTTACAAAATTAGTGGTCAAAAAATTTTTATTACTTCAGGTGATCAAGATTTAACAGAAAATATTATTCATTTAGTATTAGCTCGATCAACAGACTCACCAGCAGGAACAAAAGGTATCAGTTTATTTTTAGTTCCAAAATTCGTTTTAAATAAAGATGGATCAGTTGGGCCAAGAAACGGAGTTTCAACAGGATCAATAGAAAACAAAATGGGCATTAAGGGATCTGCAACATGTGTATTAAATTTTGATGATGCTGTTGGTTATATGATTGGACCAAAAAACAAAGGCCTTAACTCTATGTTCACAATGATGAATTTGGAGAGAATTATTGTTGGGATTCAAGGGTTAGGTATTTCTGAAATTGCATACCAAAATTCCCTTACTTACGCCAAAGAAAGAAAACAAGGTAAGGCATTTAATTCAAAATCAAATAATGGTGCAGATTTTATTATTGATCACGTTGATATTAGACGGTCACTTTTGAGTATGAAGTCTATGATAGAGGGACAAAGAGCCTTGAGTTTCTGGCTGTCTCAACAAATTGAAGTTAGCTTAAATCATTCTGATGAAAAAATAAAACAAGAAGCATCAGATCTTGTTTCATTAATGACTCCAGTTGTTAAATCGCTTTTCACCGATAATGCAATGGAAATAACAAGTGAAGCAATGCAAATTCATGGAGGATACGGATTTACTAAAGATCAAGGTATTGAACAATTCTACAGAGACAATAGAATTACACCTATTTATGAGGGAACAAATTCAGTTCAGGCTGCTGACTTAGTCTTCAGAAAATTAATCAATAAAAATGGTGATATTATTGAAAACTATCTAAATTTGGTTAAAGACGAGATTAAAATTACTGACAAAAGAGCCGAGCCTTTTGTAAAACAACTTAACTATCATCTTGATATTTTGTCAAAATTTACTGATTGGATGAAGGAAAAAATAAAAAATTCTCCAGAAGATGCAAGTGGAGCATGTAACGATTATTTAAAAGTTCTTGGTTTAGTTGCAACCGGACATGCTTGGTTAAAAGTTCTAGAAGTTTCCTTCAAAGAATATGAGAGTAATAAAGATTTTTATGAGGACAAAATCCAAACTGCCAACTTTTTCTTTAATAGAGTAATTCCTAGGATAGAAAGCAGTTATATTACTGCAACTACTGGAAGTAATTATATTATGAATTACAAATTTAATTAGAATGAACCCTTATGAAACAAATTTGGATAAAAACGAAGCCAATTATGTTCCATTAACCCCTTTATCATTTCTAGAAAGAGCAAATGATATTTATCCAAACTACGAAGCAGTAGTTTATGAAAGTAGGAAATACACTTGGAGTGAAGTTTACAAAAGATGTATTAAGTTTGCTAGTGCATTAGATAAATTGGGAATTAAAACAGGTGATACGGTATCTGTCTTGGCTTTTAACACACCTGAAATATTTGAAGCGCATTATTCCATTCCTATGGTTGGAGCAGTTATAAATGCCATTAATACAAGACTAGACTCAAAAACAATTAGTTATATTTTAAATCACAGTGAAGCGAAGGTGCTAATTGTAGATAGACAATTTCATGATGTAGTAAAAAAAGCTTTAGAAGAAGTTAATTCAAAAATTACTATAATTGATATAGATGATAAAGATGCAAAGCTAACCGACTCAAAAAATATAGGATCTTTGGAATATGAGGAGTTTTTAAATTCTGGAGATGAAAATTTTAAATGGAAAATGCCAAAAGATGAGTGGCAAGCTATAGCATTAGGTTATACTTCTGGAACAACTGGTAATCCAAAAGGAGTTGTTTATCATCATAGAGGATCATATTTAATGGCAACAGGAAGTGCAGTTGCATGGAATATGCCTAATCAGTTAAATTTTTTATACACAGTACCAATGTTTCATTGTAATGGCTGGTGTTATCCTTGGACAATGTCAATGATTCATGGTCGAGTAATTTGTCTGAGAAATATTGATGTAAAAAAGATATTTGAATTAATTGATAAATATGAAGTTACTCATTTTGGTGGAGCACCAATAGTTTTAAACATGTTAGCTAATGCACCTGAGGATCAGCAAAAGGAATTAAAAAGGAAGGTATATGTATTAACAGCAGGTGCTCCTCCTCCTAGTATAATTTTTGAAAAAATGCAAAAGTTAGGCTTTGAAGTAATGCATGTATATGGTCTTACAGAAACCTATGGTCATATTTTGCAGTGTGCATGGAATCAAGAATGGGATGAATTAGATCAAAATAACCAAAACGAAATAAGAGCAAGACAAGGCGTAAGGTATCCCAATACAGAAGGCGTCATTGTAATGGACCCTGAAACCATGAAGCCAGTTCCTCATGATGGAAAAACAATGGGTGAAATTATGATTAGAGGAAATGTGGTGATGAAGGGTTATTTTAAAGATAAAGAAGCGACAGAAAAATCAATGGATGGAGGATGGTTTCATTCTGGCGACTTAGCTGTAACTCATCCAAGTGGTTACATAAAAATACAAGACCGATCAAAAGATATTATAATTTCAGGAGGAGAAAATATTTCATCTATCGAAATTGAAAATACGATTTCAAAACATCCTGCTGTATCACTGGCAGCTGTTGTAGCAAAACCAGATGAAAAATGGGGTGAAACACCTTGTGCTTTTGTTGAATTAATCGAGGGAAAATCAAGTTCAGAGGAAGAAATTATTAAATTTTGTCGAGAAACTCTTGCTGGATTTAAACTTCCTAAGAAGGTTGTGTTTACTCCGCTACCAAAGACATCCACTGGAAAGATTCAAAAGTTTGAACTGAGAAAACAAGCTAAGGAATTAAACTAATATAGTTTCTTTACAAAAATCAAATAAGATGGCAGTAATGCTCAAAAAAAAATGAAAACTTTTTTAATAGCAAAATCAAGAAGGCTTAGAGGTACACCGTACACCTCTAGAATTGAAAAACAAGGTGTAACTGCTTATACTATATATAATCATATGTTGCTGCCAGCAGCATTTGGTTCTGTAGAAGATGCTTATCATCACTTGAAAGAGCATGTTCAGATTTGGGATGTTGCCGCTGAAAGACAAGTTGAAATTTCTGGTAAAGACTCAGCAAAATTGGTTCAATTGATGACTTGCAGAGATTTATCAAAATCCAAAGATGGAAGATGTTATTATTGCCCAATCATTGATGACAATGCAGGTTTAATTAATGATCCTGTAGTTCTAAGATTAAATGAAAATAGGTGGTGGGTCTCTTTAGCTGACTCAGATGTAATTCTATTTGCCAAAGGATTAGCGATTGGAAACAAATTTGATGTAAAAATTTCTGAACCTGATGTTGATATAATGGCAGTTCAAGGACCAAAATCATTTCAATTAATGGAAAAAGTTTTTGGAGAAAAAATTGTAAATTTAAAATTTTTTGGTTTTGATTATTTTGAATTTGGTGGCGATAAACATCTTATTGCAAAGTCTGGATGGTCTAAACAAGGTGGCTATGAAATTTATATGGAACACAACGAGTCAGGTTTAAAACTATACGATCATCTTTTTGAAATTGGAAAGGAATTCAATATTAGACCAGGTGGACCAAACCTTATCGAACGTATTGAGAGTGGTTTACTTTCCCATGGTAACGATATGGACAATGGAGATAATCCATATGAGTGTGGTTTTGACAAGTATGTAAATATAGATAGTGATGTTGATTTCTTAGGTAAAGAAAAACTAAAAAAAATTAAAGCTGAAGGAATTAAAAAAAAACTTATGGGGGTAAAAATTGATGCCAAGGAAATAAGTGTTAATGGCTCAATGGATCTAGTAGATGAAGATAATAATGTAATTGGAGAATTAAGATCTGGTTGTTACAATCCAACTTTTAAACAAGTCATTGGGATTGCAATGATTAACAAACCACACTTTGAGACTTCGAAATCCTTTAAAATCAATATAAATGGCTCTGATTTTCATGGAAAAGTTTGTGATTTACCTTTCATTTAGTATAAAACTTTAAAATATCATGAATATAGCAATAGTAGGAGCGACAGGAAACGTAGGTCGAAAATTAATAGAAG
>CACKZF010000012.1 GCA_902604565.1 uncultured Pelagibacteraceae bacterium
ACAAGAGAAATTTGAACTAGATAAATTAATGTTTGTAGATGATGATTATGAACAAGAGTTTTACTCAAAAAAACTTGTCGCAATTATTGATTTACTTGATTATTTAAATAAAGATAAATACACAAAACATATCTTAAGGTTTTTAGCAAATGATAATGTAGAAAAAGGCAGTGAGGCTTTAGCTGCTAAATTAGCTTCTGATATATCACGTTTTGATTTTGCTATACAAGTCTCTAAAATTGCCTCATATCAAAAAAGATTTCACAACCAATTTAATTATCCAATAATGAGTGTACCAAAATTTGTTGGTGGAAGAAAAATTCCTGATCCAGCATTAATTTTATCTATTATCAGACAAGAAAGTGAATTTGATACCTCTGCTAGGAGTAGAGTTGGAGCTCAAGGATTAATGCAACTTATGCCTTATACGGCTAAGACTGTATCGAAACAAGCTAAGTTAGGATACTCGAAGGCTAAATTAACAACTGACCCCGAATATAATATTAATTTAGGATCTCATTATATTGCTGGATTAATCAATCAGTATAAAGGATCCTACCCTTTTGCTACAGCCGCTTACAATGCTGGTCCTAAGAGAGTAAAGTATTGGAAAAAAATTAATAAGGATCCTCAAAAAAAACAGATTGATTATGTTGATTGGGTTGAGCTTATTAAATTTAAAGAAACAAGAAATTATGTACAAAGAGTTTTAGAAAATTACAATGTTTACAGGTACATTTTGTCTCAAAAGCCAATATATCTAAAAGATTTCTTTAAAAATCAGAGCATGTATTAATGGCGGAAGAGAAGGGATTCGAACCCTTGGAAGGATTGCTCCTTCGGCAATTTAGCAAACTGCTGGTTTAAGCCAACTCACCCACTCTTCCGTTGATACATGTGTAACTTGAAATCATTGAATATTCAATATTAATCAAGTAATTTCTTGCAATATGAAAAACAAATATTCAATTTTTTCACTGATAAAAAATGCTTTTTCGCAGCATGAAAACTGGAAACAAGCCTGGGGCAATCCTGAGCCTAAAAAAGAATATGAAGCAGTAATTGTTGGAGGTGGTGGGCATGGGTTAGCAACAGCTTACTATCTTGCAAAAAAACATAACATGAAAAATATTGCGGTTTTAGAAAAAGGTTGGATTGGTGGAGGTAATACCGGGAGAAATACAACAATCATAAGATCAAATTATTTATGGGATGCTAGCGCTGGATTGTATGACCATGCTTTAAAAATTTGGGAAAATTTATCTCAAGAGTTAAATTATAATATAATGTTTAGTCAACGTGGAGTTATGAACTTAGCTCATAACCTTCAAGACGTTAGAGATTTAAAAAGAAGAACTCATGCAAATAGGTTAAATGGTATTGATGCTGTTTGGTTAGACACAAAACAAGTTAAGGAATTTTGTCCAATAATAAATATTTCTCAAGATATTAGATATCCTGTACTTGGTGGAACTTTACAAAGAAGAGCTGGAACTGCAAGACATGATGCTGTTGCATGGGGTTATGCAAGAGGTGCGGATGCAATGGGTGTAGATATAATTCAAAATTGTGAAGTTAAAGGAATAAAAAGAAATGGAGACCAAGTTGAAGGACTTGATACTACAAAAGGATTCATCAAAACAAAAAAAATTGGTGTAGTAGCCGCAGGTCATTCAAGTGTAATTGCTAATATGGCAGGCTTAAAATTACCACTTGAAAGTAAACCATTACAGGCATTAGTCTCAGAACCAGTCAAACCAATAATAGATACAGTTGTAATGTCTAATGCTGTCCATGCATATGTTAGTCAATCTGATAAAGGTGAATTAGTAATTGGTGCTGGAACAGATGCTTACATATCTTATACACAAAGAGGAAGTCATGATGTAGTAGAAGGTACCTTAAAAGCTATATTGGAGCTGTACCCTATTTTTAGTAGAATGAAGATGTTAAGGCAATGGGGTGGTATTGTTGATATTTGCCCGGATGCAAGTCCGATCATTAGCAAAACAAATATAAAAGGTCTTTATTTTAACTGTGGATGGGGAACAGGAGGTTTTAAAGCAACGCCTGGATCTGGTGATTTATTTGCTCACACAATTGCTAATGATGAGCCACATAAATTAAATGCAGCATTTAATCTTAACAGATTTGTAAGTGGAGATCTTGTTGATGAACATGGTGCAGCTGCTGTAGCACACTAATGTTTGTAATAAATTGCCCGCATTGTGGAGAAAGAGACCAAAGTGAGTTTTCATGTGGTGGTGAAGCTCACATTGTAAGACCAAAACAACCTACAGAGCTAAGTGATGATGAATGGGCAGAATATTTATTTATGAGAAAGAATACTAAAGGTGTTCAGTTTGAAAGATGGAACCATGCTCATGGATGTAGAAAATGGTTTAATATGGTTAGGGATACATCAAATGACAAAATACATGCAGTTTACAAAATGGGTGAAAAACCTCCTGTAATTTAAATGACCAAATATAGAATTAATAAAACAAGATTTGTTGATCAAACAAAAACTGTTTCATTTACTTTTGATGGTAAAAAATATCATGGTTTTGAGGGTGATACTTTAGCCTCAGCACTTCTTTCAAATGGCATTCATTTAATTGGCAGAAGTTTTAAGTATCATCGTCCAAGAGGTATAATGTCATGTGGATCTGAAGAGCCAAACGCAATATGCCAAATAAATGATAATACTGATTTAACAGAGCCTAATGTAAGAGCTACAGAAATAGAACTTTATGAAGGATTGAAAGCATCTAGTCAAAATTGTTGGCCAAGTCTTAACTTTGATATAGGTGGAATTAATAACTTAATATCACCATTTATACCAGCAGGTTTTTATTATAAAACTTTTATGTGGCCTAAAAGTTTTTGGAAAAAAATTTATGAACCATTAATAAGATTGTCTGCAGGCCTTGGCAAATCACCCACACAACCAGATCCAGACATTTATGACCATAAACATGAACATTGTGATGTATTGGTTATTGGAGGTGGGATTTCAGGTATTATATCTGCTAAAATAGCAGCAAAAAATAATTTAAAGACAATATTAATCGAAGATAAAAATATACTTGGTGGATCCACAATTTATCAAAATAATAAAAATTTTATAATAGATAATCAAAAATCAAATGAATGGTTAATGAATGAAATATCAGAATTAGAAAAATTAGATAATTTAATAATAAAAACTAGAACAAGTTTGGCAGCTTTTCATAGTTATAACTACCTTTTGGCCAAAGAAAATATATCAGATCATTTACCATTAGATAAAAAAAATGGCAGTATAAGACAGAGATTATGGAAAATAAGAGCAGATAAAGTAATTGTTGCTGCAGGTGCAATAGAAAGACCTCTTATATTCAACAACAATGATAGACCAGGAATTATACTTGCTAACTCTGTCAAAAAATATTTAGATTTTTATGGTGTATCCACTGGATTAAATAATATTATTTTTACTAACAACGATAGTGCTTATGAAACTGCAGTGTCGTTATTTGAAAAGGGAATATCAGTAAAGATTGTTGATATTAGAAAAAAATCTTCATCAAATATTGTTAAAAATGCTGAAGACCTAGGAATTAAAATATATTGGAACTCTACAGTGGTTAATACTTTTGGCTACAAAAAGATAAAATCAATAGAAATTATGAATTTATCAGAAGATGGATCGAATGTTACTGGAAATAAACATAAAATTCAGTGTGATTGTTTATCAATAAGTGGAGGTTGGACACCTATGGTACATATGCATACTCAATCAGGAGGAAAATTAGATTTTAGAGAAATAGATCAAGTATTTGTTCCAACTGAAAAAAGTGAAAATCATATAAATGTTGGATCATGTAACGGTGATTTTGAACTAGAAGAAATAGTTAAAAATACAAATTATAAAGTTAAAAAATTTTTAAACATTAATGAAGGCGGTTTTGATAAAATTTCAGTTTTATGTTCAAAAGAGTCAGAGAAGAAAAACATATGGCTGTTACCAAATTCTATCTCAGAGAGTAAGACTAAATCTTTTATAGATTTTCAAAATGACTCGACTGCGAAAGATATAAAGTTAGCACTTAGAGAAGGTTTTAAATCGATAGAACATGTAAAGAGATATACAACAACTGGAATGGCTACAGATCAAGGTAAATTATCGAATATGCATGCCTTGGGGATTATTGCTGACACAGCTGGAGTAAAAATGGGTACTTTGGGTACAACTACTTTTAGACCACCATTTACACCATTAACTTTTGGGGCAATTGTAGGAAGAAGTGTTGGAAAATTTTTTGATATTGTTAGAAAAACCTCAATTCATGAATGGCACGTTCAAAATAATGCAAAATTTGAAAATGTTGGGCAATGGAAAAGACCATGGTACTACCCTATTAATAATGAAAATCTTCATGAAGCAGTTCAAAGAGAAAGTAAAGCTGCAAGAGATAGTGCTGGAATTTTGGATGCCTCTACATTAGGAAAAATAGATATACAGGGATCTGATGCTTCTGAATTTTTAAACAGAGTTTATACAAATGCTTGGTCAAAATTAGGAATTGGGAAATGCCGATATGGTTTAATGTTAAATGAAGATGGTATGGTTTATGATGATGGTGTAACCACAAGATTGGGTGAAAATCATTATTTAATGACCACAACAACTGGTGGCGCAGCAAATGTACTTTCTAAACTTGAAGACTATTTACAAACAGAATGGCCAGAATTAGATGTTTACTTAACCTCTGTTACTGATCACTATACTACAGCAAGCATTTGTGGTCCAAATTCTAAAAAAATATTGAATAAATTATTTCCTAATAAAGATTTTAGTGATGAAGCCTTTCCTCATATGTCTTACCAAGATGCAATAATTGACAAAATTGAATGTAGAATAATGAGAATAAGTTTCACAGGAGAGCTTAGTTATGAAATTAATGTAGAGTCAAAATATGGTAAATCATTATGGGAAAACTGCATTGCAGCTGGAGAAGAATACAAAATTACTCCTTATGGAACAGAAACAATGCATTTATTAAGAGCTGAAAAGGGATTTATTATTGTTGGCCAGGATACAGATGGAACTATGACACCTATTGATCTTCAGATGGATTGGATAGTTAGTAAAAAAAAATATGACTTTATAGGTAAAAGATCACTTTATAGAAGTGATACAATGAGAGAAGACAGAAAACAGCTTGTTGGATTGCTTACGGATGACCCTAATGAAATATTAGAAGAAGGTGCTCAGATAGTCTCTGAATTAGATAAGAAACCTGTTGAAATGATTGGACATGTAACATCAAGCTATTTTAGCCCTAATTTAAATAAATCGATTGCACTAGCAGTTGTTAAAGGTGGAAAAAAGATGAATGGTCAAAAACTTTTTGTGCCTATGGAAAATAAAAATATCAAAGTAACAGTTTCAGATTTTATTTTTTTTGATAAAGAAAACAAGAGGATCAATGCTTAATTTAGGATATCCTAACTTTGAAAAAAAATCATTAGATGAACTAGAATTAAAGTTATCTGAACCAATTAAAAAAATAAATATTCGAGGAAAAAAAAAGGAGTTTTTTACAAAAGCAGGAAAGATTTTATCAATCATCTTACCAATTGAACCAAATACGGGGTCCTCAAATCAACAATTTAATGCTCTATGGCTAAGTCCAGATGAATGGTTAGTATATTTTAATGAAGATAACAATAATGTTTATAATGATCTTTATAACGAAATTTCTAAATTAAATTTTGGCTCAATAGTTGATGTTTCTAATCAATGGATATGTATTAATATAAAGGGTAAAAAGACTTTTGATCTACTTTCATCGGGATCTCCTTTTAACTACAATAATTTTAAAAATACTAAAAATTCTGTAACGCAAACATTACTCAATCATACAGATGTAATTATTCATCATACTGAAATAAACGAAATAAATCTTTTTGTGAGAAGATCATTCTCAGAAGATTTATGGTTGTGGATTAAGGATAGCGCTAGGTTTATCTAATTTTTTTTTTATATAATAACTAACATAACTAAATAATAGTATCGAAAGTGACCATTGAAAAATAAACCACAACCAGAAAAAACTATCAAAATCTGCAGATAGATATTTGGCTAAGTAAAAAACACATATAGGAACAAGAACATTTCGCAACATATTATTTATCATTGCATAATTAGATTTTTTTAAACCCATAAAAAAACCGTTTGATAAAAAGAAAATTGGATATGCAGGCAAAATAAATGCTGCAATTTTTAAGTATCTACGTCCATATTCTAAAACAGTTTCATCATTAGAGAAAAGTCTTGGTATTATATCTGCTGTGAAATAAACAAATATTCCAGAGAAAAACATTAATAAAAAGCCATATTTGACAGATATAAAATAAGTCTCTTTCACTCTATCAAAATGATTTGCACCATAATTTTGAGCTATAATTGAGATAATGGCAGTATTTATTCCTAATATAGGAAGTAAAACAACTTGCTCAATTCTCGTAGCTGCACCATAACCAGCTACAGCCAATTCACTAGTTTGACCAACATAAGTAAATATAAATGTAGCAGCAACTGCATATCCACATATAGCAATTGATATTGGCATTGATTGAAAAAATATATTTTTTAAAAATGTTAATTTAATTTTAAAAAATTCCTTGGTAATTTTTTTCACCGTTGGATTTTGCAAGACCTTATATAAAATAATCGCAAAAGCTATAAATTGAGCTATAATTGTTGATAGACCTATACCCATCATACCTAAAGCAGGTATGAATAGAAAACCAAATATTAAAATAGGATTTAAAATTATATTTAGTAGAAAACTTAAAACCAAAACATTTCTGTATGTTTTTGTATCTCCTTCTGCATGTAATAAAGAGTTAAGAGATACAACAAGGAAAAAAAGAAATGATCCATAAAACATAATATTTGTATATTGAAGTCCTAAATTTGTAATTTGTTCAGTTGAACCCATTATATTAAAAACTTTTTCAGCAAAATATAAACCTATGAATGTAATAAAAACTGATATGATGAGTCCATAGATAATAATATGGGTAAAATAATAAGAGACATTTTTTTCATTTTTTTCTCCAATACTATTCCCTATCAAGGAAGTTCCCGCAACTGTTACACCAATTGAGGTTGCTACAATAATAAAATATATTGGAAATGACTTACTGAGTGCAGAAAGTGCTTCAGGTGAGATTAATCCTGAATAAAAAGTATCAACAATATTGTATAAGGTTTGAAAAAGTGTGCCAACACTTGCTGGTATTGCAAGTTTTCTAACAAGTAAAGGTATATTTTCTTTAAGCAAATCCATAAAAATTATAATTTAATTAATATTCTTTTTTAAAGATATGTCTCTTGCCAGTTTTTTTTGCAAGTATTATTTGCTTTTGTCTCATTGCAAATCTTGATTTTTGATCATCTGTTAAATAATCGTGACATTTTGGACAATGAATGCCTTCTAAATATTTAGAAGATTTTTTTTCTTTGATAGAAAGAGGTTTTCTGCAACCACTACAAATTGAATAACTGCCCTGCTTCAAGCCATGTTTTATTGAAACTCTATTATCAAAAACAAAACATTCACCGTTCCATTGACTATTTTTTTTATCAATATTATTCAGATAATTGATAATTCCACCTTTTAAAACATATACATTTTTAAATCCTTTTTTTTTCAAATAAATATTTGCTTTTTCACATCTAATGCCACCTGTACAAAACATTGCTATATTTTCACTATTTTTAAATTGATTTAAATATTTAGGAAATTGACGAAAGTTTTCTATATTTGGATTTAAAGATTTTTTAAAAGTACCCACATCATACTCAAAAGATTTCCGTGCATCTATCAAAATTGTATCCTTTTTTTTAATTATTTTATTCCATTGCCTTGGATTGAGGTTGTTGCTGGGATAGTTGTAGTTTCTAACTTTAAAACCCATTGGAACAACTTCTTTTTTAATTTTTACTTTAGGTTTATGAAATGGATTAAATTTACTATTTGAATTATTTTCTGAATTAAATTTTTTAATAGATAATATTTTTTTTAAAAGTTTAATGAATTTTAAAAGTTTATCTTTTTTAGATGAAATCGTTCCATTAACGCCCTCTGATGAAATTATTATTGTTCCACAAATTTCATATTCTTTAAGATTATTCTCTAATCTATTTTTTAATTTTTTTAAATTACTAAGTTTTTTAAATTTATAAAAACCAAAAATATTAAACATTATAAAACTCTACAAACAGTCATTCCATCTCCTAATGGGATAATTATTTGTTCTACCCTTTCATCACGTGAAATATGCTCGTTTAATTCTCTTATATTTAATGTATATTTATCCATTTTATCTTCATCTACGACTTCACCATGCCATAAAACATTATCTATTATGATCAAACCACCTTTATTTATTATCTGAAATGATTTTTCATAATATTCTTTATAATTTAGCTTATCAGCATCAATAAAAATCATATCAAATTTTCGATTTTTTAATTCATCTAAACTATTTAGTGCAGGTTTTACAATAGTTTGAATTTTTTTATCTTGATAAGCTTTCTTAAAAAAACTTACTGCAATCTTGTTTGTCTCTTTGTCTTTATCAAGTGCTATAAGTTTTCCATCTTCAGGAAGTGCAAGAGCAATAGAAAGTGCACTTAAGCCAGTAAAAGTTCCAATCTCAAGCACATTTTTTATATTAGATATTTTTATTATTAAATGGAGAAAATGACATTGAGATATCGCTACTTGCATTCTCTTTTCATTTCCAAGTGTATTATTATAATCTATGATTTCTTTTTGAACTGGGCTTAGTTTAAAACTAAAATTATTGATATATTTTTCAATTTTTTCAGAAATTTCAATGTTCTTACCCATCTATTTTAACTATATAATGACTATAGGTTTCGTTTAAATTAAAGTTTCTTCTTTAAGATTTCATTAATTAATTGAGGGTTAGCTTTTCCACCCGAAGCTTTCATTGCTTGCCCTACAAAAAAACCGAATAGCTTTTCTTTTCCTTGTTTATATTCAATGGCTTTTTCTCTGTTATCGTTGATTATTTTATCAATTAATGCCTCTAGTGCTTTTGGATCACTTTGTTGCTTTAACCCTTTTTCCTCAACAATTATTTGAGGGTCTATGTCACCATCCAGCATTAATTCAAATATTGTCTTAGCAATTTTGCCTGAAATAGTTCCGTTTTTAATTAAATTAATCAATTTTGATAAATTTTTTGCACTTATTGGACTATGAGCAATTTCAATATTTTTATTATTTAAAACAGCAAATAATTCTCCTGTAATCCAATTTACAGCTAATTTCATATCACGGTTTTTGCCCATTTTAGCAACAACTTCTTCAAAATATTTAGCTGTATCAATATCAGAGACTAATATAGTTGCTTCATAAGGAGAAATTTTAAACTCATCAATAAACCTTTTCTTTTTGTCATCTGGTAATTCAGGGATTTCAGATTTTAATTGATCAATAAATTCATCCGTAATTTCTAGTGGAAGTAAATCTGGATCTGGAAAGTATCTGTAATCATGAGCATCTTCTTTTGACCTCATTGACCTTGTTTCATTTTTTTTTGTATCAAAAAGTCTTGTTTCTTGATCTATTTCTTTGCCTTCTTCTATTAAATCAACTTGTCTATTTGCTTCATAAATAATTGCCATTTGCATGAACTTTATAGAATTAACATTTTTTATTTCACATCTTGTTCCTAATTTTGTTGAGCCTTTTATTCTTACAGACACATTAACATCTGCTCTCAATGATCCTTCTTGCATGTTACCATCGCAAGTTCCTAAATATCGCATAATAGATCTAAGTTTTTTTATATAAGCATTTACTTCATCTGGTGATCTTAGATCAGGCTTACTAACAATCTCCATTAAAGCTACACCCGATCTATTTAGATCAACTAGTGTATTACTTGGGTCAATATCATGAATACTTTTTCCTGCATCCTGCTCTAAATGTAATCTTTCTATTCCAACTTGTTTTTGACCTTCAGGCATATCCAAAATAACGTTGCCCTCACCCACAATTGGGTATTTATATTGTGAAATTTGATACCCCTGAGGTAAATCAGCATAAAAATAATTCTTTCTATCGAAAACAGACTTATTATTGATCTTAGCTTTTAAACCAATACCAGTTTTTATAGCTTGTTTAATACAATATTCATTAATTACTGGAAGCATTCCTGGAAATGCTGCATCAACTAAACTTACTTGGGTGTTAGGTTCAGCACCAAATTTTGTAGAAGAAGATGAAAAAAGTTTTGAATTTGATGTTACTTGAGCATGAACTTCAAGTCCTATAACAACTTCATAAATATTATCATTTCTTTCTATTAAATATTCCGAATTATTTTTAGACATTATTCCATCCACCAATCAGTTATATTATTTTTATAATTGATTTTTTCCTCCATTGAATAAGCAATATTTAAAACTGTTTGTTCATCAAAAGGTTTACCTATTATTTGTAAACCTAATGGATAATTATTTTTATCCCTACCTGCTGGTATTGAAATCCCAGGTAATCCTGCAAGGTTTACTGGAACAGTAAATATATCATTTAAATACATTGAAACTGGATCATTAGATTTTTCTCCTATTTTAAATGCAGAACTAGGCGTTGAAGGTGTTAAAATAGCATCAACTTTATTATAAGCATCATCAAAATCTTTTTTAATTAACTGCCTTACTTTTTGGGCTTTGAGATAGTAAGCATCATAATATCCAGAAGACAAAACATATGTTCCTATCATTATCCTTCTCTTTACTTCTTCTCCGAAACCTTCTGATCTAGTTTTTTCATACATATCAATTAAACTTTCCCCAGAAGACCTTAAACCATATTTAACACCATCATATCTTGCTAAATTAGATGATGCTTCAGCTGGCGCTACAATATAATAAGTAGGCAAAGCATAATTTGTGTGAGGTAAAGAAATATCAATTATTTCAGCTCCACAATCTTTTGCATACTCAATTCCTTTTTTCCAAAGATTCTCAATTTCGCCTGGCATTCCATCAACTCTGTATTCTTTTGGGATTCCAATTTTTATACCTTTGATATTTCTAGTTAGCTCTGATGAATAATTATTTCTTTTAAAATCTATTGAAGTTGAATCTTTTTTATCAAATGATGAGATCACTTCTAAAAGAATGGAGCTATCTTTGACATCTTTACTCATCGGACCTGCTTGATCTAGAGATGATGCAAAAGCAACAATTCCATATCTTGAACAACTTCCATAAGTAGGTTTTAGCCCCACAGTTCCAGTAAAGGAAGCTGGCTGCCTAATAGATCCTCCAGTGTCAGTACCTATTGTTACAGGTGTTAAATTAGCTGCTAATGCCGATGAAGAACCGCCAGATGACCCACCTGGAACTAGATTTTTTGCAATTGGATTTTGAACGTTACCAAAAAAACTTGTTTCATTGGATGAGCCCATTGCAAATTCATCACAATTAAGTTTACCAAGCAATATTCCACCTTCATTCCATATGTTTTGTGTTACAGTAGATTCATAGCTTGGGACAAAATTATTTAAGATATTGCTTCCAGCTGTTGTTCTTACTTCATTTGTGCAAAATAAATCTTTTACAGCAATTGGAATTCCTGGAAGTTTTAAATCAAAATTTGGTTTGTTATCAAACTCTTTTGAAAGTTTAAGACAATTTTCAAAATTTTCAGTTACATATGTATTTAGTTTTTTTGACTTTTGAGATCTATCAACAAAAGATTTTGCGGCTTCATTTGATGATATTTTCTTTTCTTTAATATTTTTAATTAATTCAAAAAGGCTTAAAGATGTTATTTCTGTCATTACTCAACTACTTTCGGCACAACAAAAAAATCATCATTTTTTTCAGGAGAATTTTTAAGAATCTTTTCTCTTATGTTATCACTAGTTATTTTGTCATCTCTGAACCTTAAAGTTGTTTCAGCTATAGAGGTTAATGGTTCAACATTCTCAGTTTTTAGTTCGTTTAATTTTTCAATAAATTCAAATATAGAATTCATATCATCTGCCAATTTTTCAGCTTTTTTCTCTTCAAGTGAGATCCTTGATAATTTTGATATGTGTTTTACAGTTTTAAGATCTATCGTCATATGGTAAAAAATAATGTCGCAAAGTACCACTTAAGTTAAAAATATACAATATGATCACAATTAATGAATTCAAAAACAAATTATCAAGTGGTTCAAGATTATTGGGTATAGATTTAGGCACAAAAAGGATTGGAATTGCAATAAGTGATTATAATCAAAAAATTGCCACTCCCCTTCAAACCCTAGATAAATCTAAACAAGTTAAATTAATTGATGAACTAGAAAGTATTATTACAGAATATGACATCAAAGGAATTATTATAGGTAATCCAATAAATATGGATGGCACCTACGGAAAATCTTCACAATCAGCAAAAGATATAGCAATCAATATTTCAAATAAAATTAATATTCCTGTGTCTTTGTGGGATGAAAGGTTATCTACTGTTGGTGCTTTCAATTTATCAAGTGAATTAGATATAAATGTCAGTAAAAGAGAGAAAGATATTGATAAGTTTGCAGCAGCTTTTATTTTACAAGGTGCTTTAGATTTTATTCAAAATTAATGGTTGCATAGTTAATGCTATATAGTTATAGAGTTAATTTTAATGGCAACTAAATCAAAAAAAGCTATTAAAATATCTCAAAAACATTTATTAGGTATCCAAGATTTATCCGTTAGCGATGTTACCACTATCCTGAATGAAGCCTCTAAATTCATTGAATTAAATAAAAGCAAAAATAAAAAAATTGATATTTTAAAAGGGAAAACTCAAATTAATTTATTTTTTGAACCATCAACAAGAACACAGAGCTCGTTCGAATTAGCAGGAAAAAGATTAGGTGCGGATGTAATGTCAATGAATATTACAAATTCTGCTATCAAAAAAGGTGAAACGTTAATAGACACTGCTATGACATTAAATGCAATGCATCCAGACATTATTGTAATAAGACATCAAGACTCAGGAGCTTGTAACCTTCTATCTCAAAAAGTTAATTGTGCAGTACTAAACGCAGGTGATGGTAGAAGAGAACATCCAACGCAGGCATTATTAGATGCTTTAACAATTATAAATAGAAGAAAAAAAATAGAAGGTCTTAAAATTGCTATATGTGGAGATATACTACATTCAAGAGTAGCAAGATCAAATATTTATCTTCTAAACATGTTGGGTGCAGAAGTAAATATCGTGGCACCAACAAACTTGATGCCAAATGAAATTGAAAAATTTGGTGTAAATATTTTTTCCGATATGAAAAAAGGTGTTAAAGATTGCGACATAGTAATGATGTTAAGATTACAAAATGAAAGAATGACAAGCTCGTTTCTATCATCTAACAGAGAATACTATGAGTATTATGGCTTAACACCTGATAAAATTCAATATGCTAAAGAGGATGCTTTAATAATGCATCCAGGACCAATGAATAGAGGAATTGAAATTGATACGAACTTAGCAGACGATATAAACAAAAGTGTAATAAAAGAACAAGTTGAATTAGGCGTAGCAGTAAGGATGGCCTGCTTAAAGATTTTTTGTGAATAAATGAAAAAAAAATATTTTATAAATGCAAATATAATTGACCCTCATAATTCCTTAAAAGAAATTGGAGGAATAATAATCGGAGAAAATGGAAAAATTGAAGCTGTCGGAAAAAAAGTAAATACCAACAACATTCCATCTAGAGAAAAAATAATAGATTTAAAAGGGAAATACATATTTCCAGGTATTGTAGATATGCGAGTTTTTGTTGGTGAACCAGGATATGAATATAAAGAAAATTTTAGAACTCTTAGTGAAGCTGCTTTGTCTGGTGGTGTAACATCAGTAGTTACAATGCCAAATACAAATCCAGTAATCGATAATGTTTCGATAGTTGATTTTCTTAAAAGAAGAGGAAGAGACAAATCAAAAATTAATATTTATCCAACAGCTGCATTAACAGTAAAAGCAGAAGGAGAAAATATGACTGAATTTGGATTATTACAGAGCAAAGGAATAATTGGTTTTACTGATGGAGTAAAAACAATTCAAAATCCCAGAATTATGAATAGGATTATGAATTCAGCGTCGGACTTAAAATCTTTAATAATACAACATGCTGAAGATGCAGAGTTATCAAAAGATGGAATGATTAATGATGGTATCATAGCTACAAAACTTGGTCTTCAAGGAATTCCAATAAGTGCTGAATTATTAATTATAGAGAGAGACCTAACATTGTTAGAATATAATAATTGTAGGTATCATATAGCCCAGATTTCATCTGCAAATTCTGTAGATATAATTAGAGAAAGAAAAAATAAAGTAAACTTCAGTTGTGGTGTTTCTATAAATAATTTATCCTTAAATGAAAATGACATTGGTGATTTTAAAACTTTTTTAAAATTATCTCCACCTTTAAGAACAGAAACTGATAGAAATGCTTTAGTTCAAGGATTGAATGATAAAACAATTGACGTTATTGTTTCTGATCACAAACCAGAAGATGAAGAAAATAAAAGATTAACTTTTGCTCAAGCAGAAACAGGTGCATCAGGGATAGAAACTTTATTACCATTAAGCTTAGAACTATATCATAATGGATCAGTAGACTTAGAAACTATAATAGAAGCCTTAACATCAAAACCAGCTGAAATACTTAAAATAAATAAAGGTAATTTATCAATAGGAAACGACGCTGATTTTTGTATTGTAGATATAAATAAACCTTGGGTTGTTAGAAAAGATAAATTGATATCAAAATCAAAAAATACCCCTATTGAGGATAAAAAACTTCAAGGCAAAGTATTAAATACATTTGTTAATGGTGAAGAATTATTTAAATCTGAATAATGGATTATATAGTAACAGCTTTAATATCTTATCTATTTGGCTCTATTCCTTTTGGATATCTATTCACAAAAATTTTACTTAAAAAAGATATTAGAAATATAGGATCAGGAAATATTGGCGCTACAAATGTTTTAAGAACTGGCAATAAGTCATTGGGTTATCTAACTCTTATTTTAGATATAGCAAAGGCTGTTGTGCCTGTTATCTATATAAAGTTCAATTATCCTGATCTAGTTTATACATCAGCACTTTGTGCATTTTTAGGACATTTATTCCCAATTTGGCTAAAATTTAAAGGTGGTAAAGGTGTAGCAACTTTTGTTGGGATTTTGATTTCTATAAATATTTATTATGCACTAGTTTTTGGCATTGTTTGGACTTTAACTTTTTTAATATCAAGATATTCATCTTTATCATCATTATTTGCTTCAATTTCAATTCCAATCTATCTACTAATCATTAATCAAAGTAACATAATTTTTTTCATCATTATGTTTGTTTTAATTTTTTATTCACATAGAGAAAATATAAAAAGATTAATAAACAAAGAAGAAACTAAGAGTAAAATTTATTAATTTGACAGATTAATAGTTATAAGTAGTTTGACTAATTATGAATCTTGTAATTGTTGAAAGTCCTGCAAAAGCTAAAACTATAAATAAATATCTAGGTTCAGATTACACTGTGTTAGCAAGTTATGGTCATATTAGAGATCTTCCTTCAAAAAATGGTTCTGTTGATCCAGAAAATTCTTTTAAAATGATCTGGGAAATAGACAGTTTCTCAAAAAAATATTTAAAAGAAATCACAGATACTGCTAGAAACTCAGAAAAAATTATCCTTGCTACTGACCCTGATAGAGAAGGTGAGGCAATTGCTTGGCATGTTAAAGAGTTTTTAAATGAAAAAAAACTTCTTAAAGATAAAAAAGTAGAGCGTGTAGTTTTTAACGAAATAACTAAAAAAGCTGTAACAAACGGTATTGACAATCCAAGAAATATAGAAAATGAACTTGTCGACGCATATATGGCAAGAAGAGCGCTTGATTATTTAGTAGGTTTTAATATATCGCCAATTTTATGGACAAAATTACCAGGATCTAAATCAGCAGGAAGAGTACAATCTGTTGCTCTTAGATTATTAACAGAAAGAGAACATGAAATAGAAGTTTTTAAACCAGAAGAATTTTGGACACTTAATTTAAATTTCTTAACGAAGGAAAATTTAGATATAAATACATCTATTAGTGAATTAGATGGTAAAAAAATTGAAAAATTCTCATTTAAAAATAAAGAAGATATTAATAAAGCATTAGATGTAATCAAAAATAAAAAATATAATATTACAGATATAATATCTAAAATTTATACAAGAAACCCGTCAGGTCCTTTTACTACTTCGACTTTACAGCAAACATCGTCCAGCAAACTAGGTTTTGGAGCCTCTAGAACAATGCAAATTGCCCAAAGACTTTATCAAGGTATAGATATTGATGGCGAAACAGTTGGATTAATTACTTATATGCGTACAGATGGAACAAATATATCAAAGGACGCTGTAAATTCTTTTAGAAGCTTCATTACTCAAAATTATGGTGAAACATATTTACCACCCACTCCTTTAAATTATTCAGGTAAAAAGGCCAAAAATGCACAAGAAGCTCATGAAGCTATTAGACCAACAGAAATTAGTAGAGTTCCTGAAGATATGAAAAAATATTTAAGTACAGATCAATACAAACTTTATAACTTGATATGGTCAAGATCCTTATCCTCACAAATGGAGTCAGCAAAATTTGATAGAAAAACTATAACGATTACATCCGAAGATAAAAAAAATATATGTAAAGCTAGTGGTTCAACTTTAAAATTTGATGGTTTTTTAAAGATTTCAAGAATAGATGAAAATAAAGATGATGAAAACATATTACCCGAAGTTGACAAAGGTGAAGTGGTGTTTAAAGACTTTGCGGATGAGCAACACTTCACTCAACCACCACCAAGATATTCAGAAGCAAGCCTTGTTAAAAAATTAGAGGAATTAGGAATTGGAAGACCTTCAACATATGCAAGTATAATTTCAGTTATTTCAAATAGAGGTTATGCAGATTTAGAAAATAAAAGATTTTTTCCAACCGATAGAGGTAAGTTGCTTTCCGCTTTTCTTGAAAAATTATTTTCAAAATATGTTGATTATGATTTTACTGCAAAATTGGAAGATCAATTAGATGATATTACAACTGGCAAAGAAAATTGGATTAAGGTCTTAGAGGAATTTTGGAGAGATTTTAATTTAAATGTAACAGATGTTAAAGAAAAACGAACCAGAGAAGTTTTAGATATGCTTAACGAGAGTTTAGGCTCATTAATATTTGAAGTCGATAAAGATGGAAAAATTAATAGAAAATGTAAATTATGTGATAGCGGTCAATTAAGTTTAAAAAATAGTTTTCGTGGTGGTGCTTTTATTGGATGTTCAAATTATCCCGATTGTAAATTTACGCGACCTCTTTCAAAGTCTAAAGCTGCTCAACAATTGACTTTAGCAGAGCCAAAATTAATTGGCCAAAATGATATAGGTAAAGACATATATTTAAAAAATGGAAGATTTGGTCCCTATCTACAATATGAAAAAGAAATTGATGATGTTGAAGAAGAAAAAAAGAAAAAGAAAAAAATAAAAAAAGAAGATAATAATATGAAAAATGTATCTATCCCCAAGGGAATTGATATTAAAAGTATAGATTTAGATAGAGCTAAGTATTTATGTTCACTTCCAATAAGTTTAGGTAAAAATCCAGAAAATGATAAAGATATTACTGTAAATGTTGGTCGTTTTGGGCCTTATTTAAAGTGTGAAAATAAATCTGCACGTTTAGAAAATGTTGAAGAAATATTTAGCATTGGTCTTAATAGAGCCGTAACTCTAATCGCTGAGGCAAAACCTGGAAGAATTTCATCATCTTTGATTAAAGATCTCGGTGAGCACCCAGAAGATAAAAAACCAGTAAGAATTATGAAAGGTCAATATGGGCCTTATATAAAATACAAATCATTAAACGCTACTATTCCTGAAGAAAAAGACCCAATTGAATTAACAATGGAGGAAGCTCTTATTTTAATTGAGAAAAGAAAAGAGTACGATAAAAATAAAAAGAAAAAGAAAGGTAAATAATGTCTATTGATGCAAAAATAAAAGAAATGGGTTTAGTTTTACCAAAAGCAACCAATCCAGTTGGTTCATATGTTGCCACAAAAATTTCTGGTAATTTACTTTATATATCAGGACAAATATCAATAGATGCTGATGGACAATTAATAAAGGGCAAGGTTGGAAAAGACTTTAATACAGAACAAGCTTACAAAGCAGCACAAAGATGTGCATTAAGTATAATTGCTCAGGCTAAAAAAGCATGCTCAGATGATTTATCAAAAATTAAATCATGCATTAAATTAACTGGTTATGTTAATTCTACAGATGACTTTATTGAGCAACCAAAAGTAGTTAATGGTGCATCAGATTTAATTAAAGATGTCTTCGGGGATAATGGTACACACACACGTGCTGCTGTGAGTACTAATAGTTTACCGTTAGGTGTTGCAGTTGAAGTTGACGCAATATTTGAGATTAAATAGTTATCTGCCTATACTATAATAATCTATATTTTTATTTTTCATTTTTGAGGGTGAATATAGATTTCTTAAATCGTAAATCTTAAATTTTTTCTTATTATTTAACTTATTAAAGTTAAGATGTTTAAACTCATTCCACTCTGTATGAATTATTATAAGCTCGCTATTTGTACATGCATCTTTGATATTATTAAAATAAGATACTTTTATTTTATCAAAATCATTCTTAATTCCTGTAGGTTCATAGTAAGAAACTTTTGCACCTTTTCTAGTCAAATATGGTATTAATTTTAGGGATGCCGAGTCTCTCATATCGTCAGTACCAGGCTTAAAAGTAACGCCTAAAAATGTGATTTTCTTATTTTTAATCTTATTATTTAATATTTTCTTAATTTTATTTAATAATAATTTATACCTATTGTCGTTAGAGTATATTGTGGATTTAACTATAGATAAATTAGTTTTAAATTTTTTTGAGGTAGAAATTAATGCAAGAGTATCTTTTGGAAAACAAGAACCACCGTAACCTGGTCCAGCTCTTAAAAATCTTCCTCCAATCCTCTCATCAGCTCCAATTCCTACCGAAACATCAGTTACATCGACGTTAAGTTTTTCGCATAAATTTGAAATTTCATTAATAAATGTAATTTTTGTTGCTAGGAATGCATTAGATGCATATTTTATAACTTCGGCAGCACGTCTTGATGTATTGAAATATCTACTCTTTTTTTTAACAATTGGAGAATATAAATTTTTTAAAATATTATTAGCCTTTTTACTGTTTGTTCCAACTACCACTCGATCAGGAAACATAAAATCTCTGATAGCCTCACCCTCTCTCAGAAATTCTGGATTGGAAACAACGTCAAATAATTTTTTATTACTTTTAGTTGTTAATATTTTTTGAATTTTGTCGCCAGTGGTTACTGGAACAGTTGATTTTGTAACGATAATTTTATATTTTTTTAAATTCTTTTTTATATCCTTTACAACTTGAAATACATATTTTAAATCTGCTTCTTTAGATCTTGTTTTAGTCGGAGTGCCAACACATATAAATATAAGATCTGATTTTTTAATTGACTCTGATATATTTGAGGAAAATTGTAACCTATTTTGCTTTAAGTTTCTTATAACTAATTCTTCTAAACCTGGCTCATAAATTGGAATTAAACCTTTTTTTAGATTGGATATTTTATTTATGTTATTGTCGACACAAATAACATTGTTTCCAAGTTCAGCAAAACAAGTTCCACTAACTAACCCAACATATCCTGCACCAATCATACATATTTTCATAATTTTGCAATCTCCAATGTTGAATTAATGTAACCATTCATAGAACCACAATCTAAATATTTTCCTGAAAACTTATGGCCAATAAACAAAGATTTATTATCAATCATTGTTTTAATTGAGTCAGTAATATGTATCTCTCCCCCTTTTCCTTTTTTTTGTTTTTTAAGAATTTTAAATATATTCTTGCTTAATATATATCTTCCAATTACAGCATTATTTGATGGAGCTTCTTTCGTATTTGGTTTTTCAATAACATCTGAAATAATAAAATTCTGATTATCAAGTTTTTTTGATAAAGAATATATTCCCCAACGATTTACATTATTTTTTTTAACTGACATGCTCGCCATTACTGAAGATTTATATTTTTTATGTAATTTAATCATATCCTTTGAGCAGTTTCTTTTCATTATTAAATCATCTGGAAGGAGCATTAAAAAATATTTATTTTTAATGAATTTTTTAGTTTTTAATACTGCATCACCAGTACCTAGTGGTTTATTTTGATAAACAAATTTAATTTTTTTTTTATACTTTAAAATTTTTTTGTATTCTTTAATTATGCGTGGATCTTTTTTCTTTTTAATTAATGATTTGTAAAATTCATCATTATAAAAATAATTCTTTATCATTTCTTTTTTTTTAGAAATAATGAAGATTATTTCTGTAATACCAGCCTCAATGCATTCATCAAGAATATACTCAATTCCAGGCTTTCCATTTATGGGCAATAGCTCTTTAGCAAAAACACTGGTTAATGGTAAAAGTCTTGTACCTAAACCAGCAAGTGGAATAATGGCTTGTTTAATCATAAAGATAATTTATTTATAAACATATATTTAAAATATGAAAATAATTACAAGTATTTTTGATTTAAATAAAGAGATTAAAGACTATAAAAATATTGGGTTTGTACCCACAATGGGTGGAATACATGCTGGTCATATATCTTTAATAAAAGCTTCACAAAATAAAAAAAGTAAGACAATTGTCAGTATTTTTGTAAATCCTACTCAATTTAATAAAAGGGATGATTTTAAACAATATCCAAGAAATATTCAGAAAGATATTGGTATACTAGAAAAATTAAATGTAGAATATTTATTCACGCCTAATACCAAAGATATATACAAATCTAGAGCTAAGAAATTTAATTTAAATAAAAAAGACAAAATTTTGTGTGCAAAATATAGAATTGGTCATTTTGAAGGTGTTCTAAATGTTATGAACAGACTTATGACCATTATAAAATCAAAAGATTTATATATGGGAGAAAAAGACTATCAGCAGTTATATCTAATTAAAAAGTTCCTATCGAAAAAGTTTAAGGTTCGTATTAATTCATGTCCTACTATCAGAACAAATAATATTGCGTTATCTACACGAAACAAATTATTAAAAAAGAGATCCATTAGAAAAGCTTCAGAAATTGCATTATTTTTAAAAAAAGTTAAGTATAAGTCAAAATTCGAAGGTACTAAATTGGCCTCTGATTTACATAATTATAAAATAAAATTAGAAAAAAAATATCATGTAAAAGTAGATTACTTAGAATTTAGAGATGAAAAAAGTTTAAAGCTTAACAATTTCAAGAACAAATATAGGCTTTTTGTGGCTTATGAAATAGACAATGTTAGATTAATTGATAATTATTAGTTATAAAAAATAAGCACCTACCCCTAAGAAGGAAACAAAACCTATAACATCAGTTATTGTAGTCACAAAAACGCTTGAAGAAATAGCAGGATCTATGTTCATTTTTTTTAGTGTTACAGGTATTAAAATTCCAAAGAGCCCAGCAACTATCATTGTTAAAACCATTGATATTGATATTATTAATGCAAGTTGAATGTCGTTAAACCAAAAATAAACAATTACAGAACTTATAATTGCAAAGATAATTCCATTTAAAACACCTATGTTAAATTCTTTAATTATATTATTAGTAAAATTATTTTTTGTTAAATCTTGTGTAGCTAAAGATCTTACAGTTACGGCTAGTGTTTGCATACCAGCATTACCACCCATCGATGCAACAATAGGCATTAAAAAAGCCAAAACAACCATTTGCTCAATAGTAGCCCCAAATAAACTAATACAATAAGTAGCTAAGAATGCTGTAAATAAGTTTAATAAAAGCCAATTAAATCTTCGCTTGGTTTTTGTAATTACACCATCTGTTATTTCTTCATCACCTACTCCTGCAAGTCTCAATGCATCTTCCTCAGCTTCTTCTTTAAGTACAGTTAAAACATCATCATAAGCTATCATACCCACCAATTTATCATTTTTATCAGTGACTGCAGCTGAGCTTAAATTATAATTTTCAAACAAATTTCCAACCTCCTCTTTATCCATATCAACAGGTATTAAAAGCTGGGACTCGGACATTATGGACATCATTTTTGCTTCTCTTGGGGTTCTTAGTACTTTTGAAGAAGGCACAGTTCCAATTGGTTTAAAGTTTTCATCTACTATAAAAATTTCAAGAAACTCTTCTGGTAAATCTTTATTTTCTCTTAAATAGTCTATTGTCTGTCCAACAGACCAATTACTTGGAATGGCAGTAAATTCTCTTTGCATTATTCTCGCAGCTGTATCTTCAGGGTAACTTAAGCTTTCTAGTAAAGCAAACCTATCTTTTGGAGGAAGAGATCCTAAAATATTATTCTTATCTTTTTCATCAACATTTTCTAAAATTTTAATTGCATCATCGGATTCTAGGTTCTTTAATATATTAACAATGGACTCTGATGATAAATAAGCAATCAATTCTGATTGTATTGACTCATTAAGTTCAACAAATACCTCAGGATCAACTTTAAAATTATTTAATTTAATTAAACTTTCTCTATCGTTTTCATTTAAATGTTCAA
>CACKZF010000013.1 GCA_902604565.1 uncultured Pelagibacteraceae bacterium
TGAGAATGATTGGGGGGATGAGGATGAAAATAATGATAAATATTGGTTTACAAAAGATAAAATTAATAAAATAACTCGAGTTCACAATTATTTAGACAGTATTGATGCAGTTGGCAAGGTTATATCCTTCTCATCAATAATTGAAGTTGCAACAAAATTAAATAATAATAAACCACTAGGAACTTTAGAAATGGGAGTTCTGTACACTAAAATTCCAAATAATATTAAAAAAGAAATAGTAGACCCATATATATCTATAAAAAATTCTGAAGCTCGAATAAGTTTAAGAATAAAAGACTCTTTAGATGGTTTAAGAAGAAACGATCTAATTAATCAAATTAATTTTGATTTACAAAATAAATTAAAAATCAGCAAAGATGAATTTAAACTAGGTGGAGTGCTTATATTGTTCAACAATTTACTTCAAAGTTTATTTAAATCCCAAATTTTAACCCTTGGTTTTGTAATGGTTGGAATATTTTTTATGTTTTTAATTCTTTTTAGAAATATAAAGATCTCATTAATAGGCGTAATACCAAATTTTATTGCCGCCTTTTTTATTCTAGGAATTATTGGTCTAGCAGGTATCCCTTTAGATATGATGACAATTACAATTGCTGCTATTACAATAGGTATAGCTGTAGATAATAGTATTCATTATATCTATAGATTTAGGGAAGAGCTTACTAAAATAAATGATTACAATAAAACTCTTAAATATTGCCATTCAACAGTTGGGATAGCGATTCTAAATACATCCATAACAATTGTATTTGGATTTTCTATTTTGATTTTATCTAATTTTATTCCAACTATATATTTTGGTGTCTTCACTGGGATAGCAATGCTTCTGGCCATGATATCAGTTTTAACATTGTTGCCATCTTTACTTTTAGTATTTAAACCTTTTAAGATTAAATAATTAATGGAAGTTGTAAAAGATTTTTTTACTGAACTATATACCTTTGATATTGTATATTTAGTTTTCACAGCACTTTCATTGATTAAATGTACAAAAAAAGGTTTTTTATTGAGCATTTTGTCAGCTTCTAAATGGCTTTTAGCTTATGTTGTTACTTTATTTCTATTTCCAAAAGTAAAGACATATTTTGAGGATATAATTGACAGTGAGTATGTCCTTGATCTAGCAGTTGGTATAGGATTATTCATAATAATTATATTTTTAATTTTATTAATAAATAAAGGAATTAATAGAGCAGTCACCTACTCTGGATTAGGAAATCTAGATAGAATCTTTGGTTTCTTTTTTGGATTTATTAGGGCTTACGTTATAGTTGTATGTATTTATACAACTATAAATATCATCTATAATCACAAAAAATGGCCAATTAATTTAGGTGATGCTTTTACATATGCATGGGTTGAAAAAGGTAGTAACTATCTTATAAAAGAATTTCCAGATAAAAAAGATTATGAAGAAACTAAAGAAAAAGTTCAAGATATATAATCCTAAAATAAAGGAAGAGTGTGCTGTATTTGGAATAAGTAATTCCACTGATGCCTCTACTCTTACCGCTTTAGGTCTTCATGCACTTCAACATAGGGGTCAAGAGGGTTGCGGTATCGTTTCATATGATGGAGAAAAATATCACTCAGAAAAAAGGTTTGGGTTAGTTGGTGATAATTTTAATGATGAAAAAGTTTTAAAAAAACTTCCTGGAAAATATGCAATCGGTCATAATCGATATTCAACAACAGGAGGAACTGCTTTAAGAAATGTACAACCTTTTTTTGCTGATACAAACGCAGGTGGTATTGGTGTTGCACATAATGGTAATCTAACAAACGCTATAACTTTAAGAAACAAGCTAGTGCAAGAAGGAGCAATATTTTATACAACATCGGATACTGAAACAATTGTTCAATTAATTGCTAAATCAAAAAGAGTAAAAACGATAGATAAAATCATAGATGCGATATTTCAAATTCAAGGTGGTTATTCACTTGTGATGATGACACAAAATACGCTAATAGGTGTAAGAGATCCTTACGGAATTAGACCGTTAGTAATAGGAAAATTAAAAAACTCATATGTATTTGCCTCTGAAACTTGTGCCTTTGATATTATTGGAGCAAAATTTATAAGAGAAGTTGAAAATGGAGAAATTGTTTATATTGAAAATGATGAGTTAAAAAGTATTAAACCATTTCCGCCAAAAAAAATCAGACCTTGTGTATTTGAATACATTTACTTCTCTAGACCAGACAGTATCTTAAACGGTAAAACTGCATACGAATACAGAAAGAATTTTGGGAAACAATTAGCAAAAGAAGATAAAATAGAAGCTGACTTAGTTGTGCCTGTCCCAGACTCAGGGAACGCTGCAGCACTCGGATATGCTGAAGAAAAAGGTCTAAAATTTGATCTAGGTTTAATTAGAAACCATTATGTCGGTAGAACTTTTATTGAGCCCTCTCAACAAATTAGAAGTTTGGGAGTTAAGCTAAAATTGAATCCAAATATCTCAGTAATAAAAAATAAGAGGATTATTTTAGTTGATGACTCACTAGTAAGAGGCACTACATCTTCAAAAATAGTAAAAATGTTATACGATTCTGGAGCAAAAGAAGTTCACGTGAGAATAGCAAGTCCCGAAATTAAGTTTCCTGATTTTTATGGAGTTGATACACCAACAAAAAAAGAACTTTTGGCAGCAAACAAATCTACAGCTGAAATATGTGAATTTATAAAGGCAAAATCATTAAAATTCCTAAGTTTGAATGGTTTATATTTGGGAATGGGATTTGAAAAAAGAAATGAAAATTATCCACAATTAACAGATCACCACTTTACTGGGGAATACCCTGTAAAAATAATAGACGAGCTTGGTGAAGATAAAGTAACCCAACTTTCTTTATTGAGTACCGCATCAAATAATTAAAATGAAAAAAGTAAGTTTTACAGAAATGAAGAATGGTACTAAAGACGACTATCAACTTTTAGAAAAATTAGAAAGTCAATATGAAAGAAAAACTGCAGATAGAATTTTAAATTATTTAGCTTCACAAACTACTACCCTTGAAGGTTATCAGATAACGAGATTAGAACACTCGTTACAAGCTGCAACAAGAGCATATAAGAATGAAGAAAGCGAGGAAATGGTTGTAGCAACATTATTACACGATCTTGGAGATGAGTTAGCTCCAATGAACCATTCTCAATACGCAGCATCAGTAATTAAACCTTATGTTTCAGAAAAAACTTATTGGATTATTTTACATCATGGTCTATTTCAAACTTATTATTCTGCAGAACATTTAGGTGGAGATAAAAATGCAAGAGAAAAATATAAGGATGCAGAATATTATCAAGCAACAATAGATTTTTGCGAAAAGTATGATCAAACTTCATTTGATCCAAATTATAAATCAATGACTTTAAAAGATTTTGAGCCAATGGTTAGGAATATTTTTTCAAGAAAACCTTACTACCATCATTAAATTGTCTAATATTTTAAAAAACGAAAAAAGTCCTTATCTCCAACAACATAAAGATAACCCGGTTGATTGGTTTCCTTGGAATAAAGAAACTTTAGATAAAGCAAAAAAAGAAAAAAAACCTATATTTTTAAGTGTAGGTTACGCAAGCTGCCATTGGTGTCATGTTATGGCCCATGAGAGTTTTGAAAACGATGAAACTGCCAAACTTATGAACGAAAAGTTTATTAACATTAAAGTTGATAGAGAGGAAAGACCTGATTTAGATTATGTATTTCAAAAAAGCTTATCAATACTAACTGGAGCTCAAGGTGGATGGCCATTATCAATGTTTTTAGACGAAAATGGTGTGCCATTTACAGGTGGAACGTATTTCCCTCCCAAAGAAATTCAAGGAAGACCTGACTTTAAAAAAGTCCTAAATAATGTTCATAACGTTTACAATGAAAATAGAGAGAAAATTTTAGCTCAAGCACCTCAAGTTAAAGAAATATTCTCAAAAATTAATCAAAGATCTGCAGTTTTAAATCAACCTTTGGAGCCATTTGTTGAAAAAATTATTAATTATTTAGATGAAAATAATGGAAGTTTCAAAGGAGCCCCAAAGTTCCCTCAATTTTATTTATTTGATGCAATGTTTTACTTCTTTTTAAAGACTAAGAATAAAAAATATTTTAAGCCTGTTGAAATTTTGCTCAATAATCTTTGTTCTAAAGGTATTTATGATCAACTAGAAGGAGGAATTTCAAGATATGCTGTTGATGAAAAATGGATAATTCCACACTTTGAAAAAATGCTTTATGACAATATCCAATTTATTGATCTCTTAACTAAATTTTATCAAAATACAAAAAATGATTATTTTAAAAATAAACTTTTACAAACAATTCAATATTTTATTAATGAATTTAAAAACAATGAACAATTATATGGTTCAGCATATGATGCTGATAGCGAAGGTGTTGAGGGAAAATATTATGTTTGGTCATATGAAGAATTAAAGAATCTTTTAAAAGAAGACATTAAATTACTAGAAAATAAGTACGAAATTTCGGAGAGTGGTAATTTTGAAGGTAATAACATTTTGGTGGAAAAAAATTTTATACTTGATGAAGATAAAAATAAGCTAGACCAAATAAAAAATAAATTACTTAATATTAGAAGAAAAAGAATAAAACCATTTTTTGATGATAAATCGCAAACTGATTTAAATGCATATATGCTCCAAGTTCTTCTCAAAACTTCAGTAAATTTAGACGATGAAGATTTAAAAAGTAAGACGATAGAAACAATTGAAATATTAAATAAAAAATTACATCAAAAAATTATTCATTGTTATGAAAATAAAGAAATAGAAACCTTTCTTGAGGACTATGTATATTATGCTTTACTCATGATAACGCTATATGAAGTTAATGCTGATAAAAAAGCTTTAGAAAAATCAATAAAAATAATGAATGATACTTGGGAATTATTCTTTAATAAAGAAACACAGCTGTTCCAGAAAAATATTATTAAAGATAATGATTTGTTTACAAGTCCACTAGACTTGAATGATAGCAATATACCAAATGGTAATAGTGTTTATCTACTAATTTCAAATAAATTATATTCAATTACAAATGATAAAATATGGTCTGAAAGAAATAATGTTCTTAAAAAATCATTTCATCAGGTATTAAACTCTTATTATTCACAAATGTTTAGCTTTATTAAAACACTAGATATTTGCGATAATAGCTTATCATTCACATTCAGTGGTACATCTGATTCTATTAAGGAAATGCAGCTTTATTTACAAAAAGAATATCTAGGAGTTGCAACATTTGTTTACCAATTAAATAATGATACAAAACCAAGTATTATTATATGTAAAAATCAAACTTGTTCTAACAAATTAACTAACATAAGCGAAGCTGTTGAATATCTAAGTAAGAGTGATTAAATCATTGATATGAATAAAGATAACATAATAGATCATTTTAAATCAGGAATTAAGGAGCCTATTAATACTAAAATTGGTGTTGAGCACGAAAAATTCCTTTTCTATAAGATGAATAATAAAAGAATTAATTATTCTACAATTAAAGAGATTTTCAAAATCTTATATGAATTTGGTTGGAAACCATCATATGAAGGTGAGAATGTTATAGCGCTAAATAAAGATAATAAGAGTATAACTTTAGAACCAGGTAATCAAATTGAGCTTGCAGGTGCTCAACTAACTAATATTCATGAAGTTTGCTCTGAAGCTAATAATTATTTATTTGAACTTAAACAAGTTGTTGAAAAACTAGATTTAAAAATAGTAAGTGCTGGATTTGATCCAATATCTAAGTTGTCTGAGATTCCAAATAATCCTAAAAAAAGATATGAAGTAATGACAAAGGATATGCCTAAAGGTGGGTCGCTTAGTTTAGATATGATGTATAGAACATCTGGGACGCAGCTAAATCTAGACTACACGTCTGAAAATGATTTTGTAAAAAAGTTCAAATTAGTAAATAGTTTAGTTCCATTAAGTATTGCACTTTTTGCAAACTCATCAATTGTTGAAAAAAAAGATAGTAAATATTTATCATACCGATCAAAAGTATGGCAAGAAACATCAAGAGGTGGTCTTCCAGAAATTTTTTTAGAAAATGTTGATTTTGAAAAATATGCTGATTTTGTAATAGATTATCCAATACTGTTTTTAAAAAAAGATGATAAATATTTATCTGGTAAAAATTATAAATTTTCTGATTATATGAATGGTAATATTCAAGAAATAAATAAATCTTTACCAAGTATTGACGATCTTGGATTGCATTTAAGTACTATATTTACAGAGAATAGATTAAAACAATATATTGAATTGAGATCTATGGATACTTGTGGTTGGAACTGTATCTGCGCTGGTCCTGCATTTTTTACTGGACTTTTATATGGTAATTTAGACGAAGCATTAGAATTTATTTCTAAATGGGAAAAGAAAGATTTATTAAATGCGTATGAAGATGCGCCTATGAAAGGACTTGATACAAATTTAATGGGTAAAGATATGATTTATTGGATTTCTAACTTGTTAAAAATTGCCCAAAAAGGTTTAGAAAAGAGAGATTTTATTGGAAAAAGCGGTACAAACGAAACAAAATACTTGGAACATCTAAATAAGATTATCAATAATAAAGAAACAGTCGCCAGCCATGTTATAAATAAATTCTCTAAATTTCAAAATTTAGAAGATTTATATGACAAATAAAATAATAGGCATACAAGGCGATAAATTAGATAAAATAAATATATCTTCTGATACATCAATATTTTTAGCTCATGAAGCGCAGAAATTAGGATATAAAATATTTTATTATACTCCTTCAAACCTGTCCATCATCAAAAATAAAACATATGCAAATGGATTATTTGTAAAATTTAATTATGAAAGTAAAAAATTTTATAAAATTTATAAAAAACAAAAAATTGACGTTGAAAATCTTAAATTTATTTTAATTAGGCAGGATCCTCCATTTAATTCAGAATATTTAATAACTACTCTTATTTTAGATGACTTAAAAAAAGTAAAAGTAATAAATAATCCAACTGCTATCAGAAATGTATCAGAAAAACTATACTCAAAGCATTTTATTAAATATATGCCTAATACATTATTTTCAAATAATATAGAAGAAATTAATAAATTTTATAAACAAAATAAAAGTATGATTATGAAACCCATTAATGGATACGGTGGCAATCAAATTCATCTCATTAAAAATAAGTTTGATAAAAAACTTATTACAAATTTTTTAAATAAAAATGGTCATTCTATGTTTCAAAAATTTTTAAAAAATATTTCTAAAGGTGATAAAAGAGTTTTTATTATTAATGGTAAAGTGTGTGGTGCAATTTCAAGAGTTCCCAAAAAAGGTTCATATTTGAGTAATATGAGCAAAGGTGCTTTGCCTAAACTTACTAGACTTACAAAACTAGAATTAAAAATTTCAAAAATTATTGGAAAAAAATTAAAGAATGATAATATTTATTTTGCTGGAATTGACTTCATAGATCAGAAACTAAATGGAGATATTAATGTTACTTCTCCTACTGGATTAAAAACGTACTATGACCTTTCTAAAATCAATCTTGCAAAGATATTTTGGAAAGGTTTAAGAGCTTGAATAAACTATCAGATCAAAAGAAAGGTTCTCTACTAGCCTTCGTTGCTGTGATGTTCATTACACCTGACTCATTACTTATCAGGCTTTCAAATATCGAAACTTGGGGAATGCTTTTTTATAGAGGAGCCATGCCTTTCTTTATAGTCTTAATTGGACTACTATTATTTTATAGGCAAAATTTTATTAATGCCTTTTTAAAAGTTGGTACAGTTGGTATATTTTACGCAATTAGCTTTTCTATATGTAACATTACTTTCATTGTCTCTATACAAAATACTAACGTAGCCAATACGTTGATTATGATCGCTTTAGCCCCAATGCTTTCCGCAATGCTTGGGGCAATATTCTTAAAAGAAATGCCTAGTAAAGGGACTTGGATCGCCATTTTCATTACATTTTTAGCGGCTTTATTTATTTTTTATGACTCACTGCAAGTCGGTAATCTTTATGGGAATATAATGGGATTTGTCACAGCTGCTGGATTAGCAGTAAATGCAGTTCTTATTCGATATGCTAAAGACAGAGATCTTTTGCCTTCTGCTGTAATGGGAAAATTAGGAGTGGCAGTATTTGCTTTCTTTTTTGTTGAAAACTTTAATTTAATTGGAACTGATCAAATTTACATACCGATAATGTGCATTATTTGTGTAGCCCTACCTTTTGTTTTAGTAACGATCGCACCAAGATTCATACCAGCAGAAGAAGTAAATCTATTTTTCTTATTAGAAACAATAATAGGTCCAATTTGGGTTTGGTTAGTTGTTAAAGAGCAGCCAACTTTGGAGACGATCATTGGAGGTGCCGTGATCATAATCACTTTAGGCATTCACTCATTTATAAAACTACGAGAGCCTGAAAAAATTATTAATTAATTTCTTGATTTACTATCAAATCAACCATAGATAGCGCAATTATGGAAAAGATACTTAAAAATTCCTGGGCATTATTCACAGGCATGGGTCTAATTATGATAGCTCATGGATTTCAAGTTTCTTTACTTGGAGTAAGAGCTGTTCATGAAAGTTTCAGCTTAACAGCAACTGGCTTTATGTTGTCAGGATATTTTGTAGGCTATTTTATCGGGGCAAAAACAGTTCCAATTTTAGTATCAAGAGTTGGTCATATAAGAGTATTTGCTGCTTTTGCATCAATTGCTTCTATCGTTGTTTTAGTACACTCTATAATCATCAATCCATTTACATGGTTTGTATTAAGAATTGCCTCAGGTTTTTCAATGGTATGTTTATATACAATTGCAGAAAGCTGGCTAAACGACCGAGCAAGCAATAAAAACCGAGGCAGTGTTTTATCAATTTATATGATCGTTCTTTATGCATCTATGGCGATTGGAATGTTTTTTTTAAACTTCAGTAAGCCAGAAAATTTTCAGCCATTTATACTTGTTTCTTTATTCATGTCACTTTCACTTGTTCCAATATTATTAACTAAAAAAAAACCACCAAAATTTAAAAAAATTATAGGAATGAAAATTAAAGAACTTTATGTAGCCTCTCCTTTTGGAATGGTAAGTGCACTTTTATGTGGAATTTGTCACTCTGCAATGTTTGCTTTAATTGCTGTTTATGCAGCATCAATGAATTTTAGTATTTTTGAAATTTCTTTTGTAACTTTTCTAATTGCTATTTCTGGAGCTATTTCCCAATGGCCTATTGGTAAACTATCAGATATTTATGACAGAAGAACAGTTACAGTATATTCTACTTTTGCTTCGGCTTTCTTTGCACTATGTGCAATTTTTTCAGTTGGCACAATGCATTTACCTGATGGTTTAGCTAGCTCAAAGTTTTGGTTTTATATTTTTACAGGCTTATATGCTTTCTTTAGTCTTCCTATGTTTGCATTAATTTTTGCTCACACTAATGATTTTATAGCTAAAGAAAAATTTGTCGCTGCAGGTGCAGGTTTACAATTCACCTTTGGAATGGGTGCAATTAGCGGACCTTTTTTATGTTCTATGTTTATGGATTTTATAGGAGAGAATGGTTATTTTATATTTCTAATTATATTTCACTGTTTAATAGGAGCATATGGAGTTTACAGGATGAAAGTTAGAGAGGTTGTTGAAAACCCTGACTCTCAATTCACACCTCTTCCTACAACAATAACACCTATTGGCTTAGAACTTAATCCAGCGACAGAGCCTATCGAAGAACCGATAAAACCAGCAGGAACCGAAGAAACAGTTATTGTAGAGAATAACCCTTCCCAATAATTAAAATCTTATTTAAAATTTTTATTCTGCTAAAATAGTTTATGACTAAAACTATAAATCTTGGAGTATTGGGTATTGATCATGCTCATATCTTTGACATGCTTGATGAGATGCTTAAAGAGGGATGTAGTTGTAATTATTTTTGGACACAAGATTCTCCGTTAACTTTAGATGAATTTAGAAAAAAATATCCTGAAATAAAAAGGGCAGATAATAAAAGTGATATTTTAAATGATGATACAATTGATATGATTTTAATTTCATCCATTCCTAAAGATAGGGCAAATCTATCTATAGACGCAATGAAAGCTGGAAAAGATGTCATGGTCGATAAGCCAGGATGTACAACACTTGAGCAACTTAATAATCTAAAACAAACAGTTAAGGAGACAGGAAAAATTTGGTCAATTAATTTTTCAGAAAGATTTCATGTAGCCGCTGTTACAAAAGCTGAGGAGCTAGTCGCTGAAGGTAAAATCGGTAAAGTTAAACAAACAATTGGTACTGGTCCACACAGGCAAGGTAATTATGAAAGACCAGATTGGTTTTATGATCGTGATAGTTATGGTGGAATAATAACAGATATAGGCTCACATCAAATTCATCAATTTTTAGTATTTACAAATTCAAATGAAGCTAAAGTAAATCATGCGTTAGTTGAAAATACAACTAAAAAAGAATTTGCTGGTTTTCAAGATTTCGGTGAAGTTAATCTTACTGGAAATTGTGGTCATGGATATGTTCGTTTAGATTGGTTTACTCCTGATGCGCTTCCTACTTGGGGAGATGGAAGGTTATTTATCCTGGGTGATAAAGGTTTTATTGAAATTAGAAAATACACAGATTTAGCAAAATCTGAAAAAGGAAATCAACTATTTTTGGCAAATAATGACGAAGTTAAACATATTGACTGTTCAAATGTAAAACTCCCCTACTTTGCTAATTTAATTAAAGATGTTTTAAATAGAACTGATACTGCTTGTTCGCAAGAACTTACTTACTTATCAATGGAAGTAGCAATTAAAGCTCAAGAAATAGCTGAAAAAAAATGAAAAAATATCAGGTAGCAATAATAGGAACTAATATAGGAGCTAAACATTTTGAAGATTTTAAAAAAGTATCGGACCGGTTTAGTGTTCATACATTGTGTGGTTTAACAAGAGATGCAATAGATAAAATATTGGCTTCAAATAATGATACTAAAATGTCATTAAACTTTGATGATGTATTAAAAGTAAAGGAAATAGATATAATTGATATTTGTCTCCCACCCCATTTACATTTTTCTGCGTGCAAAAAATCTCTTGAAGCTGGAAAGCATGTAATTTGCGAAAAACCATTGGTTTCAAGTCTTAAAGAAATTGACGAGCTGGAAAATATTAGTAAAGAAACAGGAAAGATAATCTTTCCTGTATTCCAATATAGGTATGGATTAGGATTTTCTAAATTTAAAGCATTAATAAAGTCAGGGCTTGCTGGAAAACCTTTAATCGCCTCGTTGGAGACTCATTGGAATAGAGGAAAGGATTATTATTCAAAACCTTGGAGAGGTACTTGGGATGGTGAACAAGGTGGGGCAATATTAAGTCATGCTATACACATTCATGACTTGGTGAGTATGATACTAGGTCCAGTTTCAAATGTATTTGCAAAATTAACAACAAGAGTAAATGATATTGAGGTCGAAGACTGTGCATCTTTATCAATTGAAATGGAAGATGGAACATTGGTCACTAGCTCTATCACCCTTGGTGCAGCAAATGATACCAGTAGACTAAAATTCTGTTTTGATGGACTGACAGTAGAATCGGGAGCATCTCCAGATAAACCTTATAATCCAGCTGACGATAAGTGGGTATTTTTACCAAGAGCTCCTATTTCACAAAGTCAAATTGATGAAGTATTGTCAAAAGTCAAAAAACCTAAATCATGGTACTCAGGAATGTTTGATGAAGTAGCAAAGAAACTAGATGGCTCTTCAAGTGATGAGGTAACATTGTCAGATGCTAGAAAATCATTAGAGTTTGTAACTGCTGTTTACCAATCTTCAAGACAAAATATAAATATCAAACTTCCAATTGATAAAAATAATCCATTCTATAACTCTTGGTTACCAAAAAATTAAAAGAATAAAGAAAATGTGAATAAAGTAGCTCTAATGAAGGTTGTTCTAATTAAAAAATATATTAATGTAAGTAATTTTAAAAAGTATGCCTTCATTTGATGTTATAAGTAAAATCAATTATCAAGAGTTTGATAATGCTCTTGCTAATTGTTTAAGGGAAATTGCTAACCGATACGATTTTAAGGGGCTTAATATTTCTATTGAAAGAAAAGATAAAATAATAACTACACTAGCTCCAGATGAATTAAAATTAAAACAAGTAAATGAATTGCTACAAGTTCACCTCATAAGAAGAAAAGTAGATCCAAGAGTAATAATTATTAAAAATTCAGAGGGTGCAGCTGGTGGAACTATAAGGCAGGTTAGTGAATTAGCTGAGGGTATAAGCCAAGAAAATGCTAAGAAGATTATTGCTGATGTAAAAAAACTAAAACTTAAAATCCAAATTAAAATTCAAGGAGAAGAATTAAGAGCTCAAGGAAAGAAAAGAGATGATCTTCAAGAAGCAATATCAGCAATTCAAGATATTGATATAGGACTTCCGATTGAATTTGTAAACTTTAGAGATTAATTAAATATGATTGAAATTATTTTAGTTATATTCGTAATTGTTGTCGTGGGTTTTTATTTATTTAGACCTACTTCAAAACAAGAAGAGAAAGATTTAAAATCTAAAAATAATTGGCGAGGTGGATTTTAAATGAAAAAACTTTTAGAGATCGTGGTTCTTGATTATAGGATTTAATAGGATAAATCGATAATAACTTGATAATGAAGAGATAAATCAAGAATTGAGGTAATGTGAACAAAGAAAACGCAAGTAAACTCTGGAAAATTATTCAAGAAGCTGGCGATTATTTGGGGTGCTAGAGGTACACACTACTTCACACTACCTCACACTAGTTATGCGGACTATTTAATTTTCATTAAAAATAAATCGCTTAGAGAATCATCGAATTAAGCAACAAACTAGATATACGACGAGATATATTTGAGATAAATCAAATAGTTAATAGTGTTAGTTTTTGATAAGAATTAATCACTTGTGAAAAGAATTATATTATATTTTATTTTTTTTTATTTTGTTTTTAATATTGAAGGTAATTCTTCTGCTACAGAAAAATTTAAACCTATCGAAAAGATTAACCTCTATATAGATAAAGATATTGCCTCAGGTTATAAATCATTAAAAAATCATCTTACAGCTAATTGTTCAGTAACTTTTGGATATGGTCAAAGTTTGAATAATAATGGATATATAAACTCATCATTTTCTGAATATGAAATTATAGATTTTTTAATGAGATCAAATACAAGCTCATTGATATCTTGTAAAAATGTAATAGTTGACGGTCTAAAAATTTCAAGATTTGGTTTTGGAACTTGTAATGGCAAAATAAATGATATTGATATTTCATTGTTCAGTACTAGAAAGCTTGACAATAATATATTAGAACGATGGCTTTTTTATTTTAAAAGTTTCTCTGCTAAAGAACCAAATAATAATAAGGAAACAAGAACAGCTTTAATTGGTGATGAAAATGTAACTTTTGTAAGTAATTCATCTACTTGGTCTGATAGCAATAATCAGCAAATATTTACAGTAATTTACTCATCTTTGGAAAAAGCAAAAAAAAATAATCTTGTTGTTGGAAGTAAAATTAATTTTACTCAATTAAAAAAATGTTCAAAATTTTAATTTAAAGACCAAATGAATATTTTCACTTTATTTAAACTGTTCTCGAGTAAAAAAAAAGCTAGGAAGAACAAAGAGTGGATGAAATATTTTCCTTCAGTAAGTAAGTTATTTTCAATTAGAGGAATACAAGAATCGGTAATGGATGAACTAAGTCCATTATTAAAAATCATATTTCCAAAAACAGATGAAAGTGTTTACAGAACTATAACGCTTGTAGCTATAATAAATGCAAGTTTTGCCGCCCTTCCTGGTAAAATGGGTATTGGTGTTTTTGTTTCTGTGGCGTTAGAAATTGCTATGGCTGTTGCAATAGCAAACCATGTTGGTCTCCATGAAATAAGAAAAGAAAATATTTACAAATATTTAGGGACTCTGGCTACAGTTGGGTTTTCGATTTTAGTGCTATTTAAAGAAGCAATAAGTGCTGCATTTTCTCTTTTCTCATCTTTTACAGGACCTTTAAATCCATTAATTCCAGCAGAATTATTAGTAACTAATCTTTATGGAATTATGTTTTTAGTTGGGTTTAAAGAAATGAAAAAAACTGGAAGTTTTAAAATTCCACTTAAAACATTTAACGAAATTTACAAAACTACAAAAGAGTTAACTGCACATCAGTGGAAATTTATTAAAGAAAAACCAATTGAACTGCTAAAAAAATGTGGAAGAAAAGTTTATGCTTTTGTCACTGGAGATGTGTCTATTAAAAATTTTAATCAAAGCGAAATTCGTGGAGATATTTTTCCAGTTCTTGCAACAGCACATTTGTTAGATAATAATTTTGATTTTCTTGAGGGACCTATGGGACAAATATTTTTAAAAGCAGTAAGGTTGTCTTTTCCTAATCAAATAAAACCTGGTGCTACTCCAAGTGAAATAGCTGAGCATTTAAGCGGATATAACTCAGAACAACTTCATGGATTAATTAACAAAAATATTAAAGGAAAAATGTTTGAAATAATAATGGATACAAGAGAGAATGCAGATGGTGACAATTGGATAGCAAAACCTCATCCAAACATAAATCATCCAGGATCTGACTCTACTTATACCGATGAAGAAACTGGAGAAAGTATTCAAGTACAATACAAATCAACCTTTAATAAACAATATGTTGAAACTGAAATGGAAAAAAATCCTGATACCATATTTGTTGTTTCTGACGAAGTTGCAAAAAAGATTAATGATCCAAGAATTATCCCAGCAGGTATTACAAATGAAGAAGTAACAAATCAAGCTGAGAAAAACGCAAAAATGTTAATGAAAGGTCAAATTGATGCATCAGAACTAGCTTTAGGAGCAATGTACGGAGGTGTTGCATCTGGAACTTTCAATATATTTCCGTATGTGATGGCTTATAAAAAAAATAAAATCTCTAAAGAAGAGTTAGAAAAAGTTTTAGAATTCATGCTACCGAATGCTGGTGAAAAAACTATCCAATTCATGATTAAATACAGTCTTGGTGGAATGTTGTATCTTTGGTGGAGGCCAGCTAATTTAATTCTTTCGTATCTTTATGATGATGAAGTTGAAGAAAAAAAACCAAAGAAAAAAACTTATACTAGAAGAGAAATTTTAAAATTAGCTTTTTTACCTGTGTTAAAATAAATATTATAGGATTTTATAGGATACTAGATATACGACTAGATATATTTGAGATAAAACAAGGATTGGACTTTTGTGAACAAAGAAAACGCAAGTAAACTCTGGAAAATTATTCAGGAAGCTGGCGATTATTTACAGGGACAACTTCCGGATCATCCTAATCATCCTAAAGGCAGAAATCCTTATGCTCATGTCGCAATTTGTGTAAAGAGTAAATTTAATGCAAGTTATAAAGATATTGAGGATGATAAATTTGAAGAAATAGTAAATTATATAAATTTCCTTAAAGAAAATCCTAGCTAATTTAAGATTTAATTATATTTAAAAATGACTCTACATCAGCTGGATCAGTATTCCAGGCAGCTACTAATCTAACAGCTTTATCTTCCCACTCATCATCGTTAATTTTGTAACCATGTGAATTAAATTGATCAATTATATTTTTTGGTATTTTAACAAAAACCTCATTTGCATCTGTTGGGTAAGCCAATTCAATATTTTTATGTTTCAGTAAGCCTTGGCTTAATTTTTTTCCCATGGAATTTGCATGCTTTGCATTTTTTAACCAAACTTCATCCGAAATATAAGCATCTAATTGAGCTGATACAAAACGCATCTTTGAAAGTAAATGACCTGCTCTTTTCATTAAAAAAGCTAAATTTCCAACTAACTCTGGTTTAAAAAAAATAATGGCTTCTGCTGCTAGGCATCCATTTTTAGTTGCTCCAAATGATAGTACATCAATTCCAGACTTCCATGTCATTTCTGCTGGAGTACAGTTTAATGAAACTAATGCATTTGCAAATCTTGCTCCATCCATATGAATATTTAGATCATGTTTATGAGCAATCTCAGATATTTTTTTTATTTCATCTAAATTGTAAGCAACGCCTGTTTCACATAATTGAGTAATACTTACTGACGATGGTTGAGTATGATGAACCACACCTTTTCCAGAGATATTACTATCTAATTCTTCAGCTATAATTTTTCCATTATTACCGTCTAGATTTACTAACTTTGCACCTCCAGTATAAAATTCGGGAGCTCCACATTCGTCTACATTTATATGGGATAGTCTATGGCAATAGATATTTCCAAAAGAAGGAGTCATGGTTGATAGGGCTAAAGCATTAGATGCTGTTCCTGAGGCTGTTGGAAAAACTAAAACTTTTTTCTCAAATATTTCTGAAAATTTATTTTGTAAGCTTTTCGATAGCTCATCATTTCCATATGGGGTTTTGTCATCCTCATTAGCTTTAATAAGTGCATTTAAGACCTCTGGACATGCACCTGTAACATTATCTGAAGCAAATTTTACTCTTTCTCTTTTTGTTTTTATCTGTGTCACAATTATTGTTTTGGAAAATAATCTTTTAATTCACCTTCTCTATAAACATCTGCTGTACAACAATGTAATCCACCTCCAAATGCATAAGCGTCTCTAAGCTCAACAGGAACAACCTCCATTCCTAATTTATCTAGTTGTTCTGCTTGGTATACTTCGCTTTTTTCTACACATACAGTTTTAGGATCTAAAACTAAAACGTTCATTGATAGCCATGTTGAAGAGTAACATAGAGGTGGGGGTTCGTTGTGTGCAGGTTGAGCACTATCAATAATTTCCCATCCATTATTTTCAAACAATTTTCTTTGCTCTTTAGGAAGCCTTCTTTGAGGATTGTTAATTATTAAACCCTCCTTGATAGGTGTAAAAGTTGCATCTATATGAATTGGATAAGGATCGCCTGGAAAATTAACAGTATGAACCCTGTGATCTTTATAATGTCTTTTTAACCAATCAATTCCTTTTAAATTTGTTGTAAAACCATGTTGTACTACTAAATCTTTACCAAATCTTAGAACGTCAGCAGCATCAAATAGCGGCTCCTCCTCAGTTGTCACAAAATATTTATTTTCTGTCCATTCCAGTCTTTTTTGAATTCCTATTTTGTCTGATAAGTAATCTTCTCTGTAATCCTCATCTGTTAATCTAGGTTTAGGAGCAGATTCGTGTCTCATATTTGGATCTAAATTATAATATTGCTTTAAAAGTGGTCGGTAACATAGATATTCAAACCATCGGCAACGATAACTCATCGTAGCCTCTAAAATTTCATTACCAATAGTTAGCAAAACATCTCTGGGTGGCATGCATCCAAACATTGTCTCCGCTTGCCAATCAGGTGTAGATGTTTTTTGATTAAAATCAATTGGATCTGGTCTATCAACTTTAATCCCTCTTTTTTTTAATATATTTGAGAAATCATCTAAAAGCTGATTTGCTTTATCTAAAGTTTCTTTATTCCAAGGAAACCAATCAACCGGGTTATCTTTATGTTGTTGGAGATAAGGACTTTTTTCGTTTTTTAAAATATTAGACAATTTAATGATGGTAGTAAGGTTTTCTTGAAAAAATATTCCTAACCATTGGCTCAAAATCTTTTAAAGTCATTGATTTATAATTTGGATCAAATGAAGTTTGATCATACTTTTCGCAAAAATCTATTGTTGCTTGATAATATTCTGCATCCTTATATTTTTCTCTTGCATTTTTATCTCCACCTAAATGTTCTGCAGAATAATAAGTTTGAAATAGACCATGATGTAAAATAATCCAATAAGTTTTTTCTGAAACATAAGGTTTAATTACTGATGCTGCGTATTGAGAATGGTTCATTGGAGCTAACTCATCTCCAAGATCGTGTAATAATGTTGCTACAACCATTTCCTCGCTTTCTTCATTCTTATATGCTCTTGTTGCAGCTTGTAACGAGTGTTCTAATCTCGTTATCTGATAACCTTCAAGGGTAGTAGTTTGTGAAGCTAAATAATTTAAAATTCTATCTGCAGTTTTTCTTTCATATTGACTTTCTAATTTTTCTAAAAGTTGATAGTCGTCTTTAGTACCATTCTTCATTTCTGTAAAACTTACTTTTTTCATTTTAATTATTTGATGCGGTACTCAATAAAGAAAGTTGGGTTACTTTATCTTCACCAAGCTCGTCTATTATTTTTACAGGGTATTCCCCAGTAAAGTGGTGATCTGTTAATTGTGGATAATTTTCATTTCTTTTTTCAAATCCCATTCCCAAATATAAACCATTCAAACTTAGGAATTTTAATGATTTTGCCTTTATAAATTCACATATTTCAGCTGTAGATTTGTTTGCTGCCAAAAGTTCTTTTTTTGTTGGTGTATCAACTCCATAAAAATCAGGAAACTTAATTTCGGGACTTGCTATTCTCACGTGAACTTCTTTTGCTCCAGAATCGTATAACATTTTTACTATTTTTGAAGATGTAGTGCCTCTTACTAGTGAGTCATCAACTAAAATAATCCTCTTATTTTTTATTACTGAGATATTTGGATTCAATTTTAGCTTAACTCCCAAACTTCTAATTTGTTGAGAGGGCTCAATAAAAGTTCTACCGACATAATGGTTTCTAATTAAACCTAGATCAAATTTTAGACCTTTTTCTTCAGCATATCCGAGTGCTGCAGCGTTCCCTGAGTCTGGGACAGGCACAACTAAGTCAGCTTCTATTTTATCTTCTTTTGCTAATTGTTTCCCAAAATTCTTTCTGTATTCGTATGCAGTTTTACCGTTTAAGATACTGTCTGGTCTAGAGAAGTAAATGTATTCAAATACACAAGGTCTGATTTTTTTTGGCGGAAATGGTTTAATACTTTTTAACTCATCATTTTCAATATAAACAATTTCTCCATTTTCAACTTCTCTTATAAATTTTGCTCCAATAATATCAAAGGCACAAGTTTCAGAGGCAAATACATATGAGTTTTTTAATTTTCCTATTACTAACGGTCTAATTCCGTAAGGATCTCTTACACCTATTAGCGTATTTTGTGTCATCATCACAAGTGAATAACCACCTTGAATTTGAAATATCGCATCTATGATTTTATCTATCGTTTTTACTCTTTTTGATTTAGCAATTAATTGAACAATTGTTTCAGTATCCGATGTTGTATAAAATATTGCTCCTTCTTGCACTAGCTTGTTTCTTAAAGTTATAGCGTTTGTTAGATTACCATTATGTGCAACACCAATACCACCTGCGTTTGTATCAGCAAAAAAAGGTTGTACATTTCTTAAAGCAGTTCCTCCTGTTGTTGAATATCGATTATGACCGATTGCATATTTTCCAGGAAGTTTTTTTAAAACTTTTTCATCATTAAAATTATCACCAACTAACCCAAACCTTTTTTCTGAGTGATATTTTTCTCCATCATATGAAACGATACCGCAACCCTCTTGACCCCTATGTTGAAGTGCATGAAGACCTAAAGCGGTAAGAGTAGAGGCATCAGTGGAATTACTTATTCCAAATACAGCACACTCTTCCTTTATTTTAGGATTATATATCTTGAACTTTTTCTTTAGTTTCTTCATAATCTTTTTTATCTGGAAATTCTTTTATAAGATAGTTACTACCTTTTTCAACCCATGCATATGTAAAAGCATCACCTAAATTAATTGGCCATTTTTTGTGATTATAGATGATATTTATAGTTGTATAAATACATACAACTATAACGTAAGCCCTAATAAATCCAAAAAAGAAACCAAAGATTCTATCTAGATTTCCTAATCCAGAGTAGGTGACTGCTCTATTAATTCCTTTATTTATTAATAAAATTAAAAATATAATTATTATGAATAATCCTATACCAACTGCTAGATCAAGGACATACTCACTGTCAATTATATCCTCAAAATATGTCTTTACTTTTGGAAATAGAAATAAAGTAACAACATAAGCTAAAAGCCATTTAGAAGCTGACAAAATGCTCAATAAAAAACCTTTTTTTGTACATTTAATCAATGAAAGTGCTGTGAAAACTAAATATACAATATCAAAGGTATATAGTTCAGTAAAAAAATCTTTTACAACTTCCATTAATTATTTAATCTTAAAAGGTTTAAATACTAAAAGTAAAGATGGCAACAATGTTAAAACTGATATCATGGCCAGAAGCATTGCTATCCCAGTGAAGACACCAAAATATATAGTTGGAATAAAATTAGATAAAATCAAAATAGAAAATCCAAATACAATTGTTATGGATGTATTTAGAATCGCTATCCCAACTGTTGAATGGCAATATTTAAGAGTTTTATTGTAATCATTTATTTTAGTAAGCTCTTCCCTAAATCTATAGATATAATGAATACTATTATCTACAGCTATACCTATTGTAATAGCAGCAATTGTAATTGTCATCATATCTAAAGGGATACCTGCTAGACCAATAATTCCTAGAATAAAAAAGGCGGCAATAAAATTTGGTATTACGCCTATTAATGAGATCTTTATATTTCTAAAAAGAATTAAAAACATAAAAAATATTCCAACCATTACAAAACCAAGGGTTAAAATTTGGGATTTAAATAAACTTTGAAGTAAATTGTTGAACAATATAAGCACTCCACCTAGTTTAAATTCATCTTTGCTGATTTTTAATTTATTTTGTAAATCAAAATTAATTTGATTAATTAGATCGTTTCTTCTTAAACCATCTAAAGAGTCTTTTATTCTTAAACTTATTCGAGCTTCAGAATTTTTTATAGATATATATGGGTCTACTATTTCTTTTTTAATATTATTTGGAATTTTAGTGTACAGAACTCCCATTTCTAAAGTTCCTAGTGGTTTATTATTATTTAATTTTGTTGCAACTTCAATTATTGATGAGAAGGATATAACCTTGCCAACTGCATCAATACTGTCTAAATAATTGTGAACTCGAGTTATTTTATTAATTTTATCTTTTGTAAACCAATATTTATCATTATTTTCATCCTCATCCCCCCAATCATTCTCA
>CACKZF010000014.1 GCA_902604565.1 uncultured Pelagibacteraceae bacterium
CAAGTAAATCTGATAAATTTATTAAATCTTTAGCAAAAAAGATAAAAAAAAAATTTAAAAAAATTGATTTAATTCTTTCACCGGCAATGGGTGGAATTGTGATCGGTTACGAGATTGGCAGAACTTTAAAAAAAGAAACAATTTTTTGTGAGCGTGTAGATGGAAATTTTAAGTTAAGAAGGGGTTTTTATATAAAAAAAAAATCAAGAGTTTTAATTATCGAAGATGTTATAACTACGGGAAAATCAAGTTTAGAGTGTGCTAAATTAATAAAAAAATCTGGTGCAATTTTATTAGGATTTGCCTGTTTAATAGATAGATCAGATAAGCAAACTTTAAAAATAAAAAGAAAAAAAATTGTCTCACAAGTAAAATTAATAATTCCGACTTTTAAAAAAAAAAATATTCCCATAGGTCTAAAAAAAATTCCGATTACAAAACCTGGAAGTAGATTTTTAAAATGAAAAAGAGACTAGGGGTTAATATAGACCATGTTGCAACTTTGAGAAATGCTAGAGGTGGAAAGCATCCTGATCCTTATACTGTAGCTTTAGATGTTTTAAAGGCTGGCGCAGACTCTATAACCGTTCATTTAAGAGAAGATAGAAGACACATCAAAGATATAGATTTAAAAATTCTTTCATCAAATAAATTAATCCCTATTAATTTGGAAATTGCTTCAGACCCAAAAATGATTAATATTGCACTAAAAAATAAACCTTCCTTTATTTGTCTTGTACCTGAAAAAAGAAACGAGGTTACTACTGAAGGTGGTTTAAATTTAAAAAAAAATAAAAATAAAATCAAAAAAATATTAAAAATCTTTAATAGAAATAATATTAGAACTAGCTTATTTATAAATCCATCACTGCAAGATGTTAAATTATCAAAAACTCTAGGAAGTAAATGTATAGAGATACATACAGGGAAGATTTCTAATCAAATAAAACAGAAAAAAAATTACTCCAAAGAACTAAATAAAATTCAAAAATGTGCCGTTTTTGCAAAAAATATAGGTTTAGAGGTTCATGCTGGTCATGGTATGGACTATAAGACTACAAAAATACTAAATAAGATAAAACAAATTGAGGAATTTAATATAGGCCATTTTATAATTGGAGAGGCTGTTTCGCATAGCATTTCAAAAGTAGTTAAACAATTTATTAAAATATTAAGATAATGGACATTATAGGCAATGGAGTTGATATTATTAAAAATAGTAGAATTAATAGTTCGTTAAAAATTAAAGGTTTTTTAAATAGAATTTTTACAAAAAAGGAAATTGATCAAGGAAAAAAAATAAAAAATAAAACAAATTTTTATGCAAAAAGATTTGCTGCAAAAGAGGCTTTCGTTAAGGCAATCGGGACTGGATTTAGATATGATATAAATTTTATTGATATTGAAATTAAAAATTACAAAAATGGAAAACCATATATTTCACTATCAAAAAAATTAGACAATTTTCTTCAAAAAAAATTTAAAATACAAAAATATAAAGTCTTTTTATCGCTTTCTGATGAGAAGGATTATTCTATAGCGTTTGTTGTTATAGATAAAAAAATATGAAAAAAATAATAATAGATAATCTTAAAACCATAATTTATGCACTCATCATTGCAGTTTTAATTAGATCTATTTTGTTGCAACCTTTTTATATTCCTTCATCGTCAATGGAACCAAATTTATTAGTTGGTGATAGACTTTTTGTAACTAAGTTTACATATGGTTATAGCAAGCATTCATTTCCATTTAGCCCACCTTTTTTTGAAAATCGTATTTTTACCGACAATCCGGAAAGAGGCGATGTAGCTGTGTTTAAAACACCAGCAGATAATAGAACTGACTATATAAAGCGTGTTATAGGTTTACCTGGTGATACAATTCAATTTATAGATGGTGATCTTTATCTTAATGGAAATCAAATTTTAAAAACAATTAAATCAAAAAATATCTTTAATTATTGTGGCAAATCAAAAATAAAAGTTAACACATTTGAGGAAAAACTTCCAAACGGCAAAGTTTATTTGGCATCATACAGAACAGATATTACTTTTGCTAACTCAGATAAATATCTGGTTCCAAAAGACCATTTATTTTTCTTAGGAGATAATAGGGATTGCTCAAAAGATAGTAGATTTTTATCTGAGGTAGGATATGTCCACAAAAATAATCTTGTGGGTAAAGCTCAAATTTTGTTTTTTTCATCAGATCCATTCGTAGGAAGTATTGTTAAATTTTGGAATTGGAATGAAATATTAAGATTAAATAGATTTTTCAAATTTATTGATTAATTATGAGCGCTCTTAAAAACCTTCAAAAAAAGATTAAAATAAATTTCAAAAATGAGCAAATCCTTTTGCAAGCTATTACTCATAAAAGCTTTGATCCAGATAATAATTATGAAAATCTTGAATTTTTAGGAGATAGAGTACTAGGACTTGTTGTTTCAAAAAAATTGTATGAGCTTTATCCACATGAAAAAGTAGGGTCCTTAGATAAAAAATTAGCCTCTTTAGTCAATAAAAATAAATGTCTAGAAATTGGAAATTCATTAAATCTTAAAGAATTTGTAATTACAGGTAATTCTAAGACTAACAAAAATGTAGTTGAAAATAAAATTATCTCAGATTGCTGTGAGGCATTAATAGGAGCCATTTATTTAGATAAAGGTTTTGAAGTTTCTAAAAGTTTTATTCTTAAATTATGGAAAAATTTAATAAATAATGCCGAAACCACTTTCATTGATGCCAAAACTCGACTTCAAGAGTATTCATTAAAAACTTTTAAAGTATTGCCTATCTATAAATTAATTTCTAACACAGGACCAAGACATAAACCAAATTTTAAAGTAGGAGTAAAACTTAAAAATAGTAAATATTTTTATGCCGTGGGATCTTCAAAGAAGAATGCAGAACAATCTGCAGCCTCAGAGCTACTCAAAAAAATTAATCAAAAATGAATTGGCAAGATAAAGGATACTTATTGTCTTTAAATAAATATAATGAAAATTCATCAATAGCTGAATTCTACACTGAAAATAATGGAAAAATAGTTGGTGTGATTTTTGGTTCAACATCAAAAAAGATTAAAAGTTATTTGCTAATAGGTAATAAATTTCACATAAATTCGAAAATTAGAGAGGATGGTAGACTTGGTTATCTAAAAGTTGAAATAGATGAAATTAAAACACCTGTTTATTTAGAAAATAAAAAAAAATTATTTAGCATTATATATTGTATGAATTTGATTAAAATTCTTACTGCTGAAAATGAGAATAATATTGAAATATTTAATCTTTTAGAAAAATTATTTAAAATAATTGAACTTGATAATTGGCTTGTTGAATTTTTATATTTAGAGCTAAATATACTAAAGTCTATTGGTTATGATATAAATTTTAAAGATTACGTGGTTGATAAAAATATTAATGGCCAAACCAAATATATTGTAGACTCAAGTCAAAAGATTATACCTAATTTTCTAATAGATAAAAATATTAGTCCTGAAAATTTACAAGATATATATAATGGCTTTTCTATAGTTGGAGATTTTTTGGATAAAACAATTATTAAACCTAATAACAAGAACTATCCCTCTTCAAGGAATGATTTTGTTAATCTGTTGAAATAATTAAAGATCAATTTGATCGGCAAAATATGTTACAATACTGTTTGCTCCAGCTCTTTTAAATGAAATAAGAGACTCTTTTATTGAAGCCTTGTCTATTAATTTTTTATTAATTCCATTCATTAATAAACTGTATTCACCAGAAACTTGATAAGCAAATACTGGTATTTTAAAATTATCTTTTACTTTTTTTATTATATCAAGATAGGGCATACCAGGTTTGATCATAACCATATCAGCACCTTCTTTTATATCTAATGAAACTTCTCTCAAAGACTCATCTGAATTTCTAAAATCCATTTGGTATGTTTTTTTATCACCTTTTAATAATTTTTTTGATCCAACAGCGTCTCTAAATGGTCCATAAAAGCTAGATGAAAATTTAACTGCATATGACAATATTTGCACATCATTTAAACTATTTTTATCTAAGGCTGATCGAATTTTACCAATTCTGCCATCCATCATATCCGAAGGCGCTATCACATCACATCCCATTTTGGCTTGTAGCACTGCTTGCTTGATAAGTATTTCTATAGTTTTATCATTAAGAATATTTTGTTTCTTTATTAATCCATCATGGCCATGTGAAGTGTAAGGATCTAGGGCCACATCACACATAATACCAATTTTATTCTTAAATTTCTTTTTAATTAACTTTATTCCTCTGCAAACTAAATTGTCTGGATTTAAAGCTTCAGAACCTTTTTCATCTTTTTTTGTTTTGCTTGTGTATGGAAACAAAGCAATCATAGGTATCCCTTTTTTAATTGCTTTTCCTACAACTATATGAAGTTTGTCTATACTATACCTAAATACATTTGGCATAGATTTTATTGATTCTTTTTTATTTTTTCCATCAATCAAGAAAATTGGTAGGATTAAGTCACTATAAGACAAAGAACTTTCTTGGACTAGTTTCCTAGACCAAGCATATTTTCTTGATCTTCTAAGCCTTAAATTTGGATATTTACCTGTAATCATATTATATTTTATTATGCGACAAAATCTATTATACAAATATATATATAAATGAGTAGAAAACAATCTTCATGATAGACAATAAAAATAAAGTCGTAAACCTTAACTTGCATAATCAAACTGACAGAGTTTTAGACTTTAGTGATTTTCAAAAACAGAATATACAATTTGATATTGATAAGCTTCAAGATGCTTATAACCAAATCATACAAATTAAAAAATTTGATGATGGAGGCGGCGTAACTAACTTTGGTGCAATTTCTTTAACACAAATACCAGGAGACCCAGACTCAATAAAAGGTAGTAAAGCTCGAGGTGTTTATTGGACTAAACCAGATAAATCTGGGAAAGAAGTTTCAAGGGATGTCGATATAGACGAGTCTAAGTACAGTGAATTCATAAAAGATTATGAAAATACTTATTTTAAAGAAGTTTATGATGTTCTTTCATCAAAATATAAATTAGGTAGAGTAAGAATTTTACTAAAACAACCAAGATCAACATTAAGCTGGCATAGAGATCCAGAACCTAGATTGCATATACCAATTATAACAAATCCTGGATGCTTGATGGTTATTGATAATGTAGCTAAGCATATGCCTGCTGATGGATCAGTTTGGGTTACTAACAATACAAAATATCATAATGCATTTAATGGTGGAGAAGAAAATAGAATACACCTAGTTGCATGTGTTTTAGATTATAAATTTAATTAATTTGAAAAAAATCTATATCGCATCTGATCACGCTGGATTTAATTTAAAAGAGAGTATTAAAAAGAAATTTTCTTCAAAATTTGAATTTTTAGATTTAGGTCCAGAGCATTCAAATAAATCAGTAAACTATCCCGATTATGCGCATAAATTATCAAAAAAGATAAAAAAAGAGAATATTGGTATTTTAGTATGTGGTTCGGGTATGGGTATGGCAATGACAGCTAATAAACATAGAAATATAAGAGCGGCATTATGTTATTCGGTAAAAAACGCTAAATTATCTAGATTGCATAATGATGCAAATGTTATTACATTAGGAGAAAGGTTGATTAGTAAAAATTTAGCCTTTAAATGTATAAATGCATTCTTAAATACTAAGTTTGAGGGTGGAAGACACTTAAAAAGAGTTAAAAAAATATAAAAATTATGTCAAGCGAAACAAAATATTTAAATAGTGAGTACAAAGACTTTTTTGAAAAAAGTTTATTAGATAGTGATCCTGAAATTTATAAAGCCATTAACGATGAGTTGATTAGACAACAAAATCATATAGAATTAATCGCATCTGAAAATATTGTATCTCAAGCAGTTTTAGAAGCCCAAGGTTCAGTCTTAACAAATAAGTATGCTGAGGGATATCCTGGAAAAAGATATTATAATGGTTGTGAACATGTGGATGTTGCGGAACAATTAGCCATAGACAGACTTAAAGAATTATTTAATTGTAAATTTGCCAACGCACAACCTCACTCAGGAGCACAGGCAAACGGTGCTGTGTTTTTAGCTTTGTTAAAACCTGGTGATACTTTTATGGGAATGAGCTTGAATTCAGGAGGACATATTACTCATGGTTTAAAAATTTCTATGTCAGGAAAATGGTTTAATGCAATTGGATATGAAGTTGATAAAGAGTCTGAACTTATTGATTATGATAATGTTGAAAAACTTGCGCTTGAGCACAAACCTAAACTTATAATTGCTGGCGGTAGTGCTTATTCAAGGGTTATTGACTTTAAAAGATTTAGAGAAATAGCTGATAAAGTTGGAGCATACCTAATGGTTGACATGGCTCATTTTTCTGGTTTGGTTGCTGGTAAGGGATATCCAAATCCATGCGACTATGCTCATGTAGTCACATCTACTACTCATAAAGTTTTTAGGAGTGCGAGGGGTGGAATCATATTAACTAATCATGAAGACTTATCTAAAAAATTTAATACAGCAGTTTTTCCTGGATACCAAGGAGGACCACTTATGCATATTATAGCTGCAAAAGCTGTTGGATTTAAAGAGGCATTGAAACCTGAATTTAAAGATTATATTAAAACTGTTTTAGCAAATGCAAAAATTTTAGCTGAAACGTTAAAAAATAATGGTTTTAAAATTTATTCAGGTGGTACAGATACACATCTTATGTTAGTTGACTTAAGACCTTTTAATGTAAAAGGTAACGTCGCTGCAGAAAGCCTTTCTAGAGCTAATATTACATGTAATAAAAATGGTATTCCGTTTGACAGTGAAAGCCCAATGATAACTTCTGGAATAAGACTTGGATCGCAGGCTGCTACAACGCGCGGTTTTGGATTAAAAGAATTTCAAATAGTAGGTGATTTAATAACAAAAACTATAAAAGGGTTAGCTGAAAACCCTGACGATAACTCTAAAACTGAAGATGAAGTAAGAAAAGAAGTTGTAAGCCTTTGTTCTAATTTCCCTATCTATAAACACTTAGGCTGAATTAATTTATGATTTGTCCATGCAGCAAAAAAGGTGACACTTCAGTTGTTGACTCAAGACCCACAGAAGATGGAACGGCAATTAGAAGAAGAAGACTATGTAGCTGCGGTGAGAGGTTCACAACATTTGAAAGAATTCAATTTAGAGAACTTACTGTAGTTAAAAAAAACGGAAGAAAATCATCTTTTGATAGAGAAAAACTTTCAAAATCAATTTATGTCGCTTTAAAGAAAAGACCTATTGATACTGAGACAGCAGAAAAATTTATCTCAAAAATTAGTAGATCTTTAGAAGAATTAGGTCAAAGTGAAATTTCATCTAATACTATTGGAACAATGGTTATGGAGGGCTTAAAAGAGCTTGATCCTGTAGCATATGTCCGATTTGCATCAGTCTATAGAAACTTCAGAGAAGAAAAAGACTTTGTTCAATTTGTGGATAGAATTGATGTCTTTAAAAAAAGATAATTTTAAATCATTAGATAAAAAAATTATGAACTTTGCTATAAGCTTAGCAGAGAATAATAAGTATTTAACTGGCACAAATCCATCAGTTGGATGTGTAATTGTAAAAAATAATAAAATCTTATCTTTTGCAACGACTAATAATGGAGGAAGACCACATGCAGAAAGCATTGCTTTAAATAAAAATAGATACAATAAAGGAACATCTCTTTATTCGACACTTGAGCCTTGTTCTCATCATGGGTTAACACCTCCATGCACAAATGCAATAATAAAAAATAAAGTTAAGAGAGTATATTACTCAATTGAGGATAAAGATTTACGAACATTTAATAAAACTATAAAGATTTTAAAGTCTAAGAAAATAGTTGCAATATCAGGACTTCAAAAAAGAAACGTTAAGAATCTTTATAAAGAATATAATTATATAAGATCTAACAAAGCCCCATATGTAATTGGTAAAATTGCAAGTTCATCAAATTTAAATATTTTAAGAAACAATTCTTTCATAACAAATGAACATTCAAGAAGTGTTTCACATATTTTAAGATTTCAAAATCAAGCAATATTAACTTCTTACAAAACAATAAATACAGACAACCCTAAACTTAATTGTAGATTAAATGGATTAGAGAAATTTTCACCTACTGTAGTTGTAATAGATAAGAATTTAAAAATAAAAATTAACTCATATGTGATTAAAAATTCAATAAATAGTAAATTAATTATATTTCATTGTTCTAAAAATATCTCAAAAATTAAATTTTTAAAAAATAGAGGTGTTAAACTCATTTACCAAAAACTAGAAAATAAGACTAACTTTAACCTTAGAAAAATAACACAAACACTTTATAAACTTGGTCTACACAAGATTTTAATAGAGGCTGGTAAGGATATAATGACTAATTTTCTAAATGAAAATTTATTAAATGAATTCTATTTATTTAAAAGCGACAAAATAATCTCTAATAGTGATAAAATTAATATATCTTCATTGGTAAAAATGATTAATAAAAAATACAATAATAAAAAAAAAATAAACACATATTTAGATAAAGATAAACTCACACACTACTATTAAAATGTTTAATGGAATTATATTTAATAAAGGAATAATTAAAGGCGTCAAAAAAAGAGCAAAAGGAGTTAATTTATTTATAAAATCTTCATTGAAAGTTTCAGATAAAAATCTTGGGATTTCAATTTCATGTGATGGAGTTTGTCTTACTTTAATTTCTTACAAGAATAAGACTTTAGAATTCTATCTATCAAATGAAACGTTGGCTAAATCAAAATTTAGAAATATTAAAATTGGAGATGAAATTAATTTAGAAAAACCCTTAAAATTTGGTGAAAATATTTCTGGACATATTTGCCAGGGTCATGTTGATACAGTTTGTTCTGTAAAAAGTATTAAGAAAGTTGATAAATCAAATATTTTTGAATTTAAAATAACAAAATCACTTAAGAAGCAATTAGTAGAAAAAGCTTCTATTTTAATAAATGGAGTATCACTAACAATATCAAAAATAAAAAAGAATTCCTTTGAAATCTGGATTATACCTCACACATTAAAATTAACTAACTTAATCACTCTTAAAAAAAATGATTTGGTTAATGTTGAGATTGATATTATGTCTAAATATGTAAAGAAATTCATCAATGAAAAAAACTAATTTTAGCTCAATAGAAAGTATCATCAAGACAGTTAAAAAAAATGGAATGTTTATTCTTGTTGACGATGAGAGCAAACATGAAGAAATGGAAAATGAAGGTGATTTAGTAATTTCCACATCAGCTGTTAATCCTAATCATATTAATTTCATGGCTAAACATGCAAGAGGATTAATTTGTTTAGCAATGGATAATACACAATCAAAAAAAATTGGATTAACTTTGGCATCACCAATAAATCAATCAAGAAGCAAAACTGCTTTTACTTACTCTATAGAGGCTAAAAAAGGTGTTACAACAGGTATATCGGCTTATGATCGTGCTAGAACCATTAAAGCTGCATCAAATAAAAACGCAAAAAAAAACGATATTGTATCACCAGGCCATGTATTTCCAGTGATAGCAAGAGATGGTGGTGTTCTTGTCAGAGCAGGGCACACAGAAGCTTCAGTTGATATATCAAAACTTGCTAAAAAAAATAATTCAGCAGTTATTTGTGAGATCATGGCAGATGATGGAAAAATGGCTACAGGTAAAACCTTATTCAATTTTGCTAAAAAGCATAAACTTAAAATAGGCAAAATTGAAGATTTAATTGCTTATAGGTTGAAAAGAGAAAAACTTATTAAATTAAAAAAAACATCCTCAATAATTGTTCAAAATCAAAAATTTAAAATAAAAGTATTTGAAAATGTACTTGATGGGTCAGAAAACTTTGCACTTATAAAAGGAACCTTAAAGAAAGGAGTTGTCCCTAGATTAAGAGTAATATCATCTAATGTAGTTCAAAATTATTTAATTAATCAAAAACTTCCGAATTCATTTGATAAAACAATTTCATATTTCAAAAAATATAATAATTGTGTTCTTGTGTTTATAAGAGACCCGAATTTAAAATCAGTAACTCAGACACTTAAACAGTATAAAAGTAAAACTTTTTATAAAAAAGGTCATGACAAATTGATTAGAAACTATGGTATAGGAGCTCAAATTATTAAATCTCTAAATATTAAAAATATGATACTTGTTACTAGATCTAAAAAAAAAGTGATAGGTTTAGAAGGTTATGGAATAAAAATTAAAAAACAGGAAATTATAAAGTGAAAAAAAAGATTTTAATTGTTGTTGCAAATTATTATAGAAATATTGCTAGGTCTTTATTAAATAGCGCAAAATCTAGACTTAAAAATAAATATAACATAAGAGTGATTAATGTACCCGGTGCATTTGAGATACCTGTAACAATATCAAAAAATTTAAATAAATTTAACGGATTCATTGCTTTAGGATGTGTTATTAAAGGTCAAACGCCTCATTTTGATTTTATATCAAAAGCAACTACCAATGCATTGATGACATTATCAATAACATCTAAGAAACCTGTGGGGAATGGCGTAATTACATGCTTAAACAAAAAACAAGCTATTGCACGCGGTAAAAAAGGTTCAGAGGCTGCAGATGCAGTTTTATCTGTCCTTTCTCAATAAATTATGCCAGTTCAATTTTCACCACAACGAAATCCTAGAGTGATAATTATACAAAAGCTTTATGAAAAACTTTTTAATAATGAGGAAAAAATTACTTTTCCTAAACATAGATTTAAAAAATTTATAAAAGATATTGTGAATGGAACTATCGAGAGAGAAGAGTTAATTAATACAGAAATTAATAACCATTTGGAGCAAGATTTAAAAATTAAAAACATGGACAAAGTTTTTCAAATTATTATTAAAAGTGCAATATTTGAATTCTTATATAAACCAAACACTTCAATAAAAATTATTATTAATGAATATTTGAAAGCATCAAATTTTTTCATTGATGACTCACAAACTAAATATTTAAATGCATTATTAGATAAGATTTCAAAAAAAATTAGAATAAACAATGGATGAGTTTACTCTAATTGAAAAGTACTTTAAAAAATTAGCTTATAATAACCCGTCAGCATTAAAACTAAACGATGATGTTTTTTTTGACAAAAAAAATAATGTTGTCATTTCAACAGACACATATATAGAAGGTATTCATTTTCTTAGTTTTAGAAATCCTGATTTAGTAATAAAAAAAATAGTAAGATCATCAATCTCAGATTTATATTGCAAGGGCGTAAAACCAAAATTTATTTTTATAGGTGCTAGTGGAAACAATAATTCTTTTTCAAAAAAAAATCTTAATATTATTTCTAAAAGTCTCAAAGAAGAGCAAAAGAAATATGGTATTAAATTATCAGGTGGCGACACAACAAAATCAAACAAAACAATCTTTACAATAATGTCGTTGGGTTATTCAAAAAGAATAGTACAAAGAAACAAGTGTAAGAATGGTGACGATATATATGTAACTGGGAACATGGGTGACAGTTTTTTAGGATTACAAATTTTAAAAAGAAAAGTTTTATTAAATAAAAAAGAACATAACTATTTTGTTAAAAAATACTATTTACCTGACTTACCTACTAAGATTAGCTCAAACCTTTTTAACTTTGCAAATTCCTCAATTGATATTTCAGATGGTTTATTTGGAGATTTGTCCAAGCTAATCAATAAAAGTGCATTATTTTATAAAGTTGACTTGAAGAAAGTTCCAATTTCAACAAATTTGAGAAACTATCTTGCTAAATCCAAAAAAAAGAAGATCAATTTCATTTCAAAGGGCGATGATTATCAAATTTTATTTACATCCCCAAAATCAAAGAGAAATTATATTTTAAATTTTTTCAAAAAGATGAATCAAAAAGTAACACTAATTGGCAATTTAACTAAAGATGCAAAGAATAATGAAATTATCGAGGACAATAACCGATTAAAACATGCATATAATGAAGCATATTCTCACAATTTTTAAAAAAGTTAAATATTGCGTTTTATATCATATTTTGTATTACATATTTTTCATAACTAAAATTAACAAAGGAACTAATGAACACATCAACTGAAACAATAATGTATTATATTATAGCGGCTGGAATCTTATCTATCGTTTATGGTTTTATAACAGGTAGAAATATTCTAAATTCAAGTTCGGGTAATGCTAAAATGCTAGAAATTGCATCAGCAATTCAAGAAGGTGCAAGAGCTTATTTAAATCGACAGTATAAAACTATTGCAATTGTTGGTGTAGTAGTTCTAATTATAATCACAATATTATTTAGCCCTTTGGTTGGTTTGGGCTATTTCATCGGTGCAGCATTGTCTGGTATCGCTGGTTATGTAGGTATGCTCGTTTCAGTTCAAGCTAATGTGAGAACGGCGGAGGCATCAAGAAAAAGTTTAGCTAGTGGTTTATCAATAGCATTTAAATCAGGAGCTGTGACAGGTATGCTTGTTGCTGGATTAGCTTTACTAGCTATTGCAGTTTATTATTATTTTTTAGTAAAAACTGATGTTGAGGAAAGAGAAATAGTTAATGCTTTAGTAGCATTAGGATTTGGTGCATCTTTAATTTCAATTTTTGCAAGACTGGGAGGTGGTATTTTTACTAAAGGAGCTGATGTAGGTGCAGATTTAGTAGGAAAAGTAGAAGCTGGTATTCCAGAAGATGATCCAAGAAACCCCGCAGTTATTGCGGATAACGTTGGTGATAATGTTGGTGATTGTGCTGGTATGGCTGCAGATCTTTTCGAAACTTATGCGGTAACCATAGTTGCTACTATGGTTCTTTCATCTATCTTTTTTGTTGATGATTTAAATATGATGATTTATCCATTAGCAATAGGTGGCGCTTGCATTTTGACTTCAATTCTCGGAACTTTTTTTGTTACTCTTGGTAGTGATAAAAATATTATGAAAGCTATGTATAAAGGTTTTGTGATAACAGCTTTAAGTTCATTAATTATTTTGTTTCCAATAACTAAACATGTTATTGGTTTTACAACGGAATATGTTGCTAATGGAAAATCATTTAATGGATTAAGTTTATATTTTTGTGGAATTATAGGTTTAATAATCACTGGTTTAATAATTTGGATTACAGAATATTATACAGGTACAGATTATAGACCTGTAAAAAGTGTAGCGAAGTCGTCAACGACAGGTCATGGTACAAACGTTATTCAAGGTCTAGCAGTTTCTATGGAGGCAACAGCTGTTCCAGCATTAATTATTGTAGGTGGAATATTATGGACTAATCATATTGCAGGTCTTTATGGAATTGCTATTGCTGTTACTACAATGCTAGCACTCGCAGGCATGGTCGTTGCTTTAGATGCTTATGGACCTGTAACAGATAATGCTGGTGGTATTGCAGAAATGTCAAATCTTCCTAAAAATGTTCGTAAAACAACTGATGCACTTGATGCAGTTGGTAATACAACAAAAGCTGTAACAAAAGGTTATGCAATAGGCTCTGCTGGGCTTGGTGCATTAGTTCTATTCGCTGCTTACACAGAAGACATTAAACATTTTTCAAAAGTAGCTGGTTCAAATTTAGAGGGTATAGCTGTTACGTTTGATTTATCTAATCCCTATGTTGTGGTTGGGTTATTAATAGGTGGAATGCTTCCATATCTCTTTGGCTCAATGGGTATGCAAGCAGTTGGAAGAGCAGGAGGTGCTGTCGTTATTGAAGTAAGAAGACAGTTTAAAAAGATACCCGGTATAATGAAAAGAAAGGCAAAGCCTGACTATGGTAAACTTGTTGATCTACTTACAAAGGCTGCAATTAAAGAAATGGTAATTCCATCATTACTGCCAATATTGTCACCAATTATTTTATATTTAGTAATTTATTTTATTGGCGGTCAAGTTGCTGCTTTGTCATCACTTGGTGCAATGCTTTTAGGTGTCATAATAACTGGTCTTTTTGTTGCTGTTTCAATGACTGCAGGTGGTGGTGCTTGGGATAATGCTAAAAAATATATTGAAGATGGTAAATTTGGTGGCAAAGGTTCAGAAGCACACAAAGCTGCTGTAACTGGAGATACAGTTGGGGATCCATATAAAGATACTGCTGGACCAGCTGTTAACCCGATGATTAAAATTACAAATATAGTAGCTTTACTGTTACTAGCTGTTATTGCAGGATAATTTTTTAAACATTAGATAAATTATCATTTTATAAATTTTAACCAACAGTCTTTATTTATCGTTAGTACAAATATATGGTTATGATAATTTATGTAACTTATTATTGGTGCTAATAATTCTAGTTCATCAGATATAATATAGTAGTTTTTTTTAAAAGACTTATTTAGTTTTTTACATAGTTATAAAAATTTGAATTAACTTAGTTTAATGTTTCACTTTCAAATGTAAAAATTTTTAAATTCTAAGGAAGAACATTAAAATTTATTTTACTTTTTATGATTACCAAGAAATATTTATATTTTATATCTACTAAAATAATTTATATCAACTATATCTCTATAGTAAAAATTTAAATGAAATTTAGTGTATATTTAATATTAGCAAGAAAAAATAATAGGTATATAAGTTATGTTGGATATACTAATAATTTAAAGAAAAGACTTGGATTGCATAATTCTTCCAGGGGAGCTAAATTTACAAAAGGTAGTAAGTGGTTATTAATTTATAAAAAAACATTTGACTCAAAATCAAAAGCTTTGAAAGAAGAATATAAACTAAAAAAGGATTATTTGTTAAGAAAGAAAATAAAAAATAAGTATATAAATAAATTATGAGAAAAAATATTTTTATAATTTTACCATTTAAAGAAAGCCTTAATCCAAATATAGCCGGAGCCGTATCTATTTATGTTCAAGATGCTACTAAATATTCAAAATTGAAAAAAAATATTAAAATTATATCCTCTGAAAAACTTAATAGTAAAAGATTTTTTAGAAATAAAAATTATATAAAGAACTTTTGTGATAAATATAAAAATAATAAAATAGACATTATAGAAATTCATAATAGGCCAGAGTATTTAAGATACATTAAAAACGCTTTTCCCAAAACAAGAATTGCACTTGTATTTCATAATGATCCTCAATCTTTAAGAGGATCCCAAACATACAAAGAAAGAGAATTTATAATCGATAACTGTGATAAAGTAATTTTCATAAGCAGATGGATACAACAGAGGTTTTTTTCAAGTTTCAAAAATGCTAATCTAGATAGAACAGCCTTAATTTATCACGGAATTAAAAAAGATAAAAACATCAGTTTAAGTAAAAAAAGAAAAAACATTTTATTTGTTGGCAAACTAAATCACTCAAAGGGTTATCATATTTTTGTTAAAGCAGCAGAAATGTTTAAAAAATATGATAATAATTGGAATTTTATAGCAATAGGAAATGAAGCAAGAAAAGTCATATTTCCAGATCCAAAAATTGTAAAAGAAATAGGGTATAAGAAAAATTCAGAAGTTTTAAAATTTTATAAAAACTCTGAAATCTCTGTTGGAAATTCTGTATGGAATGAGCCTTTGGGAAGAATTGCAATTGAATCAAGTAGTAGAAAATGTTTGCCAATCATATCAAATATAGCAGGTCTCAATGAGTCAAAAAAAATAGCTGTTGTCTTAAAAAATAACACACCTCATGAACTATTTAAAGTTCTTAAATTTTATACTAAAAACCTAAGTAAGCGTAGAGAAAAACAAAATCTTTTTTTTAAAAAAAATAATTTTTCAATATTAAATATATCTAGAAAATTAGATAACATTAAGAAAGAATTGCTTAAAATAAACATTAAAAAAGAATCTAAAAAGAAGAATTTAAAAATATTACATATAGCAAATTTTAATGAAAATTCTGATGGCAGATTATATTATTCCTTTGCAAATAAATTAAATAATGGATTTATAAGAAATAAGCATATTGTTCAAACTATAAGTGATAGAAATTTTTTAAAAGGTAATAGGTCATTAACTCAACCCTTTAATCCAATTAATAAATTAAATGATAAAATATTAAATACTATTAAGAATTTCTCACCTGATATTGTACTTTTAGGTCATGTTTTTAATATTCAAAATAAAATTTTTGATTATTGTAAATTTAATAATATTAAAATTGCATCTTGGTATATTGACTCTATATCTCCAGAATTTTTAAATGGTGAGAAAAAACAACAATTTTTAAATAATTTAAATAATGTGGATTATTGCTTTATTACATCATCACCTGAAATATTTAAAAATAAAAACTTCTATAAAAAACTTAAATACATACCGAATCCAGTTGATTCAAATATTGATAATTATAAAAATTTTAACAAGTCTAATTTAGAATATGACATGTTCGTAGCAATAAGCCATGGTCAAAATAGGGGAACTTTAAAAAAAGGTAAATCAGATGAAAGAGAAAGTTTAATTAATTTTGTTTGTAAATCATTACACGATAGAAAAATTGCAAGTTTTGGTTTAAATGGATTTGAACCTGTATGGGGTTCTAATTATTATTATTATTTATCTAATTCCAAAATTGCTTTAAATATTAGTAGAGGCAGTTATCAAAAACACTATTCAAGTGATAGAATATCAGCGCTTATAGGTAACGGACTGCTTGTTTTTATTCAAAATAAAACTTTTTTGTCAAATATTTTATCTTCAAATGAGGTTGTTTATTTTAACAATAAAAATGATTTAGTTAAAAAAATTAAATTATATTTAAACAATGACAAATTGCGCAAAAAAATTGCTAAAGCAGGTCATTATAAGTATCACAAATATATGAATAATATAGTTGTATCAAAATATATGACTTCCTCTCTTGGCCTTAGTGATAAATTTAAACCTATATGGGTATTACAAAAAAATTAATTAAATATTATATTTATTAATGAAAAAGTTTCTTTTATTTAGAACTGATCGATTAGGAGATTTTTTAATTTCGGCAGTACTTTTAAATTCTATTAAAAGAAATAATCCTAATTCTTATATTGAGGTAGTTGCTTCAAAAAACAATTATTCATATATAAAATCTTTTCAAAATATTGATAATGTTAGATTATTAAAAAATAATATTTTTGACAAAATAAGATTTTTTTTTATTTATTTTTTATCAAAGTTCGATGCAGTTATAATACATGATTCAAAGCGTAGATCTATGTTTGTTTCTTTCCCAATAATATGTAAACATAAAATTATATTTAATAAAAATGTTTATCCTAATCATATAAATTTTATTGAAAGCACATTAAATAGATTAAAATATAATTTTATAAATGAAGATTTAAATATTTTAAAATCAAGAAATTCTATTTACTCAAAAAAAAAATACTGTGTTTTACACTTTGATGAAAAATGGTTTAAAGAACAGTACATAAAAGAATATAGTAGTATCGAACCAAGTGAAAATGAATTAAAATCATTTTTAAGTAATTTATCTAAAAAGATTAATTGCGATCTAATTATTACTACTGGAATTAAAAAGCCCTTTTTACTGGACAAAATTTCATCTTCTTTAAATGAGAACATTAAAATCAAAAGTAAAATTAACTTTTTAGAACTTGAAAAAATAATTTATTCAGCTGCACTATTAATATCATGCCATGGATTCGTGTCTCATGTAGCATCATCATCAAATATTAAACAAATTGATATAATTGATAAAAAATCTGAAAATGATTATAAAAAGGTTACTAAACATTTTAGAAACTATACTTCAATATATAGAAAAAAATTCTCAGTTTTGAGCATTGATATCCTAAATTGTTTGTAACAAGAGTATTTAATTTATTAAATATTTTGTTTCTTAATTAGTTGAATAGATCGTATTTGTTTCTCTTAAATGAAGGTAATCCAATTATTGAAGCTAATAAACCCTCAATTTTGAAGTATATATATTTTGTTTTTTTAGGTTCAACTATTGTCTTTATTATGAGTTGAATCAAATTTGTTATTAAATTTGGAAAACATTTTAATAAACTATAAAAATAACCATTATATTTTTTAAAATAATAAAATTTTGACCATTGACCATGCCACCCTCCGATTAACCGTGAGTATTCTTTTTCTTTTTTGTTAATATAAAATGCAGAAGATGAGTCTCCTTTTATACTATGGTAAAAATAAGAATTTTTAATTAAAAAAAGATCATACTTCATTATATTACATTTTCGAAAATAGTCTGTTTCCTCATAGTAAAGAAAAATATTTTCATCAAATCCTTTTATTTTTTTAAATAGGATTGTATCAAATAATATTGCCCCCCCATTAAGTTCCTTTCTTTTTTCAAATAAGTTCTTTTTTATATTAGTCTTTTTATTATCTATTTGATCTGGTGAAATAGCTCCAAAAATTTTTATTTTTTTTGCTGCAAATAGTAAATTTGTTATTGTATTTTTGTAGATTTTTGTGTCTGGATTTATAACCAAAAAATATTTTGTTTTAACATATTTGGATCCAAAATTTATTGCTCTACCATAACCTATATTCTTTTTTAAAAAAACTTTGACGTTATTATTTTTATTTTCTAACTCCTGTTTAAGTTTTTTATTATTTGAATTATCTACAATAATTATTCTAATTGATTTTGATATATTTTTAATATGATTTATTAATAATTTTCTTGATTTGTAAGCTGGTATTACAATTGTTAGCTTCTTAATCATGATCTAAAATTTTATTTTATTTAAAGCATTATTTTTAAACAAGTTTGCTTCCTGGATATACCTTCTTACCATTTGTGTTGTTTTGTGACCTGTCATGGCCATTATATTTCTTTCTTCCGCACCAGCTTCTGCTGCTGATGTGGCAAACCCTGATCTTAAACTATGTCCTCCATATATCTTAGGATTTAAACCAGCTAGTAATGCATATTTCTTAATTATTAATGACACTGATTTATCTGATAAGTTAAAAATTCTACCTTTTGTTATACAATTTGATTTTATCCATTTTATAGTGTTAATCACTGGGCAGTAAGTTGTATTACTAAAGTAGGGAATAGCTTTAATCATTCCTTCGCCAGATTGATCTGTTTTTGATCTTTTAATAAGTATTTTCATTCCCTCATTTACAAATTCTAAATCCTCATATTCAATATTTACTAATTCTGATCTTCTAAATCCACCTGAGAAACCTGTTAATATTAAAGCTTTATCTCTTAGTCTTTTGTTATTAATTTTATTATATTTATCTATAACATTAATAATTAATTTTAAGTCATTGATTAATAATGGTTTTTTAGATCTTTGTATTGATCCATTTATTCTTTTTATACCTAGAAGATTTTCAATAATTATTGGATGTTTTGCGTCTAAGTAATGACCGTTTGCTTTATGAACAACTTTAATAGAGGCAATTCTTCTTTTTAAAGTGCTAAATTTATATGTTTTTGATAAGTGTGTTAAATATATCGATATAATTTTAGGCTCTGTGGGCAATGGTTTGAGGCCATTTTTTAGACAAAAAAGAGAAAAATCTTTAAAATCAGAATCATAAGCTCTTACGGTGTTATTAGATTTTGATTTCTTTAGATTGTTTATTGTTTCAATTTCTAATTTTTTAACATTATTTATTAGATCATTCATTATTTATTCCGATAACCATTAATTATCGGAAACTATAATATAACACATTTTACAAGTCAAGCATTTAATGTAAAAGAAACTGAATGCCTAAATATGTACTAATCGGTCTGATTGTTGTTATTGGAACATTTCTAATTATGAATTACTGGCCAAAATTAAAAGAACAAACAAAAAATCGTATTTTAATGATTATTTTTGGCATATTTTTTATAAGCATTTTTGTTCTCCTATTTTTATTAATGTTTTGAGGTTAATTGATAGATATTATTAGTATTTTAGTTGCTGGGATATTTTCATGCATAATTCTAGATATTCTGGGTTATTTACTCAAATTGATGGGTATTCCAGAACCATCGTGGGGAATTGTAGGAAGATGGACTTATTATATGCTTAAAAATGCTACTTTCTATAACCCAAATATTGCTCATATGCCTAATTTTAGGCATGAAGTTTTACTTGGGTGGATTTTTCACTATTATGTATCGATTTGTTGGGCTGTAATCTATTATTTTTGTTTTTTAATGATAGGTCTAAAAATGACATATTTTTCAGGCTTTATATTTGGAGCTCTCACAACACTAGCTCCATTACTGATATTTTTACCATTTACAGGACAGGGAGTGTTTGCAAATAAGACTGGAATACCCATTAAAACATCAATTATGTTTCTAATCAGACACTCAATTTATGGAATTGCTATGTATGAAGGTTTTAGATGGTTTAGTTAAAGCTTTAGATTAAGTTATCCCCATTATTCAACCCTGTGAAAAACTAAGTATATTCAACGATAAAGTGATACATACAACCTACTCTATCTGATATTGTCTAAAATGAATTAAGAGGCAACTCTTAACTGACCATCTGGGGAAAAACCGAGAGGTTCAAGCCCAGAGGGCAGAAAACCTTGCAGAGTAGCGCTAAAATTGTAAGGTGGATGGCATGGCGGTAGCGCATACAACGACGTGCCAAAAACTACTGTTCTTTGTACCTGAAAAGGTGCAAGGAAACAGGG